>NZ_JBNNWO010000024.1:0-64813 GCF_050281105.1 Methylobacterium sp. NPDC080182
CCTGCTCTTCTTCACGGCTCTGCTCCTCCCATCAGGGTCTCACAAAACCGGAAAACTCGCACTCAGGCCGGACCAAAGCGATGGGGGGACGTCAAGGGTCCGAACGTGAGCTTCCGGTTCAGCTGGCCCGAGAACCTGCCGAAGCGGTGAGCCGACAGATTGTGCGGGGCTGGCTCTGGCGCACGCATCCACGCGTCTCCTGCGATGCTGGCGAGGCATTTCTGCTGGCGCGGTTCTTCATCAGAATTGCTGGATCAAATCACCGTGTACCTTCCGAGAATTGCAGGATATTTGTGTAACAATTTTCTCTCTCGGACTTCACTATCGTGAAATCTAAATAACGCAGGATCTACTCCCGAATGCCACTCGAGCAGAGCCGACCTCGCGCCTGTCTAGGGAGGTTCCCGCCCCCGACCAGATGAGGCGAATTGTCCCGTGAAGATTGGTTGTCTGCGGAGAGGATTTGCCCATACTTTCCGTAAACTTAGCATTAAAACGCGCAATTTTGCCGCCATAAAGCGGAATTTAACCTGAGTTGTTTCTTCCGGATCCGGTTCCTGATCTACAGAGCTTTAAGTCCTCGCAGGGGAATATCGCATCTCGTGCCGGAATCCGTGCTCATCACCGGTGGCGCTGGCTTTATCGGCCGCCATCTCTTCATGGAGCTCTTGCGCCGCGGCTACCGCGTGCGGGTGCTCGATAACCTGATCGAGCAGGTCCACGGCGGCAACAGGAGTGGGGCTGCGGCGCTGCCGCCCGAGGTCGAGTTCCAGGTCGGCGACGTCCGTGACGGCGCGGCAGTGGCCAAGGCCCTGCGCGGGATCGACCGGGTCGTCCACCTCGCGGCCGAGGTCGGCGTCGGCCAGAGCATGTACGCGGTGGAGCGGTACGTCTCGGTCAACGATTGCGGCACGGCGGTGCTGTTCCAGCAGCTGATCGAGGCGCCGGTGAAGCGCGTGGTCGTGGCCTCCTCGATGAGCGTCTACGGCGAGGGACTCTACCGAACCTCGGATGGCGCCACCGCGGAAGAGGTCGTGCGCCGCCCGCGCCGGCCCGGCGAGCCCTGGGATCCCCTGGACGCGCGCGGGGAGCCGATGCGACCGATCCCGACCCCGGAGACCAAGCGCCCAGCGCTCGCCTCCGTGTACGCGCTGACCAAGTACATGCAGGAGCGCCTGACGCTGACGCTCACCCCCGCCTACGGGATGGAGGGCGTGGCGCTCCGCCTGTGGAACGCCTACGGGCCGGGCCAGGCGCTGTCGAACCCCTATACCGGCGTCCTGGCGATCTTCGCGGCGCGCCTCCACAACGGCCAGCCGCCGATGATCTTCGAGGACGGCGCGCAGCGGCGCGACTTCGTCCACGTGGAGGACGTCGCGCAGGCCTTCGCGCTGGCCCTAGAGCACCCAGCCGCCACCGGTCAGGTCTACAACGTCGGCAGCGGCCAGGACCGCACGGTCAGCGAGGTCGCCCGCCTCCTCGCCCGCGCCATGGGCCGCGAGGACATCGGGCCAGAGGTGACCGGCCAGGCGCGGCTCGGCGACATCCGCCACTGCATCGCCGATATCGGCAAGATCCAGCGGGAGCTCGGCTACGCGCCGCGCCGCGACTTCGCCGAGGGCCTCGCCGAACTCGCCGCCTGGGTGGCCGAGCAGCAGGCCGTCGATCGCGTCGCCGAGGCGCGGCGCGAGCTCGAAGCGCGCGGCCTCGTCGCGTGAGCGGCCGGCCGATCCTCGTCACCGGCGGCGCCGGGTTCATCGGCGCCAACCTGTCCGACAGCCTCGCGGCCGACGGCCACGCGGTGATCGTCTACGACATCCTCTCGCGCCCCGGCGTCGAGGCCAACCTCGCGTGGTTGCGGCAGCGCCACGGCAACCGGATCGTCCCGATCGTCGCCGACATTCGCAATATTCAGGAACTCGGCCGCGCGGTGGCGGAGGCCGGCGCGGTGTTCCACTTCGCTGCCCAGGTGGCGGTGACGACGAGCCTCGTCGCGCCGCGGGCCGACATGGAGATCAACCTCCTCGGCACCGTGAACCTGCTGGAGGCGCTCAGGGTGCAGGCGCGGCCGGTGCCGCTCCTCTACGCCTCGACCAACAAGGTCTACGGCGACCTGCCCGACATCGCCCTGGAGGCGGTCGGCGACGCCTATCTGCCGGCCGATCCGGAGCTGCGCCGGCGCGGCATCGGCGAGACCCGGCCGCTGGATTTCCACACGCCCTACGGCTGCTCCAAGGGAGCGGCGGACCAGTACGTCCTCGACTACGCCCGCAGCTTCGGCATCCCGGCGGCGGTGATGCGGATGAGTTGCATCTACGGCCCGCGCCAGATGGGCAACGAGGACCAGGGCTGGGTCGCCCACTTCCTGATCCGGGCGCTCGCCGGCGAGGCGGTCACACTCTACGGCGACGGACGACAGGTGCGCGACATCCTGCACGTGCGCGACGTGGTGGCGGTCTACCGGGCGGCGCTCGCCCGCATCGACGACGCGGCGGGCCACGCCTTCAATGTCGGTGGCGGCCCCGGCAACGCGGTCAGCCTGCTGCAACTCCTCGACCATGTCGGCACCCTGCTCGGGCACCCGGTATCGCGCAGCTTCCAGGCCTGGCGACCGGGCGATCAGCGCTACTACGTCTCGGACACGCGCCGGGCCGTCGCGCGGCTCGGCCTCGCCCCCTTCACGGGTTGGCACGACGGCGTCGCAGACCTCGCCGGCTGGCTCGCCGCCGCGCGCGTGTCGTCGGACGGCGCGGCACCGATCGCGGGAGCGGCCGCATGAGAGTCGCCCTGGTCAACCCGCCCTGGGACTACCGCAACAGCATCTATTTCGGCTGCCGCGAGCCGCACCTGCCGCTCGAACTCGGCTACGCCGCCGCGCTGCTGGTGGCCGCCGGCCACGAGACGCTGCTCGTGGACGCCCATCTCGAGGGCCTGACCGCCGAGGCCGCCGCCGACCGCGTGGCCGCCTTCGACCCCGCCATGACGGTGGTGGCGACCGCCCCCACCTACCTGTTCTGGCGCTGCGCCCCGCCGGAGCTGCGGGTGCCCCGCCTGTTCCTCGACACCCTGGCGGGCCGGGGCGGGACGACCGTGGCGGTCGGCCCCCACGGCTCGGCGACGCCGCGGCCGGTCCTCGACAAGCTCGGCTGCGCCGTCGCGGTGCGCGGCGAGTGCGAGGAAGTCGTCGCCCGGCTCGCCGGCCTGCCCGACCTGCGCCCGGATACGCTGCGGACCGTGCCCGGCCTCGCCGTCCGAGACGACGAAGCGGCCATCGTGACCGGCCCGCCCCAGGCCGGCCGCTTCACCGACCTGCCGGCCCTGCGCTGGCCGGAGGGCTGGATCGCCCGGCACCGGCACCACCACCACCGGTTCGACGCCGCGCCGGACGGCCCGGGCGCCGAGGTTGAGGCCTCGCGCGGCTGCCCCTACACCTGCTCGTTCTGCGCCAAGATCGACTTCCGCGACGCCTATCGCCGCCGGGAACTCCCCATCGTCCTCGACGAGATCGACGGGCTGATCGCGCAGGGCGTCACCTACGTCTACTTCGTCGACGAGATCTTCCTGCCGCAGAAGCCGCTTCTAGAGGCGCTGGTCGCCCGAAACGTCCGCTTCGGGATCCAGACCCGGATCGACCTGTGGAAGCCCGACATGCTCGACCTTCTCGGGGCGGCGGGCTGCGTCTCCATCGAGGCGGGGATCGAGAGCCTGACCGAGGCGGGCCGCGCCGCCCTCGACAAGCGCTGCCGCGCCTCGACCGACGACCTCGCGGAGCGCCTGATCCACGCCCGCCGTACCGTGCCGTTCGTGCAGGCGAACCTCATCGCCGTGGCGGGGGACGACCCCGACCTCGTGGCCGCGTGGCGCGACCGCCTGCGCGACCAGGGGGTCTGGGCGAACGATCCCGTCCCGCTCTACCCGTACCCGAGCTCCCCCGATTACCGGCGCCTCTGGGGCGCGCCCGACGACCAAGCCTGGGAGCGGGCACACGCCCACTACCTCGGCCAGTTCACCCAGTTCAGCGACATCCAGGACGAGCGCCCCCTCCCGTTATCCGAGCTGGAGGCCGCATGCGGGTGCTGCTGAGCCCCCCTCCGGCGACGGCGCCGCACGTCCTGATGAGCGCGGACGCGGTGGGCGGCGTCTGGCAGTACAGCCTTGACCTCGCCGCCGGCCTGGTGCGGCGGGGCTTGGCCGTGACCGTGGCGGTCCTGGGACCCGCGCCCGCCGACGCGCGGATCTCGGCGGCCGAGAGGGACACCGGCGCCCGCATCGTCGCCACCGGCCTGCCCCTCGACTGGACCGCCGGGACGCCGGACGCCGTGCTCGACGCCGCGCGGGCGCTGGCGGATCTCGCCCGCGCCTGCGGGGCCGACCGCGTGCACCTGCACAGCCCCGCCCTGGCCCTGGCGGCGTTTCCCGTGCCGGTGGCCGCCGTGTGCCATTCCTGCGTCGCGACGTGGTGGGACGCCGTCGAGACCGGGCCATTGCCGGCCGACCTCGCGTGGCGCCAAGACCTCACCGTGCGGGGCTGCCGCGCCGCCGACGCCCTCCTCGCCCCCACCCGCGCGCACGCCCTCGCCACCGCCCGGGTCTGCGGACTCGCGCGGCCGCCCGTCGTGGTCCGCAACGGGCGCGATCCGAGCGGCCTGCCGCCCCGGGCTGCCGCCCCCGTCGCCTTCACGGCCGGCCGCCTCTGGGACCGGGCGAAGAACAGCGCCGCCCTCGACCGCCTCGCGGCCCGCCTGTCCGTACCCCTGCGCGCCGCGGGCTCCGTCGACGGGCCGAACGGCGCCCGGGTCGAGACGCGCCACCTGCAGCGTCTCGGGCGGCTCGACGACGCGGGCATCGCCGCCGAACTCGCCGGCCGGCCGGTCTTCGTCTCGCTCGCCCGCTACGAGCCCTTCGGCCTCGCCGTTCTGGAGGCCGCCGCGGCCGGCTGCGCCCTGGTGCTCTCCAACATCCCGAGTTTTCGCGAGTTGTGGGACGGCGCCGCCGCCTTCGTGGACGCGGACGACGACGAAGCGGCGGCCGGTGCCGTGCGGGGCCTCCTCGACGATCCCGTCCGGCGCGAGGCCGCCGGCCAGGCCGCCGCGACGCACGCCGCCCAATACGGCGTCGCGCCGATGGTCGAGGGCGTGCTCGGCGTCCTGCGCGGCCTCGGCGCCGGGGCGCCGGCCCGGCTCGGGGGAGCCGCCGCATGAGGATCGCCTACTTCACCCACTCGCTCGCCTCGTGCTGGAACCACGGCAACGCGCATTTCCTGCGCGGCGTGCTGCGGGACCTGATGGCCCGCGGCCACGCCGTGACCGCCTACGAGCCCGAGAACGCCTGGAGCCTCGCGAACCTCCTGCGCGACCACGGCGAGGCCGGCCTCGACGCCTACCGGGCGGCCTATCCGGAGCTTGCCTCCACGCGCTACGCGGATGTCGACGCGGTGGTCGAGCGCGCGGCGGACAGCGACCTCGTGCTGGTCCACGAGTGGAACGAGCCGGCCCTGGTGGCGGCCCTCGGCGTCGCCCGGCGGCGCGGGGCGCGCTACACGCTCCTATTCCACGACACCCACCACCGGGCGGTGAGTGCCCCCGAGGAGATGGGGCGGTTCGATCTCTCCGGCTACGACGGCGTGCTGGCCTTCGGCGAGACCCTGGCCGCGGTCTACCGGGCGACAGGGTGGGGCCGCCGGGTCTTCGTCTGGCACGAGTCCGCCGACACGCGGCTGTTCCGGCCGCCCGCTCGGGAGGGCGCCCGCGCCGGCCTGATCTGGATCGGCAACTGGGGCGACGACGAGCGCAGCGCGGAACTTGAGACCTACCTGTTCCGGCCGGCCGCGCAGGTCGGCCTTCCCCTCGACATCTACGGCGTGCGCTACCCCGCGGCGGCGCTCGCGACGCTCGAGCGCTACGGCGCCCGCTATCACGGCTGGGCGCCGAACGCCGTCGCGCCCGGCCTGTTCGCCCGCCGTCTCGCCACCGTGCACGTGCCCCGGCGCTTCTACGTGGAGCGGCTGCCCGGCATCCCGACGATCCGGGTGTTCGAGGCGCTCGCCTGCGGCATCCCGCTGGTCTGCGCGCCCTGGGATGACGCGGAGGGCCTGTTCCGGCCGGGTCTGGACTATCTCGTCGCCCGCACCGGCGCCGAGATGGAGAGCCACCTGCGCGCTCTGCGGTCGGATCACGGCCACCGGCAGGCGCTCGCCACCGCCGGCCTCGCCACGATTCGGGCGCGCCACACCTGCGCGCACCGCGCCGAGGAACTCCTGTCCATCGCCGCGAGCCTGCGGGCGCCCGCCACCCTGGAGGCCACCGCATGAAGATCGCCTTCTACGGCTCCTCCCTGCTGTCGTCCTACTGGAACGGCGCCGCCACCTATTACCGGGGGATGCTCGCCGCCCTGGCGCGGCACGGCCACACGATCACCTTCTACGAGCCGGACGCCTTCGACCGGCAGCAGCACCGGGACATCGAGCCCCCGCCCTACGCGGCGGTGAACGTCTACCCGGCGACCATCGAGGCCGCCCGGGCGGTCGTTGCCGAGGCCGCGCAGGCCGACGTGGTCGTCAAGGCGAGCGGCGTCGGGGTGTTCGACGACGAGCTGCTCCAGGGCGTGATCGCGGCCTCCCGCCCGGAGGCGGTGCGGATCTTCTGGGACGTCGACGCCCCGGCGACGCTCTTCGAGATGCGCGCCGATCCCGACCACGCGCTCCGCCGCGCCCTGCCGGACCTCGACCTCGTGCTCACCTACGGCGGCGGCCCGCCGGTGGTCGCGGCCTACGAGGGCTTCGGCGCCCGGGCCTGCATCCCGATCTACAACGCGCTCGACCCGGAGACCCATTTCCCGGTGCCTCCGGAGCCGCGCTTCGCGGCGGATCTCGCCTTCCTGGGCAACCGCCTGCCCGACCGCGAGGCCCGCGTCGAGAAGTTCTTCCTCGCGGCGGCGGCGCGCCTGCCGGAGCGGTCTTTCCTCATCGGCGGCAACGGCTGGGAGAGCCGCGGCCTGCCGCTGAACGTCCGGCATCTCGGCCACGTCTACACGCGCGAACACAACGCCTTCAACACGACGCCCCTCGCCGTCCTGAATATCGCCCGCGACAGCATGGCGGCGGTCGGCTTCTCCCCCGCCACCCGGGTGTTCGAGGCGGCGGGTGCCGGCGCCTGCCTGATCACCGACGCCTGGGAGGGCCTCGGCCTGTTCCTCGACGAAGGCACCGAGGTGCTGGTCGCCCGGGACGGGCGCGACGTCGCCGACCACGTCGCCGCCCTGACCCCGGAGCGGGCCCGCGCCATCGGCGAGGCCGCCCGCCTGCGCATCACAGCCGAGCACACCTAC
The DNA here is from genome assembly GCF_050281105.1 of Methylobacterium sp. NPDC080182. Classification (NCBI taxonomy): domain Bacteria; kingdom Pseudomonadati; phylum Pseudomonadota; class Alphaproteobacteria; order Hyphomicrobiales; family Methylobacteriaceae; genus Methylobacterium; species Methylobacterium sp. NPDC080182. The sequence continues at coordinate 7,327 of NZ_JBNNWO010000024.1, forward strand.
GCGCGCCGGGCGGTCGAGGTCGACGCGATCCTGAGGGCCGCGGCGGCCCGCAAGGCGGACGCGACCCGGCGGAGCGTCGCGTGAGGGCGGCCCCGATGCGCCTCGTCGTCCTGGGGCTCAGCCTAACCTCCTCCTGGGGGAACGGCCACGCGACCACCTACCGGGCGCTGCTTAAGGCCTTCGCGGGGCGCGGCCACGACGTCCTGTTCCTGGAGCGCGACGTGCCCTGGTACGCCGCCCACCGCGACCTGCCCGAGCCGGGTTTCTGCGACCTCGCCCTCTACGCCGACCTCGACGGCCTCGACGCGCATCGCGCCGCCATCGCCGGGGCCGATGCCGTGGTCGTCGGCTCCTACGTGCCGGAGGGGATCGCCGCGGGCGACCGCGTGCTCGACTGGGCGCGGGGCGTCACCGCCTTCTACGACATCGACACGCCGGTCACTCTGGCAGCCCTGGAGGCCGGCACCTGCGCCTACCTCGCGGCCAGGCAGATCCGGGATCACGACCTCTACCTGTCCTTCACGGGCGGCCCGACCCTGCGGCGCCTGGAGCGGGATTACGGGGCGCCCGCCGCGAGAGCCCTCTACTGCTCGGTCGACCCGGATTCCTACCCGGCCCTCGACCGCCCGGCGCGCTACGACCTCTCGTATCTCGGGACCTACAGCCCGGACCGGCAGCCCACGCTGGAGCGCCTGCTGATCGAGCCTGCCCGCCGCGCGCCCGATCTCCGCTTCGCGGTGGCGGGTCCCCAGTACCCGGCCGGCATCGACTGGCCCGCCAACGTCGAGCGGATCGAGCACCTGCCGCCGGACCGGCACCCGGATTTCTACGCGGCGAGCCGCTACACCCTGAACGTCACCCGCGCCGACATGGTCCAGGCCGGCTGGAGCCCGAGCGTGCGCCTGTTCGAGGCGGGCGCCTGCGGCACGCCGGTGGTCTCCGACCGGTGGGACGGTCTCGACACTTTGCTCGTCCCGGAGCGCGAGATCCTGCTGCCCGACGGCGCGAACGGCGTCCTGGCCATCCTGCGCGGGCGCCCCGAGGCGGATCGGCTCAGCCTCGGCGCCGCCGCCCGCGCGGCGATCCTCGCGCGGCACACCGCCGCCGCCCGCGCGGAGGAATTCGAACGCTTCCTCGGCGAAGCGGGCGCGCGGCCCGGATCCGCGCGCTCCGGCGCGCCCGATCTCGCGATCATCGGTCACTAGGCACTCGGGAGAATGATGGTGGGAACCAGGAGCGGCATCCGAGTCCTCGTCGCCGGCGGCGCCGGGTTCATCGGCTCGCATCTGATCGACGCGCTCCTCGCCGACGGGGCGCGCGTCACCTGTGTCGACAGCCTGCTGACCGGGCGGCGGGCGAATCTCGCCCATCTCGCCAACGAGGCGCGGTTCGATTTCGTCGAGGCGGACGTGACGGAGCCGCTGCCGGCGCTGCCGCGGTTCGACTGGGTGTTCAACCTCGCCTGCGCGGCCTCGCCGCCGCACTACCAGGCCGATCCGGTCCACACGATGATGACCAGCGTGCTGGGCACCGGCCGGCTGCTCGAGATTGCCCGGGACGCCGGGGCGCGCTTCCTCCAGGCCTCCACCAGCGAGGTCTACGGCGATCCGGAGCGGCACCCGCAGCAGGAATCCTACTGGGGCAACGTCAACCCGACCGGGCCGCGGGCCTGCTACGACGAGGGCAAGCGCTCCGCCGAGACCCTGACCTTCGATTTCGAGCGCCAGCACGGCCTCGACATCCGCGTCGCGCGGATCTTCAACACCTACGGGCCGCGGATGCGCGCCGATGACGGCCGGGTCGTCTCCAACGTGATCTGCCAGGCGCTCGCCGGCGACGACATCACGGTCTACGGCAACGGCGAGCAGACCCGCTCCTTCTGCTACGTCAGCGACCTAGTGGACGGGCTCCTCCGGTTGATGGCGGCGGAGACGCCCCTCGCCGGCCCGGTCAACCTCGGCAACCCACGCGAGTTGACGGTCGGCGCACTGGTCGACCTCGTGGTGCGGATGACCGAGACCCCGTCCCGGATCGTGCGCCGGCCGCTGCCCGTGGACGATCCCCAGCGCCGCCGGCCGGACATCACCCGCGCCGAGACCCTGCTCGGCTGGTCGCCGCGGGTGCCCCTGGAGGAGGGCCTGGAGGCGACGATCGCGTGGTTCTCCCGCGAGATCGCCCCGCGCCGGGCGCGTCCGGCCATCGAGGAGCGCGCCGTTGTCGCCGGCTGAGCCACGCCCTGGGCGGCCGAGGCGCTGATGGACGCCGCCCCCATCCGCGTCGGCCTCGTCGGAATCGGCAACTGCGCCTCGTCCTTCGTGCAGGGGCTGCACCATTACCGCGACGCGGCGCCCGGCGAGCCCGTGCCCGGCCTGATGTCGCCGGATCTCGGCGGCTACCGAGTGCGCGACATCGCGGTCGTCGCGGCCTTCGACGTCGCCGCCGCCAAGGTCGGGCGCGACCTCGCCGCGGCCATCCTGGCCGCGCCCAACAACACGCAGGTCTTCACCGCGGTGCCGGAGACGGGCGTCACGGTGCGGCGCGGGCCGACCCACGACGGGATCGGCCGCTACCTCGAAGGGGTGGTCTCGGAATCGCCCGAGCCGGTGGCGGACGTGGTCGCGGAGCTGCGGCGCACCGGCGCGCAGGTGCTGGTCTCCTACCTGCCGGTTGGCTCGCAGGCGGCCACGGAGTTCTACGCGGACTGCGCCCTGCAGGCCGGCTGCGCCTTCGTGAATTGCATCCCGGTCTTCATCGCGTCGAACCCGGAATGGGCGGAGCGCTTCGCCGCCCGGGGGCTGCCGATCGTCGGGGACGACATCAAGAGCCAGGTCGGTGCCACCATCGTGCACCGGGTGCTGGCCAATCTCCTGCGCGAGCGCGGCGTCCGGCTGGACCGGACGTACCAGCTCAACTTCGGCGGCAACGCCGACTTCCTCAACATGCTGGAGCGTGAGCGGCTGGAATCGAAGAAGCTCTCGAAGACCCGGGCGGTGACGAGCCAGCTCGACGGAGCCCTGGCGCCGGGCGACATCCATGTCGGTCCGAGCGACCACGTTCCATGGCTGACCGACCGGAAATGGGCGCATATCCGGCTGGAGGGCACGGCCTTCGGCGGCGTGCCGCTCAACATCGAGCTGAAGCTCGAAGTGTGGGACTCGCCGAACTCCGCCGGCATCGTGATCGACGCGGTGCGCTGCGCCCGCCTCGCCCTCGACCGGGGCCTCGGCGGGGCGCTGGAGGGGCCGTCGAGCTACTTCATGAAGTCGCCGCCCCGGCAGTTCACCGACGCGGAGGCGCGGGACCGCACCCTGCGCTTCGCGGCGGGCGAGGGCGTGTGATGGCGATCCGCGCACCGGCGGGCGCGGAGCGGACGACGCGTTCGCTGACCCCGATCGCCGTGTTCCCGGCGGGCCGCCCCGCATGAGGCAGGTCTTCCTCGTCCGCCACGGCAGCCACGACCGGCTCGGCCGGATCCTGTGCGGGCGCATGCCGGGCGTCTCCCTGGGCGAGGCCGGCCGCGCCGAGGCGCGGGCGCTGGCCGACGCCCTTGCCCGCCGCCTCGCCGGGCGCGGCGCCGGCACCCTGCTGGCGAGCCCGCGCGAGCGCACCACCGAGACCGCCGCGCCGATCGCCGCGGCCGTGGGGCTGACGGTCGCGACCGAGCCCGACCTCGACGAGATCGAGACCGGCGTTTGGACGGGCCGCAGCTTCGACGCCCTCGCGGCCGATCCCCTCTGGGCCGCCTGGAACGCGGAGCGCGCGACCGCGCGCCCGCCGGGCGGCGAGAGCATGGCGGAGGCGCAGGGGCGGGTCGGCCGGGTCCTCGCTCGCTTCGCTCAGGACGGCGCGCCGGTGATCCTGGTGAGCCACGGCGACGTCATCCGGGCCGCCCTCCTCGGGCTCCTCGGCTTGGGGCTGGACGCCTACGACCGGATCGTCGTCGACCCGGCCTCCTGCAGCGAACTCGCCCTCTGGCCCGGCGGCGGGCGGGTCGTGTCGATCAACGAACGGACCGCACCATGACGGACCGCACCGCGACGGCCTCCGACCTGCGCCGGCAGGCCGACGCCCTCGGCCCCTGGTTCCACAACATCGACCTCGGCGGCGGCGTCTGGACCGCCCCGGACCATTTCCTGGGCGACTATCCGGGCGTGAAGTGGCGGCGCTTCGCCGACGCGCTGCCCGCCGACCTGACCGGCAAGAGCGTCCTCGACATCGGCTGCAACGGCGGCTTCTACGCCATCGCGATGAAGCAGCGCGGCGCGGCCCGCGTGCTCGGCCTCGATTCCGACGAGCGCTACCTCGCCCAGGCCCGCTTCGCCGCCGCCAGCCTCGGCCACGACATCGAGTTCCAAAACCTGTCCGTCTACGACGTCGGCACCCTCGGCGAGCGGTTCGACGTCGTGCTGTTCATGGGCGTGCTCTACCACTTGCGCCACCCGCTGCTGGCCCTCGACCTGATCCGCGAGCACGTGGCCGGCGACCTCCTGGTGTTCCAGTCGATGCTGCGCGGCAGCCGGGCGGTCGAGCCCGTCGCCGAGGATTACGACTTCTGGGACATGGACCAGTTCGAGCGGCCCGGTTACCCGCGGATGCACTTCGTCGAGCGCGCCTACGCGCACGACTGGACGAACTGGTGGATCCCCAACCGGGCCGGCATCGAGGCGATGCTGCGGGCGAGCGGCTTCGCCATCGCGGCCCAGCCGGAGGCGGAGATCTATCTCTGCCGAACCGCGCCGGTTCCCTACGGGCTGGGGGCCGAATACCCCGCGCGGTCGAAGCCGGACGAGAGCGGGCAAGGACGCGGAAACACGCGATGATCGACTCGGTGATGCTCTGGAACGAGCCCAACAACAAGTCCCACTGGGACCCGGAGATCGACCCCGACTGGCTGCTCTTCGCCGAGATGGCCAAGGAGGCGGGCCACGCGGTCCGGGCGGCGAACCCGAACCTGATCCGCGTGCTCGGCGGCATCTCGCCGATCGACCCGGTCTTCATCCGCAACATGCAGGGACGCGGCGTCCTCGACGCCGTCGACGCCGTGGCGGTGCACGGCTTCCCCCTCGACTGGAATCTGTGGTCGATCCACGACTGGCCGGCCAAGCTCGACGAGATCCGCGCCGTGACCGACCTGCCGGTCTGGGTCTCGGAGGTCGGCGTCTCGACCTTCGGCGCCGAGGAGGTGCAGGACTGGGGCCTGCGCCGCACCCTGGAGCTGCTCTCGGGGCGGGCGCCGCGGATCCACTGGTACAGCCTCTACGACCTGCCGCGGGAATGGGAGGCCACCACCCGCCACAAGGAGGCCGAGGGCTCCTCCTACTACCGGCACTTCCACATGGGCCTGCTCCGGCAGGACGGCACCCCGAAGATCGCCCTGGAGAGCTTCGCCCGCCACGCGCCAGAGATCGGCCTGTGCCAGTGGTTCCACTTCGAGGACCACCGGCTCGACGAGGCCGTCGCGTGGATGAGGCGGCTCGGTGTCCGCTACCTGCGCACCGGCCTGTCCTGGGCCGACAGCTTCCGGCCCGGGGCGCTGGACTGGTTCGACCGGCAGATGGCGGCGCTGCAGGATTTCGACGTCACCGTCACGTTCTGCTTCACCCCGGAGCACCGGGGCATCTCGCCCCACCACACCAGCGCGCCGCTGGTCCGCGCCGAGTTCGCGGAGTTCTGCGCCGCCATGGTCCGGCGCTACGCGCCCGCGTAGGTTAACATCCGCTTCCGGAGTACGGGCCAAGCCCTGCGCTGGCTGTTCCGGATCGGCGGCCGCACGGTCGAACTCACGCCGAACGCCGGCATCGTCACGGACTTCAGCGATGCAGTCGCGGCAATCTAGGTAGCCGAAGGCGGCATTGGCGTCTCGCCGATGTATATCGTCGCGTCCTACGTCGAGCGGGGCGCGTTAGTGCCGGTCCTGCAGAGCTTCGCCACTGAGCGTTCCGTGTTCACGGCGCTGTGGCCGGAGAGCCGACGCGGCGATCCAAACGTGAAGGCTTTCCTGGCATTCCTCGGTGGTATGCTCCCATCCCCGACACCTTGGGACAAGCTGTTCGAAGGTGCGGCGAGGGCGTGAGCGGTCCCCGTGGAGATGTCCGCTTCGGGACATCCGCCGGTCGGAAGCAGGCGGGCAGGAAGCCACCCGAAACAGTCTGGAAGATAGTCAGCAGAGCTTCCCAGAAACGGCCGTTCGCCGATCCGGCGCTCCGATCGTGTGCGTCCCGGGCGGCGAACTCTACGACCGAACGTGCTCCCACACCTTGGAGATGACGACCGATCCCTCGCCGACCGAGGCTGCGACCCGCTTGACGGAGCTGGCGCGGACGTCGCCGACCGCGAAGATTCCCGGATGCGACGTCGCGTAAGGCGAATGCGCGCCGATCGCGTCTCCGGTCAGGACGAAGCCGTGTCCATCGAGCTCGACGAGCCCCGAGAGCCAGCCGGTATTGGGGGCGGCGCCCACCATGACGAACACGGCGCAGGTCGAGATCCTGCGCGTCGCTCCGTCGGCGCCGGTGCGGATCGTGACCGCGTCGAGATGGTCGTCGCCGTGCAGGTCGGTGACTTCGGCCCCGTACTCGATCGTGATCGCCGGGTCTGCCTCGAGCCGGCTCGACAGGTACCTCGACATGGAGGTGGCGAGCGATTGCCCGCGCACCAGGACGCGAACGTGTCGCGCTGAGTGGCTGAGATACATCGCAGCTTGGCCCGCCGAGTTGCCGCCGCCAATAATGATTGCCTCGGCATTCCGGCAGTAGCGCGCCTCGATCTCCGTCGCAGCGTAGTAGATGCCGGCGCCCTCGAACGCTTCGAGGCGGTCGATCGGCAACCTTCGGTACTGGACGCCGGTCGCGACGACGACGGCCTGTCCCCGAACGCGCCGGCCGTTGTCAAACGTCGCACAGAACGATCCGTCCTCGAGCCGCTCCAACTTCGCCACCCGTCGCGGCATCGCGAAGCGAGTGCCAAACTTCATCGCCTGGATCTCGCCGCGCCAGACGAGGTCGGCGCCCGAGATCCCGGTCGGGAAGCCCATGTAGTTCTCGATCCGGCTCGATGTGCCGGCCTGACCGCCGATCGCCACATCCTCGATGACCAACGCGCGCAGCCCCTCCGCACCCGCATAGACGCCCGCTGCCACCCCGGCCGGCCCGCCGCCCACGATGAGGACGTCGAAGGCCTCGTCGTCGACGAGGTTGTAGTCGAGGCCGAGCAGCCGCGCGACCTTGGCGGGCGTCGGCTCGGCCACGACCACGTCCCGGCCGAAGATGACCGCCGGTCGGTTTGCCGAGATCGAGCAGGCCGTTGCGACGCTTGCCGCTTCCGGGCTGCCCAACGGATAGGTCCTGTAGGGAAGCCGGTTGCGGCTCGCGAACTCGGCGATCCGCCGAACGCTCCGGTCATCGTCCTCGCCGATGAGCACGAGCGTGCCGTCGTGCGAGTCGAGCTGCCGCCGCCGCCGTGCGGCGAGGACTGTGATGATGATGTCCGACATCTCCGGGATCTCGGACATCAGTCGCAGCATCTCGGGGCGCGGCACCTCGGTGACGACCGTATCTGCGCTCGCCCGCATGGGCATCGACCAAACGCCGCCGTTCAGGAACGAGATTTCGCCCATGAACTGGGTCGGACCGAGGGTGGATGGGAGATGGCGCTCGTCCGTGAAGGGATTCACGACTTCGATCTCGCCGGCCTCGACATACACGAAGCGATCGGCTGGCTCACCGGCACGGACGAGAAAGGCGCCTGCGGAGTAGTGCTTCTCGGCCCCGATCGCCCGCAATGCGGCGACATGCGATGCAGCGAGGGGTATGCGCTGCATCTCCCGCAGGTCACGGCCGATCGTTTCCAAGGGTCGCTCCCGTCGTAGGCCATCCGCTGCGGCGCAGCATCGATGGCTCGGCCGCTACAGGCAAGACCCTAGGCGGTGGCGATCGTTTGATCGAAGCAGGTAGCCCGAAGTGCCTTGGGTGGACCTGCAATTCGGACCTGGTCAACGTCCGCTTCGGAGAAGCCTGCGAGAATCCTTAATCGGCAAAGTTGGGCGCATAGCAAAACGTCCGGTTTGTGAGGATGCGTTGCAGTTGGATGAGATCTTCCGCTGATAATTCCGAGCTACGTAGCAGCGGAGCCTCAAAAATTGTCGAGCCACCTCAATGATATAAATGTTCGTGCTTTTTGTTCGGACTGACGCACCCGACACGATTCGAACGTATGACCTTTGCCTTCGGAGGATTAGCCTAACATGTTTTCTCGTGATTGCTAGAGTTTACTCGTTATTGCCAAACTGCTGCTGCCCCTTGTGAAATCGGCGCGCCGGGCTTTTCTCTGGTTTCCGCCGGATGGGCTCGGGTTGCTTCCGCGTGCTTCCGCAGTGCTTCCGCAGAACCGGAGGGGAGGGCATGCCCAAGCTCAGCAAGCGCGTGGTCGAGGCGGCCGAGCCGCAAGGCCGGGACTACTTCCTCTGGTGCGACGAGCTTCCAGGCTTCGGGGTCCGCATCTTCGCATCCGGCCGGCGCAGCTACCTCGTGCAGTACCGCGCCAGCGGGCGGTCCCGGCGCTTTACGATCGGGCTGCACGGCACCCTGACGGCTGACGAAGCCCGCCGTGAGGCGAAGGGGCTGCTGGGCCAAGTGGCGAAGGGTGAGGATCCGGCCGAGGAGCGCGCCACCCGTCGAGGCTCCATGACGATGGCTGAGCTGTGCGACGCCTACCTCGCGGCGGCCGACAGGGGCCTGATCATGGGGAAGAGCGGCCAGGCCAAGAAGGCCTCGACCCTCTACGTCGACAGGGGCCGGATCGAGAGGCACATCAAGCCGCTGCTGGGCCGGCGCCTGGTCGCCGAGCTGACGACACCGGACGTGCAGCGCTTCGTGCGCGACGTCCAGGCTGGCAAGACCGCTGGCGTGGTCAAGACGGGCTTCCGAGGCAAGGCGGTGGTCGAAGGCGGCCCGGGCACTGCGGCGCGCACTGTGGGGCTTCTGGGCGGGATCCTGAGCTACGCGGTCAGTGAGCGCGTCATCACCATCAATCCGGCCACGGGGGTGAAGCGGCCGGCGGACAAGAAGCGGAAGCGCCGCCTCACACCGGACGAGTACGCCGCGCTCGGCAAGGCGCTCGCCGAGGCGGAGGAGGGCGGTTCAGAGCGGTGGCAAGCCGTGGCCGGCGTTCGGCTGCTTGCGCTGGAGGAGCAGACGCGCGTCGCGTTGGCGCTCCTGCGGAGCAGGGGTGGGCGGCCTCAGGATTGGGCACCCTTCAACCCGGCGCTCCGTGCCGCCATTCGCCGGGGTGATCGAGCGCCGTTGGGCGTCGGTGTGGCTAAGGATGCGGCCGCGCTAGAACCCAAGCTGATCAAGGGCCTCGACGGTAAGGAAGGTCTCGACCTCGGCAACGGCACGATGCGGATGCCGGACGGGTCGATCCGGTCGATCACCCGCAGCGGGCTAGAGATCCCGGACGCGCCGGCGGGCGGCATCGGCGGCGGAGGATGCCGCGGCATGTCGGAGCTTCGCGAGCACGTGGCCGAGTTGAGCCGGCACATCGAGCGCTTCGGTCAGTCCGGCTTCCACGGTCAGATCGAGGTGACGGGCCTACGGCAGGCGGGCCTGCGGGCGACGGCAATTCGGGTTCGAAGCCGAGGCGGACTGACGGCCGACATGAGCATTACGTGCCCGAGCACGAAGGAGGACCTGTCGGATCGGAGTTGAGTGAGCGTCTACGTCGATACAATTCAGAAAACTTCCAAGAAGATGTCGAAATCGGCTGAAATCCCTCGAGTATCAGTAAACACCTCTTGACGAATGATCGAAATGGCCTTGTTCGTGACGCACCGATCGAGGAGATGCAAATGGACGAGAGCACTTCTGTTTCTGCGCCGGCACAGACCAATTTCATCGAACTCACCTCTGGCATCGTCGCGGCTTACGTGTCGAAGAACTCGGTTCGGCCAGCCGACCTTCCGCCTCTCCTGGCTGAGGTCCATGCGGCTTTTTCAGGCCTCACTGCTGCCTCTGCTCCCGTCGAGTCTAAGGCAGAGAAGGCGACACCCTCGCAGATTCGGAAATCCATCACTCCGGACGCACTGATCAGCTTTGTCGACGGCAAGCCCTATAAGACACTTAAGCGCCACCTCACCGGCGCCGGCCTGACGTTCGATGAGTACCGCGAGCGCTTCGGCCTGCCGCTGGACTACCCAACCACGGCGGCCAACTACTCGGCCCAGCGCTCCGCGCTCGCAAAGAGCACGGGCCTGGGCCAGCAGCGTCGGAATGCGGCTACGAAGGTGGTCGAGTCGGCAGTAGCTCCTGCCGAGAAGCCCACGCGCGCTCGCAAGACCAAGCAGGTCGCTGCCGCAGCGGAGTGAAGCTACCAGGCGGGGGAGCGGTGCGGAACCGCGCCGCCTCCCGCGGGTCTACCGAGCGTCACGAAGAGACCACCTCAAACCGCCCGGCTCCGGCCGCGGCGGTTTTTTCGTGCCGATGCCCCCCCGAACGGGTGATGTCGCGGCAGCCGACGCGCTGCTATCCGGTCGGCGAGACTCTACACCTTCAGCCCCGCCGGCACCGCCGCGCGGGGCTTTTCTTTGTTGGCGGCCAGCGTAGAATGAGGGTGGGTCCGACGCTTCCACCCGAAGCTCGGATCTGTGAAAGCCCGCCCGGTTCGCCGGCGCGGGCTTTTTCGTAGCCCCCCCACGCATCTAATCTGCGTAATAGCGTCGCCGGCTGGCCGCACTACCGTGCCCCTATTGCTGGCAAGCTCATCTGGGTGCCGGCGGCAGAGAGACAGGTGAACTTTCACCTCTCCAGTTTGGAGGCCGCATGCCGCGCTACTACTTCCACGTGCAGGACGGCGTCAGTATGCCGGATAGGGTCGGAACCGAACTCGTTGATTGGAGCCAAGCCCGCATCGAGGCTATCCAACTCGCCGGGCAGATCCTTCGCGACGATGCTCCGACCATCGCCATGGGCGAGGATTGGCACCTTGATGTGACGGACGAGTTCGGCCTCGTCTTGTTCCGGTTCGACTTCATCTCTCACGAGGCCGCAGCGCTCTCGAGCCACAAGAGAAGGCTAAGCAGGCCGTCGTAGAACCACCGTTCGATGTTGAGATCTTATCCGGAACGCCCGCGCAGCTGGCCTCGCCAAGCTCGGTAACCGCCTCCGGCCATCCTGCCGCCGAGCCAAGTCGCGTATCGGCTCGGCTCTTCGAACCGGCGCTGGCGCGTTGGGTTTGCTGCGTAGGGGGTATCCGTTCACGGAGGCCTGCGTGCCCCGCTACTTCTTCGAAATCAATGACGGCCGCAACGAGCGCGACGAAGTGGGCTTCGAGTGCGCTGACCTTCAGGCTGCGGTCAGGCACGCCAAGCAGGCGCTTCCCGAGATCGCGGCCGATGAAGTGCCTAGAGATGGCGAGCGGCATGCCCTGACTGTCCTGATCAGGGACGAGAACGGCCAGCCGGTCTATTTGGGCGCCCTTGCCTTCACGGGAACATGGTTGCTCGCTTAGCGCCTCAGCGAGGCTCGGCTCTCACACTGGTGAGATCGGACGCTGCCCCGCCCCGTGAGCAGATCGGGGCGGGGCCGAGCCTCACCGGATCACCCCCGCGCCGCCCGCCAGCCCGCAGCCTTCGCCTCGCCCTCGCTGCAGAACATGCGCTCGCCCGATCCCGTGGTGATGACGGTCCGGTCGTAGTCCCGCATCCCGGGGACGTGGTAGATCTTGTCGCCCTTGCGCGAGATGTTGCCCTTGATGGCGCAGGCGGCCTGTGTGGGCGCCGGAACGGCCGCCGGAGGCTTCTCCATCTCCGGCCGGGTCTCGACGCCCCCGGCGCGCTTGGCGCGGCGCCAGTCCGACGGCGGATCAAAGGTGCCGGCCCAGAGCCCGCGCTTCAGCGCCCTCGCAGTGGTCTCGGCCCCGACGTAGTCGCGCGACTAGCGCTGGTAGGCCGTGGCGTAGCCCTGGCTCACCATCCAGGCGTTCAGGTCCTCGTCGCCTTTCCGGCACACGGCAACCGTGCGGCCATATCGGTCTGTGTCGCGCGGCTCGCACGAGATGTTCGCCTCACCGATCCGGTCAGCCAGCGCGAGCGCCGCCACCTGCCCGCATCGGTAGGATTTGCCGGCGGTGTCCTGGCAGAGCTGCGCGCTCTCCGGCGCGTCGATGCCGTGCAGGCGGATGCGGGTTCCGCGGATCACCACCGTGTCACCGTCGGTGACCGAAGCACGGCCGACGATCGGCTCCGCGGCCAGGGCCGGTCCGGTGAGCAGTATGAGGGCGGCGAGGGCTTGGCGCATCCCCTAGATAAGAGTCATAGGAGTGACGTTGTCGAGAGCTTCAGGGCCGCTTGCCAAACTCAAGGTTGTACATACGCTGAGCTAGCTGTGATAATCGTTCTGGCGCGCTTGTGACAAATCAAGTTTGAGTAGTTATCTAAAAATTCATCCCGCTTTGTAAAGCTTTCAACAAATGAGGGAGTTGATTTACGCAACGATCTGGATCATGATACAAACAATTATAAACAAATAATCATATATAGCAGGTGGCAATCATACTCTTGAAAAAACGAACCTTACGAGCAAAAGAAAAGAATAAATCAGCATCTCGCCGAAATTATTGAAGGCCATCACACCGACCACAATACGGCACACATGCTTAAGCGGGCGCTAGGAATCTCCGCCTATGCATGAGGCGCCTCATCGAATGTCTGTTAGTAACGGATAAATTCCGTGGATCTCAGATCTCGGCCCACGAAATTGCCTATATATCAGACAAGGAATGGAGGGAACCATTCGCATCTGAGACGGCAGAATCTCTATCCGGAAACTATGACTTTACCACACGGATTCTGCGAAATCATAGCCCAAAAACCATGGCAGATAAGATACTTCATGCCCCGGTGATCGCCGTCATTATTGACAGCAGTGAAATACCAGACTGCGTTTTAATTGCCTCAGACATGCAGCGTAAATCATCGCTATTTCAATTCATGAAAGATGAGATCAGTGACTTGTTTGATAAGTTTTTGGATGACGAGGTTAGAATACAGATAGACAGCTGGTGTGACGAAAACGGAAAGCTGCTAGAAGGCAGCAGACCGAGGAGCGTTCGCGAGTGAGCTGCCCGTCTGCCCTGATTGGTTGTCTGCCATGGTCAGCTTTCCTCCTGCGCTCTCAGTGGCGCATGAGGGGGAACGGCTCAGCAGCGGAGGTGATCCCCCGTAGGGCTTAAGGCCTGCAAGGACCAACTCAAGCCGAGAGGAACGGTTTGTCCGGGAGGCTGCGTCATCGTGCTCCGGACGATAAGGCGGCCGGTCTCGTTGTAGCGGGCCGCTCGCTTAGTCAGGGCGGTTCGCAGTCCGAAGCCGAGATGAGGTGCGGAACCCGCCTCGAGCTCCGTCAACCTCTTCCTCGGTGGGTAGCTCGCACCGGTTATGGATGTCCGTGGCCGCCATAGCCGCATGGCCCATAGCGACCACCACCTGATCGAGGCCGCGGACCACGCCGCCGGCGGCGTAGAGGCCAGGTACCGTGGTGCGATTATGCACGTCAACGATGAGGGCTCCCGTCCCGTCGTGCTCGGCGCCCAATCCGAGTGCGAGCTCAGAGCGAAGCTTCAGCCCGAGGGCCGAGTAGAGAACCTCGAAGCGGTGTTCCTCGCCGCCCGCCGTGCGCAGAACCGTGATCCTGCCCGCCACGATGTCGAGGCTGACGACCGGCTCGTGGACGACCTTGATGCCGTGCTTGTCGGCCCGGCCGCGCTCGCTTGCATCGAGGTTCATGCCTTCGCCCAGCGTCAGCAGCGTCACGTCTGATGAGTAGGTGCGGGCGACGAAGACCGCCTCGCCCAGCCCCTTGTGTCCGTGACCGATCACAGCGACGCGCTTGCCTCGTGCCTCGTAGCCGTCGCAGATCGGGCAGTAGCGCACGAGACCACGCCGGATTGCGTCGGGTAGGTCCGGCAGGTCCGGCTCGGTGTCGTCGGCGCCGGTCGCGAGCAGCACCCGCCGCGCCCGTACCTCGCGGGTGACGTCGGTCCTTGGATCTTCCTCAACGCTGGCGATGAAGCTTCCCTCCGCCCCGCGCAATGTTGTGACGGTGCCTTCCACGGTCCTGGCGCTGTAGCGCGCCAGGTGCTCGCGTTGCCGGGCGAGGATCTCCCGCCCGGAGATGCCGTCGGCAAAGACCGGCATGTTGTGGCTAGTCGGGATCAAGGCCGCACGAGAGTCGCCCGCATCGACCAACAGGAAGCGGCGCTCGAAGCGGGCAAGGTACAGCGCGGCTGTCAGACCGGCCGGGCCGCCGCCGACGATCAGGCAGTCGAAGGGCTGGTCAAGCTCAACGGACGAGGTTCCTGCCATCAGCGCATCCGCTCCAGAGGAGAACCGCTCTGGAATGACCGACTTCAATCAGCAACGGTTCCATGCCCCTGAGACGTCAGGCGTGCCGCCGGAAGCGGCAACGGCATCGGGATCTTGGCTTGGCTAGGCCGAAACGTGACCGTCTGGCGTGTACCGGTCGACGTGGCCAAACACGTGCTTGCGTTCTCCCTTCGGCTTGAGAGTGGCCGGTGTCAGAGGCTCCTTGTGCAGGGTGGCGCCGCCCATCGTCACGCTCCTGAGGTCCGGCAGGATGTCGATCGGCGTTAGGGGGCCTTGCGGGGCAAGAAACCCGGCTAGCTCCTGCATGACACGGTCCCAGAACTCTTCGGTGCGGAAGAGGTCTAGCTGGTCGTCGAACTTGGCCAAGCGGACCTAGACGCAAACCCTCTCGGTTCTGACGTTCTCCGCGCTGGCTTCGATCGCGGCATTCTCGGCCTAGAGCTTCCAGGCGAGTGAAAGCCGGTGCTTGCGGTCCGCGGTCTTACGCGGTCATCTGCTGGAGGGTCCGATTCGGATAATGCACAGGAGTGAGCCGAAATGACCGGGTCGGGCGCGAAACCGAACGTCCGGTTATGCGCGTGACGGCGTTCCGGCATGACGTAGTCTGGCCGAGAGCGGAATGGCCGCCGTGGAGCGCGACCGCCGCAAAGGCGGATGGCCTCCCACCGACCCGACCCTGCCATCAGAGCGTATCGGCACGTCTCCCGGAAGCGATCCTCCAGCGTGCAGCGACCGGACGATGCGCGCCCAGCTTAGTGCGCCAGCGATCGGTCCGATGCGTCCGACCAGCGCCTCTTCCTCTTGCGCTTGCTCGCTTTCAAGACCACGTCCGCGTTGTCCTCGGCGATGCGCTCAGCCAGCGCGAAGTCGTGAAGCTCCGCGGTCGCACTCTCAGCGGCGGTCGGCCCTTCTGTCACGGCGTAGAACGCGGCGCGGACGATCTCTTTCTTGCTCGCCTCCGGATGCCGCTCACGGATGGCGGAACGGATCGCCTTCGGCTTCATGCCTGGCGCGGCGATCTTCCTCAGCGTGTCCGCGATCTCCCGGATCGATGCCATACCGCTATCTTCACCTGACCCCTTCTGCCGGCTCACAAACCCGTCAGCCGACGGGGCGTTCCGATGCCGCGGCCACACAGGTGGCTTCGGCCACACAGGTGGCTTCCCGCGCGACGCGCCGCACCCGCGGACGTGAGGTCGCGCCGACGCGCCGCGATCCTCCCGAGACCGGAACGCGCTCGGCGCGCGCGGGGCGCGCAAACGGTCCGCGTTCACCTCAGTAGCGGGTGATGGCACGCAGGCCGAACACCGCGGCGCCGCGCACCCGCTTGCCGTCAAGATCGCGCGGATTGGCGATCCCGCCACCCGGATGGGCGATGTACTGCACGGTCGGTTGCAGGGCGATGCCGGGAGCGAGCACGGCCTGATAGGTCGCTTCGAGCAAGATCTCGGCGCTCCGGCGGGGTGCGGGTGTCGTGCTCTGGAGCGCGGCGATCGCATCGAGCCGGCGTGCCGCCGGGGAGATGCGGGTGATGCCGACGGCGAGGCCCAACGTGTCGTCCGACCGGCCGGGAATCAGCCCGCGATAGGCGACGCCGCCGTCGATGTAGAGATCCACGAGATTGCGGTCCCCCGGCGAGACGGACGCACGCAGGAAGACGCTGGCGCCGTCGTTGGGATCGTCCGGCTCCTGGTAGATCGTCTGGTCGATGAGCCCGTAGAGGCCCGAATTGCCCGAAACCCTCCGATCGAGGCCACTCACCGGATCCGGCGTGAGGGCATCGACGCGGCCGAAGCGGCGCCAGCCGCCCAGCGTGACGGTGCCCGGCCGGCCTTCGGAACCCGGACGGGTGTTGTAGGCGTAGGCGACCTCGGCGATGACGAGCGGGGGGTCGAGGACGGGGAAGCGGATACCGTTCGGATTGCGGCGCTGCGGGTCTACGCCCGAGCGGGGATGGCCGCCGCCGGGTGTGCCGTCGATCACGCTCGCCTGGAACGAGAGATCGGGCGTCGGGACGTACTTCAGGCGGACGGTCGGCGCCGAGAGCGGATATGCCGGCCCTCCGTCCACCATGTTCGCGGCGAAGATCTCCGGCCAGCCGAAGGTACCGTTGGTGAACAGGATGCTGGTCTGGCTCACCATGTACTCGGTGTCGGCGGAGAGCTGGCCGACACGGACGGACAGCCTGTCGTCGAACAGGCTCTGCTCCAGCCACAGCTCCGAGAGCCGCGAAGCTGGCAGGGCCTCGATCTCGCTGATCGTCATGAGGTTGCCGACGCGGCTGCGGGAGGCTCCGCTACCCTGGATCTGGTAGACGGTGGCGTGGGCCGTGGCCCCCTTCCACCCGGCGAGCGTGTCGAGATCGACATCGACGTCGAGATCGAGCAGCGTCAGGCCCGTGGAGCCCCGCCGCAGGCCGCCCCGCAGGTTGCGGTATGTCTCGGCCACACTGATCAGGCCGAAGGTGATCCCGCGGCTCTCCAGGAAGGCGCGGTACCCGCCGGGATCGCCGGCGGCCCCGAGGAGAGGCTGGAACGAGGTCGTGACCTCCGCCGCGCGACCGGCCGAGAACACGGGCTGAGCGACCGAGGTCTGCGGATCGCCGCCTGCGCCGGAGGGTGAACCGATGGCGAGGCCCTCCGCGGCGACCCGCGCGGCCGTCGCCAGCGGATCCGCGGCCGGTTCGGCCAAGGCACGGCCGACCGGCGCGATGAGAACGAGCGTGATGCCAGCGAGGGCGCAGATGACAGAGCGCACCAGGACCTCTGGAGACATCGGGCTCGGCGAACGAAGGCATAGCCTCGTGACCATTCGACGACGGCGGTGGCGAGACATCGCCGCGAATTGATGGGACAGACGCGGCACTGACGCTGGCTCGTACAACCGCAGGTCGCTAGGGTTCTCCGCATCACCGGAGGTCCTCCACCGTGCGTACGCTCGCTCTCGCCTCGGCCCTCGTCTTCGCCTGCACGGTGTCCGTCCGAGCGCAGGCCCCCGCACCCTCGGCGGCTCAGACCGCGCAGCGGGATCGGATGAAATCCTGCAACGTGGATGCTGGGACGCAACGGCTGTCGGGCGCCGCGCGCAAGAGCTTCATGGCAGATTGCCTCGCGGGAAAGAGCGCCGCGCCGGCCAAGGAGCTGACGCCGCAGCAGATGAAGATGAAGAGCTGCAATGCGGATGCCTCGGCCAAGAGCCTCAAGGGCGCCGAGCGCAAGACGTTCATGAGCACGTGCCTCAGAGGTTAGTCGCCTGCGCCCATACCGCGTCCCTGTTCGGCTTCTGACCAATGTCAGGGCTGCGTGAAACGGATGCCGTTCGAGATACCGACCGATCTCGGGCGTCCTGAACGTCACTCGGGCTTCCACGAAGCGGTCGACGTCCCCCTCACTCTCCCCCCGCTCCGTCGCGGAACGGTTTTGCCAGCCTCGCCGTAACTGACCCATCGAGCCGCGACGGCGCGGGTCAGATGGCCGAGGCGGTCCCAGCATGAAGCGCGCTCCCTTCCGCATCCTGATCCGCATCGAGGGCGATCGGCGCGTCCTGCGCGCGACCTCGGAGCGCGAGGCGGCGCTCAAGGCCGAATCCGTTCTCCGGCGCTATGACGGCCCGCCCGGCGGCGCCGGCCTCATCATCGAAGCGTCGGACACCCGGGCGAGCGCGCGCATCGCGGCCTATCTGGCCGACGTCGCGCTCGAGATGGAAATCGCGTGATCGGCCTCCGAGGATGACGGTCTCGGACAGCGCGGTCCCCTACGTGCTGGGCGCTGCGGCGGTGCGCTCGGTCGAGGTCATCGACGGCGGCGGCACACTGGCGATCCGATTGCGGTCGCCCGACGACAGTGAGTTCTGCGTCCTGCTGCCGATCGGTGTCGTGGGCGACCTCCTCTTTCAACTCGCGGATGTGATGAGCGTCAGCCTTGACCCACGCCCATGACCGAGAGGATGCCCACCTGGGCGAAGGGGATGACCCGGTGCTCGACGCGGTCGCCGTGCTTCGGTGCCGCGGGTACACGGTCGAGCCGGATGACGACTGCGCGCGCTGGCGGATCGACGGTGCTGACTGGATCACGCTCAGCGACCTGTTCGCGCGGGCTCTGCGGCTCGGCTTGAGAGACGGGCCGGGACGCGCGCAGTAATCCCCGGCCAGACCGGGAGCCTGTCCGCTGAGGGATCGACCGGCGGGATCAAACACCTAGTTGATCAGGCAGAAGCCGGCTTCCGCCCTGTCGACGCCGCCGACGCGCCTCCCGGTCTCGCAACTCGGGGCGACGGCGCGCACCGCTTGGACACGCGGCGTTTCGGGCGGCGGGCGGAGGAGGGTGGGCTGTGGCCGAAGCTCCGGCTCGCGCGCTTCGGCCGGGGTGTTCGCCACCGCTGCCGCGGCCGCCGCAGGAACGGCCGCAGCGATGGGGGCCGGCGCGATCGCGATGGTGGGACGGTAGCCGGCACGGCCGCTCGGGGCCGTGTCGGTCGCGGCGACAGACGGAGGCAACGCGGGTCGCTGCGCCGTCGACGACCGCCCGAAGAACAGACGCCCGCGCCCCTCGACGGTGTCGATGCTACCCACAAGTGTAGAGAACGCCACACCTGCCACCAGCCACGCGCGCATGATGTCCCCCACCGCACGCGAGGAGTATGGCATCGAACCAATTCAATAGTGCTGCCATGACCTTTAAAATTCGATTGATTTGATGAATGCAGAACGCGGGATCTCCGCGCGCCTGACCTGTCGGCACCGAGCCGCGATCGACCGGACAACGCTGTCCTTCAGCAAGAGCGGCTCCCGGCGCGCCGATGACCGATTGCGCCGTGCACCGTCCGCCGTGTCGCGTGCTGAGCCGACCGATACGGTGTGGTCGCGCAGCCGGGAGGACACGCCCCCGCGGCAAGTCTCGCGGGCAGGACTTCCGGGCACGACCCAGCGGCAAGCCTTCTTACGCCCCCGGCCCCGCGGCGCCGGAGACCGGGGCCGAGACAGCCGGGCGTCAGGTACCGGGGCGGCCCAACCAACGACACCCTGGAGCCGCACCGCCCGGCGGGCCGCGCCGTGCCGGAGGGCCGGATGAGAACGGTGACTCCACCCGTTCTCGATCGAGGGCCCGTCGCCCGCCGGATCTCCTGCCCGTGTTTCGACGCCGCAAGACTTCTCCGACCGACGCGTCGCCCGGCGCCGGTTCAGGTCCCGCCGCGGGGCAACTCGCGGTGTCGGGCGTGAGCCGACGCTACGGCCGGACGCTGGCGCTGGACAACGTGTCGCTGACGCTCGGTCCGGGCGAGATCCTGGCGGTGCTCGGCGCCTCCGGCTGCGGGAAGAGCACGCTGCTGCGGCTCATCGCCGGCCTGGACGCGCCGGACGCGGGCGAGATCGCCTTCGGCGATCGCCGCGTCGCCGGGCGCGGCCGCAACGCGCCGCCCGCGAGCCGCGGCGTGGGCCTGATGTTCCAGGACTACGCGCTGTTTCCCCACCTCACCGTGCTGGCCAATGTCCGCTTCGGCCTCGCCCATCTCCGCGGCGCGGACGCGCGGGACATCGCCCGCGAGCGCCTCGATCAGGTCGGGCTGGCACACCGCGCCGACAGCTATCCGGGCACGCTGTCGGGCGGAGAGGCGCAGCGGGTGGCGCTCGCCAGGGCCCTGGCCCCGCGTCCGCGGGTGCTGCTCCTCGACGAGCCGTTCTCGAACCTCGATGCCGGCACCCGCGAGCGTGTCCGCGCCGACACCCTGGCGGTCCTGCGGCGGGACGGCATCGGCGCGATCCTCGTCACGCACGACGCGGCCGAGGCGGTCGCCTGCGCGGACCGCATCGTCCTGATGCACCGGGGTCGGATCGTCCAGAGCGGCAGCGCCGAGGCGCTGTACGCCGCGCCGGCGACGCCGTTCGCCGCCCGGGCGCTCGGCGAGATCATCGAGATTCCGGGCCGCGCCGTCGACGGCCACGTCGCGACACCCCTCGGCACGCTGCCCCGGCCCGACGCCGTGCCGGAGGGCGCGGTCAAGGTCTGCCTGCGCCCGGAGGCGATCCGCCTCGGGCCGGCGGGTGCCGGGGTGCCGGCCAGGATCCTGGGCCGGGCCTTCGCGGGGCCGCGTCTGCGCCTGGACATCGCGGTCGCGGGCCTCGGCGCGCCGCTGCGCCTCGACCTCCCGCCGGAGGAAGTCCCGGGCGAGCAGGTCGGCATCGAGCTGCTGCCCGGGCGCGCCCACGTCTTCCCGCTGCCGGACAGAGCTCAAGTGTTGTCAGATTGTAATTAGAACATATCTAAATAAATCCGCCTTGCGGGGCGCATTCTTACTGTATAGCACCGGCTCGTCGCTCGACGAACGGGGTTTATCATGTTGGACGTCTGCAGAACCGGAGCCTGGGCGAGCCTGTGCTTGTCTCTCTGCTTCGGCGGACCGGCCTACGCGGCCGAGGTCAACCTCTACACCACCCGCGAGCCGGGCCTGATCCGGCCGCTGCTCGACGCCTACACGGCGCAGAGCGGCGTCACCGTGAACACGGTCTTCGTGGAGAAGGGGCTGGCCGAGCGGGTCGCCGCGGAGGGCGCGCGCTCGTCCGCCGACGTCCTCATGACGGTCGATATCGGCAACCTGATCGAACTCGTCGACCGCGACCTGACCCAGCCGGTGCGCTCGCCCGTGCTCGAAGCGGCCGTGCCGGCGCCCCTGCGCGGCGCCGACGGGCGCTGGTTCGCCCTCTCGATGCGCGCGCGCGTGCTCTACGCCGACACGGGCCTGAACGATCTCGCGGCCGCGACCTACGAATCGCTCGCCGACCCGCGCTGGAAGGGCAAGGTGTGCCTGCGCTCGGGCCAGCATCCCTACAACACCGCCCTGATCGCCGCCTTCCTCGTCCGCCACGGCGCGGAGAAGACGGAGGCGTGGCTGCGGGGCGTGAAGGACAACCTCGCCCGCAAGGCGACGGGCGGCGACCGGGACGTGGCCCGCGACATCGCGGCCGACCTCTGCGAGGTGGGCCTCGGCAATTCCTACTATGTCGGACTGATGCGCTCGGGTCGCGGCGGGGCGGACCAGCAGAAATGGGGCGCGGCCATCAAGGTCGTGCTGCCGACCTTCGAGGGCGGGGGCACGCACGTGAACGTGTCGGGGGCGGTCGTCGCCAAGAACGCGCCGAACCGTGACCAGGCGGTCAAGCTCCTCGAGTACCTCGTCTCCGACGCCGCGCAGGCGCTCTACGCCAAGGTCGACTACGAGTATCCGGTGAAGGCCGGCGCCCCGATCGAGCCGCTGCTCGCGGAGCTCGGTCCGCTGAGCGTCGATCCGACGCCGCTCGTCGAGATCGCCCGCAACCGCAAGGCGGCGAGCCTGCTCGTCGACAAGGTCGGCTTCGACAACTGAGTTCGAGCCGGGCCGGATGTCGGTGACCCGCTCTCTGGGCTGGGCGGGGGCGGTCGCCCTGGCGGCGCTGCTGCTCGCGCCCGTGATCTCCCTGGGCTTCACGGCGTCCGAGGGCGGCGGCGAGCTGTGGCCGCACCTCGCCGCCTACGTGCTGCCGCAGGCGATCCGCGACACCGCCCTGCTGCTCGCGGGCGTTGGCCTCCTGGTGATCGGGCTCGGGACCGCGACGGCGTGGCTGGTCGCGGCGTTCGACTTCCCCGGTCGGCGCCTCCTCGAGGCCGCCCTGCTGCTGCCGCTGGCGATGCCGACCTACGTGGTCGCCTACGCCTATCTCGACCTGCTGCACCCGCTCGGGCCGTTCCAGGTCGGGCTGCGGAGCCTGCTCGGCCTGTCGAGCCCGCGCGATCTCGCCCTGCCGGACCTGCGCTCGCTGCCGGGCTGCAGCCTGCTGCTCGGCTTCGTGCTCTACCCTTACGTCTATCTGCCGACCCGCGCGCTGTTCCTGATGCAGGCCGGCTCGCTGCTGGAAGCCGCGCGCGCGCTCGGGGCCGGGCCGTGGCGCAGCTTCCTGCGGATCGCCCTCCCGCTCGCGCGGCCAGCGATCGCCCTCGGCACCGGCCTCGCCCTGATGGAGGCGCTCAACGATGTCGGCGCGGCCGAGTTCCTGGGTGTGCGCACGCTGACGGTGCAGGTCTACGCCACCTGGGTGAACCGCTCGGACCTGCCCGGCGCCGCGCAGATCGCGTTGGTGATGCTGGCCGCGGTGGTCGCGGTCGTCGGCCTCGAACGGCTCGCGCGGGCCGGCCGCGGCTATGCCGGGGGCGCCCGCCGCCACACGGCCGGCGCGCGCCGCCGGCTGGACGGCTGGCGGGCCGGGGCGGCCGTGGCCCTGGGCACGGCCCCCGTCGCGATCGGATTCCTGGTGCCGGCGGGCTCTCTCGGCCTCGAGGCGTGGCGCCGGATCGACGCGAGCGGCTTGCCCGACGCGCTCGCCGCCCAGGCCCTCAACACGGTCTACTACGCGGGCCTCGCCACGGCAGTGACGGTGCTGGCGGGCCTGGCGGTGGCGGCCGTTCCCTCCCTGCTGAGCGCCCGGGCCGGGCGCCTGCTCATCGGCGCGGCCGGGATCGGCTACGCCATGCCCGGAACCGTGCTGGCGGTCGGGCTCCTGGGTCCTCTGGCGCTGGTCGAGGCCGGGTTGTTCGAGGCCGGCCTGACGACCGCACGGGTGGGGCTCGGGACCGGCGCCGCCCTCGTCATCGCCTACGCCCTGCGCTTCCTGACCGTCACGGTGGGCGCCAGCGAGGCCGGCTTCGCGCGGATCCCGCGCACCATCCCCGACGCCGCGCGGGTGCTCGGGCGGGGTCGGCTCGCCACGCTGGTCACCGTGCAGCTGCCGCTGGCCTGGCCCGCGGTGCTGAGCGGCGGCCTCCTCGCCTTCGTCGACATCGCCAAGGAACTGCCGGTGACGCTGCTCCTGCGTCCCCTCAACGTCGAGACGTTGAGCACGCATCTCTACGGCGAGGCGGCGCGCGGCACGTACGAGGACGGCGCCGTCGCCGCCGTGCTCATCGTGATGATCGGTCTCCTCCCGGTGACGCTCCTGCTCAGGCTCGACCGGAACGCGATCGGGCCGGGACGGTTGGCCGGGGAAGAGCCGCGGACCGGCCGGGGATAGGCCGGGGAGAGGTCGGGGAGAGGTCGGGGAGAGGTCGGGGATCGATCGCCCGCCCTTCGCGGCGCCCGCTCCCCGCGCCGGTATCCGTCCCGCGCCCGTCTCCGCGTCGCGGGCCTCGGCGGTCAGGCGGCGGTCGGCACGATCCCGCCCTCGACCCGGAGCGCGGCGCCGTTGGTCGCTGCGGCGAGGGGACTCGCCAGGTAGGCGATCATGGCGGCGACCTCGTCCGGCTCGATCAGGCGCTGGATCAGCGACAGCGGCCGATGGAGCCGGAAGAACTCCGCCTCCATCGCCTCGGGCGACAGGTCGGGATCGGAGGCGACACTCTTCAGGAAATCGCCGATCCCGTCGGAGCGCGTGGGCCCGGGCAGCACCGTGTTCACGGTGACGCCGCTGCCCTTGGTGAGTTGCGCGAGTCCGCGGGCGATCGTCAGCTGGGCCGATTTGGTCACGGCGTAGTGGATCATGTCGGGCGGCGGCACGATCCCGGACTCGCTCGAGACGAACAGGACGCGCCCCCAGCCGCGCGCCTGCATCCCCGGGAGATAGGCCTGCGCGAGCCGGGCCCCCGACACGACGTTGACCGCGAACAGGCGGTGCCAGTCGTCGTCGGCGATATCCGGGAAGGCCTTGGCCTCGTAGATCCCGAGATTGTTGACGAGGATGTCGACCGCGGGGGCCGCGCGCACGAGCGCGGCAGCGCCCTCGGCCGTGGCGGGATCGGCCAGGATCGCGCGCGCGCGGCCCGCCGCGGCGACCGCGGCCGCGGCCGCGTCGAGCTTGGCCTGCTGGCGCCCCGCGATGATGACCTCCGCGCCCTCCGCGGCCAGCCGTTTGGCCACGGCGAGACCGATCCCGGCGGTCGAGCCGGTGACCAGGGCGCTTCGTCCCGTGAGCTGAAGATCCATGACGGTTCGTCCTCGTTGCCGTGTCGGTCCCGAGGAGATGGACGGCCGCCGGATTGCTGAGTAGCAGGCATCGCGGCACGATGATCGTGACTTCGATGCACGAGTGGCGGCGCGATGGACAATCGGCTCGGGGACATGGAGGCGTTCCTCCAGGCGACGCGGTGCGGCAGCTTCGCGGCGGCCGCCAAGGCCCTGCGGCAAACCCCCTCCGCCGTGAGCCGGGCCGTCGCCCGCCTCGAGGCGCGCCTCGGGGTCGCGCTGCTCCGGCGCACGACCCGATCCCTGACCCTGACCCCGGAAGGCGAGGCCTACCGCGAGCGGGCCGCCGAGCTGATGGCGGAACTCGACGCGATGGAGCGGGGCCTCACCCAGACCGCCGCCGAGCCGAGCGGGCGGCTCCGGGTGAACGCCTCGGTCCCGTACGGGACCCACGTCGTCCTGCCGGTCCTGCCGCGCTTTCTCGCGCAGCACCCGCGGATGAGCCTGGATCTCGCCCTGACCGACGAGGTGATCGACCTGCCCGCCACGCAGGCGGACGTCGCGATCCGGATCGGCCCACTCCGCGACACCCGCCTGCGGGCCCGACGCCTCGGGCGCAGCCGGATGATCGTGGTCGCCGCCCCCGCCTATCTCGCGCGGGAAGGTGTCCCGGAGCATCCCGACGGCCTCGCGGCGCACAAGTGCCTCAACTTCAGCTTCCGCCGCTCCCTCGATACCTGGCCGTTCCGCGTCGGAGCCGGTCTCAACCAGCGGCCGATCCAGGGGAATTTCTACGGCAATTCCGGCGAGGTGGTGCGCCTGATGGCGCTCGGCGGCGCCGGGATCGCCCGCCTCGCCCGGTTCCATGTGGCGGCCGATCTCGCGGCCGGTCGGCTCGTGCCGGTGCTGGAGGCGTTCAACCCCGGCGATGCCGAGGACGTCCACGTCCTCTATGTCGGCCACGCGCGCTTGGCGCTGCGCATCCGAAGCTTCGCCGATTTCCTCGCCGCCCACGCGACGGTGGAGGAATGACATCGGCGCAGCAGACGCTTCACGAGCGATGCCTCGACTGCAGTAATATTGAGTTTCATTGCTAGAAGACGCGCAATATTTGAGACGCTTGGGTCCTGAACAGGATCAGATCCGGCGACGGAGAGGCCGGCTCGCGGTCCGGGCGCTGGAACCGAGTGTCGCCGAGCCCGTCCTGCGCGGCCCGACCTCGGTGCAGCGCGCGCCTGCGCGCGACCCCGAACCGCTCTGGCAGCCATCGGCCGCTCTGAGTGCTAACCGACTGAGATCGCGGGCGATTCGGCGTTTGTTAACAGCTCAGCCGGCAACTTTCTTGCTTCGTCGTGGGTCACTGTCACGATGCGCGCAGGAGGGGCCGCCATGAGCGTTTCGACCGCCTTCCGTCGTCAGCTGGAAGGCTACAGCCTGACGACAGCCGAGATCCTGTATCACCTGCCCGACCATCCCCACCTGCTCCAGACCTTCATCTGGCAGCAGCACGATCTCTTCCCCGTCTTCCCGGAGCTGAAGCGCTTCCTGGCCTTCTGGCAGGGCGCCCTCGATGGGCCGCTGCATTCGGTGAAGGTGGCCCACAGCCGCCTGATCAGGCCCGCGGAATTGCGGGCCGTCGGCAGCGAGTTTCACCTCCACTGACGCCGGGGGCGGGAGCCGAGCTTTCCGCGGACCCGCGCGGGAAGCGCGATCGCGATGGTCGCGGAGATCGCGGAGATCGCGGAGATCGCCTGCGCCGGCCGGATGCGGGTGCCGGGTCCGCGCTCAGATCTCGCCGCGACTCATCCGCTTGGCGATGTGGTCCGCCTGCCGCAGGGCCAGCGCGACGATGGTGAGGGTCGGATTCTCCGCGGCGCCGGTCGTGAACTGGGAGCCGTCCGAGACGAACAGGTTCTCGACATCGTGGGCTTGGCCGAAGCGGTTGACGACGCCGTCCCGGGGCTTCGCGCTCATGCGGTTCGTGCCGAGGTTGTGCGTCGACGGATAGGGCGGGGTGCGGATGGTGCGGACCGCGCCGACGGCCTCGTAGAGGGCGCTGCCCTGCCTGTAGGCGTGCTCGCGCATCGCCTCGTCGTTGGGATGGTCGGCGAAATGGACCGACGCGACCGGCATCCCGTAGGCATCCGTGTCGTCCGACAGGGTGATGCGGTTGTCGGAACAGGGCATGTCCTCGCCCACGATCCAGAGGCCCGCCATGTTCCGGTACTTGTCGAGGGCGCCGGTGAAGTCGCGGCCCCACGTCTGCGGGTCGAGGAACGCCGCCATGAAGGGCAGGCCCAGGGAGAGCGTCTCGAGCTCGTAGCCGCCGACGAAGCCGCGGCTCGGATCGTGCCGGGCCTCGTCGCGCACGATGCCGGCCATCGTGGTGCCGCGGTACATGTGGACCGGCTTCTCGAAGATGGCGTAGACCGAACCGGTCGTGTGGCGCATGTAGTTGCGCCCGACCTGCCCCGACGCGTTGGCCAGACCGTCAGGGAACTTCGCCGAGTGCGAATTGAGGAGGAGTCTCGGGCTCTCGATGGAGTTGCCGGCCACGGCGACGGCCCGCGCTCTCTGCCGGTGCTCGACGCCGTCCTTGTCGGCGTAGACCACGCCGGTGACCTTGCCGCCGGGATCGTGCTCGATCCGCAGCACCTGGCAGCCCGAACGGACCTCGAGCCGGCCCGTGGCCTCGCCCTTCGGGATCTCCGCGATGAGCGTCGACCACTTGGCGCCCGACTTGCACCCCTGGAAGCAGAAGCCGAGCTGCATGCACGCGGCGCGGTCGTCGCGCGGCTCGGAGTTGATGGCCATCCGGCCGGTATGCACCTCCGTGTAGCCGATCTTGCGGGCGCCGGCCTCGAGCACCTTGAAGTTGTTGTTGCCCGGCAGGCCCGGGATGCCGTTGGTGCGCGTGACGCCCATCCGGTTCTCGGCCATGGCGTACCAGGGGTCCATCTCCGGGAGGTCGACGGGCCAGTCGAGGAGGTTGGCCCCCTTCACGGCGCCGTAATGCGTGCGCGTCCTGAACTCGTGCTCCTGGAAGCGCAGCGACGCGCCCGCCCAGTGCACGGTCGAGCCGCCGACGGCCTTCACGATCCAGGCCGGCAGGTTGGGGAACGTCTTGGCGATCGGCCACGGTCCGGTGGCGTGCCGCTTGTCCTTCCAGGCGAGCTGGGCGAACGAATCCCACTCGTCGTTGACGAAGTCGAAGGTCTCGTGCCGGTCGCCCGCCTCGAGGATGACGGTGTCGATGCCCTTGAGCGCGAGCTGGGTCCCGAGGGTCCCGCCGCCGGCGCCCGAGCCGACGATGACGAAGACGGAGCCGTCGCTGAGATCGTAGGGAGCTGACATGGTTTCCTCCTGCCGCGGATCGGCCCCGTCCCGTCTTCGCGCGGGATGGTCGGACCGAGCGGTGAATGCGTGTCGCGCGCGGCCGCCGGCGCGGGCGCCGGGCCGCCGTCAGAGCCAGTCGATGTCGTCGAATCCGCGCTCCAGGTAGCCGCCCTTGTCGAAGGAGGCGCCCTCGTAGCCGAAGATCGGCCACAGCTCCTTCTGGTTGTAGAGACCGACGATGAGGTTGGCCCGCACCTTCTGGAAGAACGGGGTCGGCTCGATGGTCTCGAGGAGGGCCGCCCGGTCCGTGTCCTGCGGAACTTTGGCGTAGGGCAGGCGGTGCCTCTCGACGGCCGTCCGGTTGAGCGCGGCCATCCCATCCTCGAGGAGCGTCAGTTCTCCTGGAGCGGTCCGCGCCGCGTCGTCGAGGATCTGCACCGCGGCGGCGTAGTACCTGTCGGCGACGCGGTCGTGCGGGTAGCAGTCGCGCGACATCTGCACGAGCGAGGCGAAGGTCTCGGGCTTCGTCGCCTTCGGCATCTGCGCCCAGGCCCGCCCGGTCACGCTGCCGTCCGGCATGACCGCGACCGCGAGCAGCGTCGAGCCGGCGGCGCCCAGGAACCCGCGGCGGGACAGGTGTGCGCCCGTCTCCTGCATCCTCATCCCGTCCTCCCCTGTCCGTGTCGGTCGTGCCGGTGCCGCGGCGGCCGATGGCGGGCCGTCGCGGGTCATCAGGCGAAGCGCCAACCGCGGGCGAGCACCTCGATCTTGTGCTCGTCCGGGTCGTCGATGAAGCAGGAGCGCGCCGTGCCCCGGGCGGCCCCCACGCCCAGGCCGCAGGCGCCGTCGTGGCCCGTGTTGACCGTCAGCGCCGACGCGAGACCGGACGCGGCATGCGCGAGATCGATCGGGGTGAAGGTTTCGAAGTCGGGCCGGTCGGCGGTGTCGAGGCGGAAGGTGATCCGGTAGAAACGCGCGGAGCGCGCCGCGTCCCGGACCCGGATCATCGCGGGGATCCGCTCGGGCATGTCGGACATGTCGCGCATGATCCCCCTGTCGAGGCCCGAGGCCGAAGGCCCCGAGGGGTCCCGCCGAGCGGAAACTTAGAGCCGCTCCAGCGTGCGGTGGTAGTATCATGCTACTGCGGAGCGGGCCCGCGACGATCCGCGGAGCGCGTTATGCCAGAGCCCGGAAGGCGGTGGAAACGGGCGCGCGCTGCATTATTGTTCCTCATCCCGGGGAAGCGCGGGCGGTCGCCGCGGGTGAGCGGCGCGGATCGCAGGGGTGGACATGTGCAATCTGTACTCGGGGATGCCGTCCGCCGACTACGAGGGCGAGACCCGCTCCATCCGGCTCGGCGGACACTCGACCTCGATCAGGATCGAGGTGATGTTCTGGAACGTGCTCGAGGACATCGCCGCCGCTCAGGGCATGACCCTTCCCCGCCTCGTGACGCTTCTCTACGACGAAGTGCTCGCTCTTCACGGTGAGGCACGCAATTTCGCCTCGCTCCTGCGGTGCGCGTGCCTGAGGCACCTCGAGATGAAGGCGGACCGCCTCGCCTCGGCGCAGCGGCGCGCCGTGGAACAGCGCGGCAGGGTCGCGGGGGACGTCGACGGCGCCCTGGACCGGATCGACGACCGTGACGTCGGCGTCGGACACGTCGCGCGGACCGCGCGCGCCCTGCGCGGCGACGCGGTCCGGCCGCGCGATGCCCGCGGCGAGGGCTGAGGCGCGTCCCCCCCCCCCGGCATGGCCGATGCAGAGGGCTGGCGCGGTCGGCCGCTCCGGCCCCGATGAACGGATACCCGACATGCCGCTGCAGGAAGCCCCGAGGTCGCCCATCCGCGGCGGTCGCATCGCGATCGCCGGCCTCGGCACCGTCGGGCTGGCCGTGGCGCGCGCGCTCGATGCGGGCGCCATATCGGGGCTGAGGCTGACCGCCGTCGCGGTTCGCGATGCCGCCAGAGCCCGGGCCGCCCTCGCGGCGCTCGCGGAGCCGCCGGAGGTCGTCACCGCGTTCGACGCCCTGGAGCCGCGGGCCGACATCGTGCTGGAATGCGCGCCGTCCCAGCATCTCCCGGCGATCGTGCGGCCCTTCGTGGCGGCGGGGAAGACCGCGATCGTGCTGAGCTGCGGCGCGCTCCTCGATCACGAGGACCTCGTGGCGACGGCCCGCGCCCACGGCGGTCAGATCGTCGTCCCGACCGGCGCGCTGCTCGGCCTCGACGCCGTGACGGCCGCCGCGGAGGGTACTATCCGCACGGTGCGGATGATCACCCGCAAGCCCGTGCGCGGCCTCGTCGGCGCGCCCTACCTCGCGGAGAACGGCATCGAGATCGGCGGCATCACCGAGCCGATGCGCATCTTTGCCGGCAGCCCCCGCGAGGCGGCCCGCGGCTTCCCGGCGAATCTCAACGTCGCGGTCGCGCTCTCGCTGGCCGGCATCGGTCCCGACCGGACCGAGCTCGAGATCTGGGCCGACCCCGGCCTGGAGCGCAACACGCACCGCATCGAGGTGGAGGCCGACGCCGCGCGCTTCGCGATGACGATCGAGAACGTCCCGACCGACGAGAACCCCCGCACGGGCCGCATCACGGCCCTGTCGGTCATCGCCTACCTGCGCAAGCTCACAGCCCCGCTCCGGGTCGGAACCTGACAGACCGGACCCGGCCGGCACGGCCCCTGCCGCCGCTCCCCCGCGCCCGGAGCGGTGCCCGGGCGCGGTCGCCTCTCAGAGCCCGGAGCGGTCCGTGACAGCGGCGAGCGGCGCGATCCCGTCCGCCATCGAGCGGGCCACGGCGGCCCCGTCAAGCGCGGGCGGCGCCGGTCGCGGGCCGCGCGGCGAGGTCGAGGCGCGGCCCCGCGGGCTCCGCGCCCACCTCCCGGACGCCACCCGCGATCTCACCCCGCCACTTGGCGACCGCCGCGGTGGCGAGCCCGTTACCGAGGACGTTCGTGACGGTGCGCCCCATGTCGAGGATCTGGTCGATGCCCATGATCAGCAGGATGCCGGCGGCCGGGAGACCGAACATCGGCACGGTGGCGGCCACCACGACCAACGAGGCCCGCGGCACGCCGGCGATGCCCTTGCTCGTCACCATCATGACGAGCAGCATCGTCAGCTGCTCGCCGAAGCCCATGTGAATCCCGAACGCCTGGGCGATGAACAGGGCGGCCATGGCCTGGTACATCATCGAGCCGTCGAGGTTGAACGAGTACCCGAGCGGCAGCACGAACCCCGTCACGCGCGGGCGCACCCCGAAGCGCTCCAGCACCTCGACGGTGCGCGGGAAGGCGGCCTCGCTGCTCGCCGTCGAGAAGGCGAGGATCATCGGGGCGCGCAGCAGGCGCAGCAGCTCCACCACGCGCCGGCCCAGCACGGCCCAGCCGGCACCGATCAGCAGCAGCCAGAGCAGGGACAGGCCCGCGTAGAAGCTGGCGATGAACTTGCCGTAATCGAGAAGGACGCCGAGCCCTTGGACGGTGACGACCGCCGCGATGGCCGCGAAGACGGCGATCGGCGCGAGCCGCATCACCGTGTCGGTGACCCTGAACATCACGCGGGCGAGGCCGTCGAGAAGCTGCACCATCGGCTCGCTGTAGCGCCGGTCGATCGTGCTGAGACCGAAGCCGAAGAAGATCGAGAAGACCAGGATCTGCAGCACCTCGTTGCCGGCCATGGCCGAGACGATGCTGGTCGGGAAGACGTGGACGAGGAAGTCGCGCAGGTTCAGCGAGGCGGCCTTCAGGCCGGTCTGCGCCCCCGCGTCGGGCAGCGGCAGGCCCAGGCCCGCGCCCGGCTGGAACAGGTTCGCGGTCAGGAGCCCGAGGGTGAGCGAGACGACCGAGGCGGTGACGAACCAGCCCATGGCCAGCGCGGCGACCCGGCCGACCGAGCGGGCGTCGCCGAAGCTCGCGATGCCGGCCACGATGGTGGCGAACACGAGCGGCGCGATGATCATCTTGATCAGACGCAGGAAGATGTCGGTCGCGAGGGTGAAGTGCGCCGCGAACGCCTTGGCCTCGTCGGGTCCGGCCGCCAGTCCGTGCAGGACGGCGCCGACGAGGATGCCGAGTGCCAGCCCGAGCCCGGTATAGAGCGTGAGCCGGCCCGAGCGCGATGTCGTGGAATCCGGGTCCGTATCGGCGTGCGTCATCCGTTGTCCTCCCATGGGATCGTGTTGTTCGGCGTGCGGGATCCGACCGCTGGCGTCGCGGGCGCGGATCCCGGATTCTGGATCAGGCCCCGGCGACGGCCCGGGCGATGACCGGATCGGGGGCTTGCGGGCGGGTCAGCCGCTCGGGCCGGAGGACCGCGTCGAGCTGCGCGCGGGCCATCAGCCCCTTCTCGAGCACGAGGTCGTAGACGCCGCGGCCGGTCGCGTGCGCCTCCATGGCGACGGCCGTCGCGTTGCGGTAGCCGATATAGGGGTTGAGCGCGGTCACGATCCCGATCGAGTGCTCGACGCTGGCGCGCAGCCGTTCGCGGTTGGCGGTGATGCCCCGCACGCAGTGGAGATCGAGCGTGCGGCAGGCGGCTTCGAGATGCGCGAAGCTGCGGAACAGGCTGTAGGCGATCACGGGCTCGAAGGCGTTGAGCTGCAGCTGGCCGGCCTCGGCCGCGAAGCTGATCGTCACGTCGTTGCCGATCACCTCGAACGCCACTTGGTTCACCACCTCGGGGATCACCGGATTGACCTTGCCGGGCATGATCGAGGAGCCGGCCTGCCGGGCCGGCAGGTTGATCTCGCCGAAGCCCGCGCGCGGACCGCTGGAGAGCAGGCGCAGGTCGTTGCAGGTCTTGGACAGCTTCACGGCCACCCGCTTGAGGACGCCGGACACCTGCACGAAGGCGCCGCAATCCTGGGTTGCCTCGACCAGATCCTCGGCCGTGACGAGCGGGATGCCGGTGATCTCGGACAGCCGCGCGCGGACCGCGGCCGCGTAGAGGGGATGCGCGGTGATGCCGGTCCCGATCGCGGTGGCGCCCATGTTGATCTCGCGGATCAGCAGCTCGGCCTCGCCCAGCCGGGCCTCGTCCTCGCCGAGCATGCGCGCGTAGGTGCCGAATTCCTGGCCGAGCGTCATGGGCACCGCGTCCTGCAGCTGGGTGCGGCCCATCTTGAGCACGTCCGAGAATTCGGCGGCCTTGGCCTCGAAGCTGCCGCGCAGCGACGCCATCGCGGCGACGAGCCGACGGATCGCGCCGATGCCGGCGATCTTGAGGGCCGTCGGGTACACGTCGTTGGTGCTCTGGCCCATGTTGACGTGCTCGTTCGGGTGCAGCTGCCCGTAGGCGCCGCGGGCGTGGCCGAGCAGTTCGAGCGCGCGGTTGGCCACGACCTCGTTGGCGTTCATGTTGGTCGAGGTCCCGGCCCCGCCCTGGATGAGATCGACCACGAACTGATCGTGCAGGCCGCCGGCCCGGATCTCCTCGCAGGCCGCCACGATCGCGTCGCAGCGCGCCGCGTCGAGCAGGCCGAGTTCCCGGTTGGCGAGCGCCGCCGCCTGCTTGATCGCCGCGAGCGCCCGGATCAGGTCCGGGCAGGTGGCCAGCGTGGTGCCGGTGATCGGGAAGTTCTCGACCGCGCGCAGGGTATGGATGCCCCAGTAGGCCGCCTGCGGAACCTCGCGGTCGCCCAGGAGGTCGTGCTCGGTGCGGGTGGCGGCGGCGGAAGCGATCTCGGACACGGCTCTCTCCTCGCGCGCGGAAGCGATCCGGCGCGCCGTAGGGCAGGACGGTTGGGCAGACGATTGCGCGTGAGCGACCGGCCCGCGTGAGGGGGCGTCGACGCTCTCGACGGTGCGCGATGAAGGGTCGCCGCCAGTCGCCCCGCCCTCACGGGCGGCCGCGCCTGACCGGCCGGCGTCTGATAGTCCCGGTGCCGGCGGGCCGCCAATGCTAGTTGCGACCAGAACTATTCCGAACCGGAATAGTTCTTCGAAGCAGCGGCGGCGGCCGACCAGACAGCCTCCAGGAACGGCCGGGCCCGCTCCGCGCTGCGGTACAGCCGGATCTCCATCGACATCTCGGGGCTGACGATGGCGAGCGCGCCCGCCGCGATCTCGCCGGCCACGAGGCTCCTCGGCAGCCACGCGACCCCGTGTCCCGCGAGCGCCATCGACCGCAGGGCCTCGGCCATCGAGTTCTCGTTCGTGTGGACCGGATAGGTCGCGGGCGCGCCCTCCCGGGCCTGGGCGATGGCGGCGAGCCGGCCCAGGAAGGAGCCGCGGGAATATTGCAGGAGCGGCAGGCGGCCTTCCCGGTCGCGGGGGAGATCCGCCGGCGCCGCCACGGCCACGAGGCTGTCCTGGCCGACGACGAGGCAGGGAAAGCGATCGGGCCCGAGCGGGATCGGGATGCCCGGATGGTGATAGGTCAGCATGAGGTCGTAGCCGCCCTCGACCAGGGCCTGGAGGCAGATGTTGAAGTTCTCCGGCAGCACGCGGCTGCTCATCGCACCGAGCTCGCCCCGGAGCGTGCCGAGCCAGCGCGGCAGGAAGGAGAGGCAGAGCGAATGCAGGGCCGTGATGGCGACGACGGGCAGGCTCGACCGCTCGCTGCGGTTGCGGAAGTCGGCGCGGCTGAGGGTGAGGAGGCGCACCACCTCCTCGGCGGTCTCGAGGAAGTGGCGCCCGTCCGCCGTGAGGGTGATCGGGTAGGTGCTGCGGTCGAGCAAGGCCGTGCCGAGCCAGACCTCCAGGGAGCGGATGCGGCGGCTGAACGCCGATTGCGTGACGTGCCGCGCCTCGGCCGAGCGTGAGAAGCTACGGGTCTCGGCGAGGCTGAGGAAGTCCTCGATCCACTTCAGTTCCATCGCCGGCCGGGCCACGTCCAGGGGTCACGGCCTTGAAACGCCGAAAGGGCGGGCCCGGCAAGCGGGGCGGGCGCGTCCGCGCCGACGCGGTCCGGCGCCCGATCGTGGCCGATCCTGCCGAGAACCGCGCGCGCCGACGGCGCGGCCCGGAGCGGCTCAGAGCGGTCCGCCAGGCGCCCCTCGGACGAAGTGAGGCGGCACGATCGTGGGCTGCGCGATAAGTCTCAACGCGACGGTGGCCGTCACGACGGCGTCGGAGGAGCGGCGCGGGGCGCTCCCCCGGCAGGCGGGCTCAGGCGAAGTGCGTCGGCAGACTCAGGGCCTGCGCGTAAGTCACCAGCGCGATCGCGCCGCCGATGAGGGTCGCGGCTATGGTGATGCGGTTCGTCCAGGTCATCGTCGTCTCCATCGGGCTCGCGACGGTCGTCGCGGTGTGATCCCGATGTAGGCTCAAGCTTTCAGGCCCGGCGTGTTCCGGAGCACCCGCGCTGGCGGCGTTGCCGGAGCGACGGGGTCGCCGTGGCCGCCGGCTCGGACCGCGGCCGGCTCGGGGAGCGCCCGACCGAACGGCCCCTCCGGCGGCTCCGCGGCAATCGTGCAGGCGTGCGGCACATCGAACGACACGGCGCAGCGATGTGACCGCGGGGCCTCAGCCGCGGGCGCGGCGGCCCGCGACAGGGTGCTACGTCCTTCGGTCGAGCACCGAGCACCACAAATGATGGCGACGGAAACGCCCGCGCGGGCTCTGCGCCTGGACAGGACTGGTCCGAGTCTGGGTCAGCCTCGGCGGCCGGCCGCAAGATCAGCATGAGCCGGCTGGCCGCGATCCGAGAGCGTCGCAGGACACACATGCAGGAAACACCCCGCAGAGTCGTGATCCGAACGGATCCCGATTTCGAACAGGCCGTGATCGGCGGATTCAAGCTGGTCGAAGACGCCTACGCGCGCGGGATCATCTCTTGGATGCGCCGGTGCGCGTTGCTGGACCTGTTGGCGAGCGGCGAGTCCGAGCTGTACGAGAGGCGCACCTATGTGACGCCGCATTCGGACCCGGATGCGATCCAGATCGGCGTCTACTTGGAACCGACTTCGGCCTTCCTGATCGAACTCGGTCTGCTGACGCCGGAGATGACCGCGCCCGAACAGGCCGATTCCGGGGCCGACCGCGAGCGCTAGGGCCCGAGGCGCCGGGACGGAGGCTCCGGCCCGGCGGACGCGGGGTCGTGCAGGGGGCTCGCGGCGCGAGTTGCCCCGCCTCTGTGCCCCGGGCACCGCCCGCTGACGCGGCCGCGCGCGGCGGGGCGCGGCCCCGCGTTTGCCTCGCTGCCTCTCCGAGGGCACCATGCGACGCGACGAGGGTGACGGGCGCACGGTCTCCGATGGCATCCAGCACGAGCGCTCGCCGATGAGGCGCCGCGAGGTCCTCGCCGCCCTGGCCGCCGCCGCGGTCGCGCGGCCCGCCGTCGCGCAGCCCGCCAAGGTCCTGCGCTTCATCCCGGAAAGCGACGTCGCGGTGATCGACCCGATCTGGACGACGGCGACCGTGACGCGCAACCACGGCTACCTCGTCTTCGACACCCTCTACGGCCAGACCGCGGGCTACGAGTTCCAGCCGCAGATGGTCGAGGGCCACGCCGTCGAGGCGGATGGCCGCCTCTGGCGCCTGACCCTGCGCGAGGGCCTGCGCTTCCACGACGGCGCGCCGGTGCTGGCGCGCGACGTGGTGGCGAGCGTGCGCCGCTTCGCCGCCCGCGACGCCTTCGGCCGGGCGCTGATCGACGCCACCGACGAACTCGCGGCGACCTCCGACCGCGTCGTGCAGTTCCGCCTCAAGCGGCCGTTCCCGCTGCTGCCCGCGGCTCTGGGCAAGACCGGTACCTCGATGCCCTGCATCATGCCGGAGCGCCTGGCGAAGACCGACCCGAACACGCAGGTCACCGAGATGGTCGGCTCGGGCCCGTTCCGCTTCAAGGCGGACGAGCGCGTCCCGGGGGCGCTCACCGTCTACGAGCGCTTCGACGGCTACGTGCCCCGCCCGGACGGCGCGGCGAGCTTCACCGCCGGACCGAAGCGGGCCCATTTCGAGCGGATCGAGTGGCGGATCGTGCCCGACGCCTCCACCGCCGCGAGCGCGCTGGCGGCCGGCGAGGTCGACTGGTGGCAGAACCCGACGCCGGACCTGCAGGCGCTGCTCAGGAGCAGATCGGGGATCCGGCTGGAGGTGCTCGATCCGGCCGGCGGCATCGGCTGCCTGCGCTTCAACCACCTGCATCCGCCCTTCGACAATCCCGCGATCCGCCGGGCGCTGCTCGGCGCCATCGACCAGACCGAGTTCATGAGCGCGGTCGCGGGCGACGAGCGCGCCTTGTGGAAGGACCATGTCGGCGTCTTCAGCCCCGAGGCGCCGATGGCGACGCGCGCGGGCACCGACGGGCTGGTCGGCCCCCGCGACTACGCCGCGGTCAGGCGCTCCCTGGCGGAGGCCGGCTACCGGGGCGAGCGCGTCGTCATGCTCGACCCGACCGATTACCCGGCCACCCATCCCCTGGCCCTCGTCGCGGCCGAAGCCTTCCAGAAATGCGGGCTCGCCGTGGACCTCGTCGCGATGGACTGGGGGACCCTGGTGCAGCGCCGGGCGAGCCGCCAGCCCCCGGACAAGGGCGGCTGGAGCACCTTCGTCACCTACCTGAACGGCACCAACAACTTCGATCCCGCCGGCCAGCTCGGCATCCGCGGCAACGGCGACCAGGCCTGGTTCGGATGGCCCCGCGCGCCCCGTCTCGAGGAGCTGCGCGCCGCGTGGTTCACCGCGCCCGATTCTGCGGCGCAGAAGGCGATCTGCGCCGAGATCCAGCGACAGTTCTTCATCGACGTGCCGTACCTGCCGCTCGGCGCCTATTACGAGGCGACGGCCTATCGGGGCCTGACGGGCGTGCGCAACGGCTTCCCGCAATTCTACGACGTCAGGCCGGCCTAGAGCGCTCTCCACCGAAGTGGATACCGGTCCGGCGCACGAGAGCGCGTCGAAACAGAGGCTTAGAGCCGCGCCCGGTCCGTACGTGGCGCGCCATCCTTCGCCGGGCCGGACCGTCGCCCCGGCGCGCGGCGCCCCGAGGACACCGGAACCGATGCACGTCGCCGTCCGGCCTTTCGCGGCCGCGGCGATGCGGGCGCGGTGGCGCGCGCTACATCGGTGCCATGCGGACTGCGCCAGCCTTCTCCTCCCGCCACCTCGACCGCCTCGGCGACCGCCTGACGGCCGATGTCGACAGCGGCGCGATCGCCGGGGCCGACATGCTCGTCGGCGGCGCGGACGGGGCGATCTGGCGACGCACCGTCGGCTACCGCGACCGCGTCGCGCGCGCGCCCCTCGGGCCCGACGCGCTCTGGCGCATCTACTCCATGACCAAGGTCGTCGTCTCCGCCGCTACCATGGTGCTCGCCGAGCGCGGCGCCCTGCGCCTCGATCAGCCCGTGGCGGCGTTCATTCCCGCCTTCGAGCACCTGTCGGTGCTCGATCCGGACGGCGGCCTCAGGCCCGCCAGGGCCAGGCCGACCGTTCAGGATCTCCTGCGCCACACCGCCGGGATCGCCTACGGCTATCTCGGCGACGGGCCGGCGCGGCGCGCCTACGCGGCCGACGGCCTGCTCGCCGAGGATCTCGACAACGCGGCGTTCGCCGACCGGATCGCCCGCCTGCCGCTGGAGCACGAGCCCGGCACGGTGTGGCACTACTCGCACGCCACCGACGTGCTCGGCCGCGTCCTGGAGATCTCGGGCGGCGCGGATCTGCAGCGGGTCCTCGACGCGACCGTGCTCGAGCCGCTCGGCATGGCCGACACGCTGTTCCAGATCTCGGCCGCGATGGGATCACGCGTCGCGCAGCCGCTGCCGCAAGCACCGGGGCAGCGCCCTGTCTTTCACGATCCGGCGCAGCCGCGGCGCGGCCAGAGGGGCAATGGCGGCCTCGTATCGAGCACGGCGGACTGCGCCCGCTTCCTGCGCATGCTTCTCGCCGGCGGCAGTCTCGACGGCGCGCGCGTCCTGGCGCCGGCCAGCGTGCGACTCATGACCTCGGATCATCTCGGGGCGGCGATCGCGAAGGCCGCCTACTATCCGCCGGGGCCGGGCTACGGCTTCGGGCTCGGCGTGGCGGTCCGCCTCGCGGCGGGCGAGGCGCCGTTCCCCGGCAATGTCGGCGACTGGTTCTGGAGCGGCGTCGGAGGCACATACTTCTGGGTTGACCCTGTAGAGGGGTTCTTCGCGCTCCTGATGATGCAGACCTCCTCGGCCGACCAGCGCCAGCACTACCGCACGCTGACCCGCACCATGGTCTACGCCGCCGTGGAAGACCGTCGACTGTCCGAGACGTCTCCCTGAGGGACAAGGTCCGCCCGACGCATGTCTACGCCGGCGGCACGACCGAATCCGGAGCGGTCATGGCGCGGACTCCTGCCGCGCCGCCTGGACAAGGCGGTCGCCGTCCTCGCGCAGGAGCAGGCGATCCCGAACCAGCGCGTCCACGGACTTGGTCACGGCAGCCAGGTAGGCATTCGGATCCGGGTAGCGCTCCTCCAGCGAGGGCCGCGGATCCCCGTTGGCCTCCCGCTCCGCCCGGGTCCGGGCGAACGGAAGCTGGCTCCCCTCCCGGTCGCAGAGGGCCCCCGCCGGGAAGGGATCGGCGTAGAGATTCCAGCCCGTGAAGGTCGCGCGCGGTGCGGCGACGGCCGGCAGGCGAATGCCTGCCACGTCGTTGCCATCCGCGTCGACGCGGGGCACGAGCGGCCGGTACTGCGGCCCGCTCTCGGGCTTGGGATCGACGTAGGTGCTGAAGCGGGCGATCGTGTTCGGGGCGGTCGGGACCGGCACACCGACGATGAAGGGATAGCCGGCCTCGGCCGGCTCCACCAGCGTGCCATCCGACAGGCGCGGGATCCGGCTGTCGGGCGGGGGCGTGCCGAGCGTCACCCAGTCCTCGAGTGCGACGAGAAGCGCCCGGAGGGCAGGCGCCGGATTGAGGGTGCTGCGCATGTTGGCGCAGGGGCCTCTGCTAGAGGTCAATCCGGCGCGCCCGTAGTGGAAGCCGCTCGAGACCAAGTAGACGCGTGTCGTGTCGGGCAAGGCCAGGTCGGTGCGGCCCAGGGGATCCGTCGCCAGCAGCGAGGCACCCTTCTGCCAGTACTCGGTGCCGGTGTTCACCTCGATCAGCAACGGGTCGAAGCCGTCGTCGCGCAGCAGCGCGCCAGTCCGTCCCGTCACCGGGTCGTGCTGAGCCGCCGCGGAGAACGGGAAGGCATTCTCCGGATAGAGATGGTCCTCGTGCTGCGTGTTGGTGCGGGACGGTTGGCCGAAGCGCGCGTTCAGGAAGACGCCGCCGATCCCCGCGATGTGCGACAGCACGCCGTCGAAGACCCGGCGCCCGGCCTCGTCGCGATTGAAGCCCTGGGCGATGAAGTCGCGCAGGTACCGCCCGCTCTGGGAGATGCCGAGCGCGACCGCGTGCCGGATCGCTCCGTCCGCCGGGTTGGCGCCACCGGCGGCATCGCCGCGCAGGTAGGCGACCACGTCGCGCGTCGCGGCGAAGCCGATGCCGAGCACCTTCGGCTCGGTGGCGCGGTAGGTGAACTGGTAGATCGAGCCCGGCAGCGGCTTCGTTCCCTTGGGCAGGAGCTCGAGTTGCCGCGGCGACGCGTAGTGCCACGCCTCCTCCGGAACCGGCCGAGGCGGGTCGGCCTCCCGGCGGCGCACGGTCAGCTGCGTGCCGGCCTTGTCCTGGCTGGCCGCTTTGAAGGTGAGATAGAAGGGCGCCTCCGGCGGCCCGCGCGTCGCGCTCACGAGTTCGTCCCGCACGATCTCCACGATCGGCTTGCCGTTCCTGGAGGCGACCGGCACGTCGATGGCCATGCCGCCCTGCTGGCGCAGCGCGTCCGCCTCCCAGCCCGACCAGACGATCGTGTCGCCGCGACGCAGGACGAGGCCGGTTCCGGCGTCGACGGCGTTGCGCGGATCGTTGACAGCCTGGGCCCCTTGGGCCGGCGCGTCCAGCACCCAGTTGAAGAGGAACTTGCGGCCGCGGTTCAGCACCTCGAACAGCAGCGTACCGCTGCCGCGGGCAGGGTCCTTCGGGCGCAGGATGAACAGGTCGGTCCTGTATTCGACCATGCCGCGCGCATTGCGCGGCGCCAACGCGATGTCGACGATGCCGGCATTGGCCGGATCTGCCGGATCGAGCTCGCCGCGGGCGGCACCGACGACCCGCTCGTACGCGCCGGCAGGTCCGAATTCAGCGCCGTCGGCGAACGGCTCGACGGTGACGACCTCGATCTGAGTGATCCGCGCCTGTGTCGGCGTGACGCCGAGCGCGCAGCCGAGCGCGCCGGCAAGAACCCAACCGGTCCGCATGGTCCCCCCTCCCGCGCGGCTCGTTCTCCTGGCCGACCGTGTCAGCAAACACAGATGGAACGGGCCGTCGAGCGCGCTGCCCGCGAAGGCATTGCGTTCCCGGACCGCCTGTCAGCCGGTCTCGGGAGGCCCCCGGGCGGGCAAGGCGAGCATCCGCGAGGGGCAGCCTAGCGAGGCGCGAAGATCGTCACGTTGCTGTTGATCTGGTAGGCGGCCGTCGGCTTCGTGTTGACCAACCGCAGATAGATCGGGCTCTCGCCGAGGATCGCGCCGAACGCCCGTGTCACCTTGAGCGGGAAGCAGCGTGCCAGCACAGCGGATGCCGCCTCCTCGTAGCGACGGTGCGCGTCCTGGTCGCCGACCAGTCGCCGCGCGGTGATGAGCGGCTTGCCCCGGATGGCACCCGTCTTGTCGAGGCCGAACCGGTAGGCAATCAGGGATCCCTCCGTGCCGGGCGGCACCGTCCAGCACGCCGCCATAGCCTCGCGGAACTCAGCCCAGTTGTTGACGGGCGCGACCTGAGATCGCGCCGGCAGATCTGACAGAACAGAGACGGCTGCTGCGAGCAGCAGCGTGGCAAACGGTTTTGCCAAGGGCACCTCCGCGATGACCGCCGTATCTCCGAAGTATTCTGCTCGAACAGGGCCGCGATCTCGTTGCCGCGGCTTCAGCTCGTCGCCGACAGGGGAGGATGTGCCGTCGACCCCGATGCCAGTGACCCGGGCCGATCCCGGGGCGTGTTCGACGTCGCGGACCCACCATCGACGCGCCCGGATTCGCTCACTGACGCGGTGCCGGCGCGGGGTTCTGCGGCGACGCCCCCGGCTGTGCGGGTGCCTGCGGGATCGAGTTCTGAGGCGGAGGCGGCGGCTGCTGACCGGTGCTGGCCGGCGCCTGATCGTTCTGCAGGGTCTGGTTCGCCTGAGTCTGGATCTTGTCGGCCGTCTGCTGGCTGATGACTCCGTAGGAGACCGCAGCGGCGAGCGCGACGGCGATAACGGCTCCGATGATGGTCTTGGTCAGCTTGGGCGGCATCGTTGCGTCCTCCACGATCAAAGTCAGTCCGACGGCGGCTCCCGGTCAGATGACATAGGCGGCAACCGTGCCTGAGGTAGTTCCCCGGCCCGGATCAGCAGCCGCCCGGCCTCTGAGATCGGGGGGTCTGCCGGGACCGGAGCCGTCGGGCCCGAAATGCGGCCAGTGCCCGGGCTGGTGAGGGAAGGCGCGTCGCCGCGGCGATCAGGGCGGACTACCCGAGGGAGAAGGATCTCCAGCGCGCGCCGGCGCCGTCGGAACCCGACCCTGCCACCGGGTTGCAATCGGTTAAAGAACGGTTAAGCTTCTACGTAGGTAATACGGGGGAGCGGTCATGAAACCAATCTATCCGCAGCGTGAGGACGGTCTGCGTGTCCCGCAATCGACCGCGATCACAGTTTTCCCTCAGCACGAAGACGAGATCCTCCAGGAACAGATGCGGCGGCAGCACAATGCGCGTGCCCGCCACCGTTCGGCGCGCCGCCATCTCGCCGCGCGGGCCCATAGCTGAGGGCACGGCCATGCTCGAACCATTGCTCTTCATCGGCCTCATCATCGCCGCTGCGGCTGCCGCGACCCGAATCGGGATCGCCGCCGCGGCACCGATGGCGCCGTCGCGCCTCGACGCGTGGGACGGACGCGCCGACGCGGACGCCTGAATCGGCAGCGTCCTCCCGACAGCACCGTCGTCGCGCCCGCGGACGGGCGGGCTGGACCCCAGGCGTCGCCGAGCGCCGCGCCCGTCTTCCCGGGTTGTCGGGTCCCCGCCGCGGAGGCTCACGGGGGCGGCGCGTCGGAGACCGTGGCGGTGTCGCCTGAGACACCGATCGTCGCCTATGAGCCAGTCGATCCGTCGGCGATCCGTCCCGACGCGAAGGTCTCCGTCACCGCCGAGCGGGACGGCGGCAAACTGACGGCGCTCCGGGCCGGCGGGGGCGGGGACGGCCTCACGCGGACGTTGTGGCCGACAATGTGGCCGGTGGCGGCCGGTCGCCGCGCGGTCATCGCTTCGCGGCGCATCCCGGAGGCGTGCCGGCGATCGCACGTGGCGCCGTGGATCGCTCACCGAGAACGGCGTCTCAACTGATTTTGTGCAATCCGACGCAATAATCGAAGCAATAACGGCGCAATCCAGCTTGGCCATATGACCGTCCTGGGACAGCCGATTTACGGCTGCACGGATGAGGCAACCACCGATGGCCACCAAGATGATGACCAAGGGCATGACCGTCACCGACCACATCGTGGCTTGGTCGATGCGGACTGGCTTGGCGCTCGCCGTCCTCCAGCTCGCCCTGACCGCGGCGCTGCCGACGCACTTCGTCTGATCCGCCGAGAGTGATGCCTGCTGGGAGGGGTGTGGGGATGGCTCGGGTTCGGGATAGGCGGAGTGTCGGCAGCGTGGCGCTGCGAGGCCTGTTGACCGCGGTGTTCCTGGTGGCCGCCGGCATGAAGTTCGCCGCTGTGCCGTTCGAGGTCGAGGGCTTCGTCCGCTTCGGCTACCCGCTGTGGTTCATGGACGTGGTCGGCGCCCTGCAACTCCTCGGCGCGGTGCTCCTCTGGACGCCCGGTTGCGTCGCCCTCGGCGCCTGTCTGCTCGCCGTGCTCATGGCCGGCGCGGTCGGCAGCCATCTCCTCGCGGGCGACCCCGTTCTGATGCCGCTTCCCGCCTTCGTGCTTCTCATCCTGCTGGGCGGCGTCGCTCACGCGCGCCGGTCCGAGCTTCTGCCGTCCGGCAGCGACACGGAGATGCGGCAGGCCTGACCGTTCCGACAGGGCGGATTCGGCCATTCACGTCCGCGCGGGGGCGCAGTGGGGGCGCAGTGGGGGACCAGTGGGGGCTTCTCGGTTCGAGCCTTGATCGGCGAGGCCGCGAGCGGAGTGACGGGCACGCGGCAGTCCGGACACCACGCCCTGGCCGCCGCGGCTCGGTGCCAGCGACGTGGAAATCGTCCCCGGGCGCCGATCGATCTGCGGCGACGGTCACGCATGTCTGCCGTGCCGACACGGGTGTGGCGACCATCGCGAACCGCCGTTAAGCCCTCCGGCCCTACCGGCGACGCGGTACATGCGCCGGGCCTGGCCCATTGGGACCCCCATGAGAAAGTTGCTCGCGTTCGCCGTGGCCGTCGTCGTGTGCGCGGGTCCCGTGCTCGCCCTGGCCGATCAGCCGGCTCGGGATTGCGACCGGGACCCCGAGACGACGGGCGCGTTGCCCGGTGATCCCCGCAGTCTGTACCTGCCTGGCGAGCGACCGGTGAAGGCCGACCGAGACCCGCCAGAGGCCAGTTGGCAGGACGAGGCCCGAGAGACGTCCGAGCAGCGCAGGCGCGATCTGCTCGCCTGCGGCGTGGACTGAGGCGGGTGGCCGATCACCGCGACGGAAGG
The DNA here is from genome assembly GCF_050281105.1 of Methylobacterium sp. NPDC080182. Lineage (NCBI taxonomy): Bacteria > Pseudomonadati > Pseudomonadota > Alphaproteobacteria > Hyphomicrobiales > Methylobacteriaceae > Methylobacterium > Methylobacterium sp. NPDC080182. The sequence continues at coordinate 51,607 of NZ_JBNNWO010000024.1, forward strand.
ATCGGCGGCGTCAGCGTCAGCCTAGGACATCTTCGGTCCCCCGCCGGTGACGATCCCCTAACCGGGCCCAGGCACCGTGATGGCGGGCCGCGTTGCGTATCGGCTCACGGGTGATGACACCGGACGCGCTCCCGCCCCGTGACGGAATCGGTGGCGCAGGACGGCCGATGCTTGGGGGGCCTGCACGCATGAGGGACGAGCCGGACCAGACGCTCTCGGACGAGGAGCTGGACCGTCTGGCGCGCGAGCTGTTCGCCGAGGTCCGCGGCGAGTACTCGGAAGCGAAAGTGGAGCGGGCCCTGAAGACCGCCGGTGAGGTCGCCGGGGAAGTGCTTCCCGGGATACCGGACTGGCTGCTCGACGGTAGCGACGACGCCAGCGCCGGCGACAGCGGGACCTGAACCTCGCCGTGATGCGTCCCAGCATGCGCCGGCGCGGCTCTCCCGCGCCGGCGCACGCTGGGCTGGCCACCGTCAATGCGGCACGGACCCTACGCCCCGCGCCGCCAGCACAGCCCCCAGCGCGCCGGCCAGCCCCTCCGGTGTGAACGGTTTGCGCAGGTAGCGAGCGCCCATCGGCATCTGCTCCTCGGCGGGCCAAGCCACACCCGACACGATCAGGATCGCCAGTTCGGGCCAGCGCGCCGCGACGGCTTTGGCCAGGGTGAAGCCACTCAAGGGCTCGCCTGCCAAGTCCACGTCCGCGACCATGGCCACAAGTTCGGGACGGGCCGCCAGATGAGCCTGGGCGGCTTCGACAGTGGCGGCCTCCGCGACTTCGTATCCCGCGTCGCGAAGGGCTGCAGCCGCATCCATGAGCTGCACGGGATTGTCCTCGACAATCAGCACAGCGCGTTGCGACGCGACGGCGTCTGCCATCCTGGATCTCCACACTTCGTCGCCGCAGTAACGCAGCGGACCCCGATTGCGTCCCACGCAAACCTGTCCGATGGGGACCGGGTTCGGGGCGATCACGCGCCGAACCCCTCGCACCGAGAGTGCCGGGTGCCGCGGAACCTGCTCGGCCTCCTGGCGGAACGGCACTGCAGGCGCCCGACCAATCCGGCATCGCTCACCGACACGTCACCACGGCGGTCTTCCGTGAAGCGAGGGCACCTGCCCGGCGCCCGCAGGGATCGGACTCTTCGCGTGGTGGTCGGCGCGCTAGACCCGAATCTCCTCGATGGCGAGTCCACCGGCCCGGAGATGGTCGGGGATATCGGAATGATCGTAATACCCCGCCTCGTGGGCCATGGCGTCCAGGGCAGCGAGCGGGTCAGGCGCCGACCCCGTCCAGAGGATGGCGCCCGTCACCTCGTGCCGGATCTGAAACACCTTCACCGCTAGCCTCCCATGTTCAATGGCCGCGCAAGCGTAGCGTGAGTTCCGGGATCCGGAGCCTACCTACATCGGTCAGGATCCGGGGGCCCGGATTCGCTGCCGCGGCGTGGCGCATCTGCAGGGCTTGGCGGTCCGGGGCAGGTGACGTTCGCCCGAGGTCACGTCATCTTCCTCCTGCGCATCGCCATGAGCTCGGCTTCGAGCCCGTAGCGACCTTCGGAACACAGGCGGACGAGCTGCCTGAAGTAGCCGCCTGGGTTCTTGATGCGGATCTCACCCCGGCGCACGTCGTCGTCGTGGAGCTGCGCGACGATCAGCACGAGCACCGAGGCCCGGAACGGACCGAGGGCTTCGCAAGCCTCGCTCCAGGCCGACGGATGCGCGCCGATCCCGCCCCGCATCAGCCGGCCGATCTCGATGACATCCGCTTCCGTTCTGAGGGTGACGCCGAATTCGGCAGCGACAGGGCAAGCAGCCGCGACGAGTGACGGTTCGGGCCTACGGGTCGGCTCAGGCTCCTTCTCGGGAGTCTTTGCACAAGGATCGGTAGGAGATCCGGTGTCTTGTTCTAAGTGACGGCCGGAATTGCCGGCAGAGGCGGCTTGATAGAAACGATCCTCCGCCATGACTTGCAGTTCTCCCCAGGCGTCGAGGACGACGTCAGGGGCCACGCCGGAAGCGCGTCTCCTCGGCGTGCTGCGCTCCAGGGCCTCCTGCGCCGCGAGCAGATCGGCGGCATCCGTGGCCGGGAAGCGGGCGCGCAAGGCGGCGAGGGCCTCCGACACCGCGCGGCGACGAACGGTCAGGAGATCGAACGCGCGGCTTCGCTGAGCGTCCCTCGCGGTGGCTTCCATGATCGCGGTCGCCCATTCTCCCTTCCGGGCGACGATGGGAGTCAGGTCGAAACCGTACGCGTCGATGACGGCGCCGCCCGGCCCGCGGATGGCGAAACGCTTGCCGTTCGCGCTGTCCCGAGGTGTGATGACCTCCAGGGCCACCAGGTCGCGCAGGCCGTAGCGGAGCGCGCGCTCCGACAGCCCGGTCATCCCGCACAGGTGCTCGTTCGAGGGCCACACCACCAAGCGTTCCCAATCCTGCTCACCCCACACGGCGCAGAGCGCCGAGAGGATCGAACGCAGGGCAGGGCGCAGGTTCAGGGCCTTGGCCGCGTCCCGGCCCGCGGCCGAGAGCTCCCTGCGCGAGACCGTCCGCCCGTCTTCGAGCGCACGTCTCCGGCCGGCGAGCGCGGCGCGCGTGAGCGGCCGGCCACCGGAATGAACTGTCTCCACCTCGTCCGCCTCCTCTCAGGAGGCAAAGCGGGACCGTTCACCCCGAAGGGTGTTCTTGACGACGGCCTGGGGGAGGGGGCATAAAGGGGGTGCGAATCGCCTGTCGCGCCCCATCCCAGGGTATGTCAGGTCCAAAGGCCTCGAGGTTCCCGCCTCGGGGCCTTCTGCTTTGCCCGTTACATCATGCCGACTTCTCCTCGAAGGCAGACGCGAGCGCCCACTCGATCGCCTCGGTACGGCTCCTGAACCGACCGTTCTGGATCGCCTGGTCGATGACGGCCTTGACCGACGGCTTCAGCCACACGTTCTGCTGGGTCATGCCCTTCTGCTTCAGAGCCTCCCTGCGACGTGTCTGACGGCGCGTGTCCGCCGCCTTCAGCTCAGCCAGCCGTTCCTCTGCGGTCATCGGTCCCCGCCCGATTCTGCCAACGTGACTGTTCATGTGGACCGATTCTGCAAAGTGAGTCCAGCGGCGACCCGGATTCGTACGGGGATGGGTGAGTTTGTTAAGGGCGACCTGTTCCGCGGCGGCCCGGAGACCGCGCCGAGAGCCTCCGCGGCGAGGATGCCAGACGCGGCGCTGCGCAATGGTCGGTGACGCCACGGCCGACCTTCCTGCGACACGGGCGGCGCGTGGAGGCGGAGCGTCCGTCGAGGTGCCCGGGGATGATCTCTGGCTCGGACCGGGACGAGCGGCCTGCTGCGGCGGCAGCGACCGGGACGGGCCCGAACCTTCCCGAAGCGCGGGCTGAACCGCGGCGTTGTCCATCGACGATGGCGGCCGCGTGGTGCAGTCGCTGCTCGCGACACACTCGTGCGACTTGAAGCGCGATGGGGGAGGGCGTCCCGCGGCGGTTTCGCGGTCGCGATAGGGGCCGAGACGGCTTTGCCGGCCTGCGCCTGGCCTTTCCCCGGCCTTCGAGCGTGTCGCGCGCCCGACCTCGTCTCTCTGCCCGGGCTATCCGTCCGACAAGGATGGTCGAGCCGTCGAGGTTCGACACCGGCCAGGACGGCGGGGGACCGTTCCCAGGTCGTCGCCCGTCGGGAATCGCCCCAGGGCGGAGCGCGGATGGGCACCTGACTCAACCATGCAGGGGCCGTCGAGCGTGGAGAAACCGCCCTCGGTCAGGATGCCCGTCTCAGGCGAGATGCGCGACGAGCAAGGCCCGGGCGCGGCTCACCCGGCTCTTCACGGTCCCGGTCTGACAGCCCATCACCTCCGCGGCGGCCTCGTAGGTCAGGCCTTGGGCCCCCACGAGGAGCAGGGCCTCACGCTGCAGATCCGGCAGCTTGCCGATATGGGACCAGACGATCTGCAGATCGGACCCGTGCTCCTGGGCTGCGGGCGCCGTGAGCTGCGCCGCGGCGGCACCGTTCACGTCCTCGATCTCGCGCTTTCGCTTGCGGCACTCGGTGTAGAACTGGTTGCGCAGGATGGTGCAGAGCCACGCCTTCAGGTTCGAACCTGGGATGAACAGGTCCTGGCGCGCCCAGGCTCGGAGCACAGTCTCCTGGACCAGATCGTCGGCGCGCGAGGCATCGCCGACGAGCGAGAGGGCGAAGGCGCGCAGGCCGGGCAGCGTTTCGGTCAGGCCCTCGCGAAACGCGGTGGCATCGTCCTGGCGCGGCCCCTCCAGCGCTGCATCGAGCCGCGCGACGAGGTCCAGCAGACGCGGCGGTGTCTGTGCCCGTGTCACGGCCTCGTAGGCGGCGCGCAGCTGCAGGCCGAGATGATCCCGCACACCGGTGGGCAGAATCGCGGGTTCCGGAGGGTCCTGTCGGCTCGGCCGATCGACTCCGCCGTCTTGAGCAACCAGCGTGTCCGTCAACTCACGTCCTCTCAAAGCGCTCGCCGCACGAACCGATCTCGGGCCGCCGTGAATCCCGCCGGACGAACCGGCGATCTGCAGCGGGCCATCCGGCGGGAGTGGCCCGACCACGCGCGTCATCGAGCGTCCACCCCTCCAGATAGGACCCGCCACCTGACTGTACAGTGAACATCTAACCCCGCAAGCGGCGGATCGTTCTCCGCGGCCTACGCGTTGGGGCACGCTTCCGTCCCTGGGGGGCGGACATGTTGAACCGAGAAGGAGCCGAAGATCATCGCGCGCGCAGGTGAACCCCGACGTGGTCTGAGGCCGAGCGAGGAACAACGGATCGAGGTGAACGAGTCACGTCGGCGAGAGGCGCGCGTTCGCCGTCAGACTGCGAGCTGCGGGGGCGGGGCGGCTGTTGCCGGCCAAGTGAGGATCTATTGGGCAGCGTCGATGCCTCAGAATGTCGAATACTGGATCACGGACAGGCCGGACGGCCACTTCGACGTTGTTGTCAAGCTCGAGTCCGGCAAAATCTTTCGCCGCAGCGGGTGCATCTCGCGGGCCGAGGCCGATACGTGGATCGAGGGATTGCGAATGCTGATGGCGGCGATCGGCGCGCCCGTATCGGCCGCCGACGTGACGTCTGACGACCCATCGCCCCTCGGATCACAGACGGTGGACGGTGCGGATCACTCCACCTCCTGAGCTGCGGGGGCGGTCGTCTCCAGGCTGGAGCCGTCCCGCGCGCCTCGCGCATCCGAACGATCCGGGCCCTGAGAGCGTCGACGGCCTACGCCTCGTTGCCCGCAGGCTCCGCGCTCCGATCGCCGAACAGGATCTCGTGGGTGATCGGGTCGTAGAAGCGCATCACGTTCCGGACGAACGCTCTCGGCTCGATCGCCAGCGCCTCGGCCCACGCGCGGTACCGATCCGGAGGAATACGACCGCGCCCGGTCTCCAGCTGCGAGATGAAGGTGTAGTAATCCGCACCGACAAGAGCTGCGAGCTGTCGTTGCGACAGGCCGCGCGCCTCCCGCAGTTCCTTCAGATACCGTCCCCCCTCCCGACGCAGCTCCAGCACCTCCTCGGAGTCCAGGCGTTGCTGATGGGCATACACGGGGTTTCACCTTCCTGCCGACCGAAGCCACGCGGCGCGGCGCTTATACAGCAAACACCATATAGCTGGGACGGAGCCGCGCTGTCCAGATGCGCGGCGGCACCCGTCGTCCCCGCGTCCTCCCCGAACGGATCCCGTTGCTTGGCAACTACCTGAATAGCGCTATCATCCTGTAAGGAACGATTTGGAGAATGGCGCCGGATGCCCCACTACCGGTGCATGTCTCTGGATAGCGGCCCATGAAAGTCGAGTATCGCACGTACGATTGCCGCTCGCGGATCTGAGCGCCCGAGGGTCACTGACGCGAGCAGCACGGGAATCTGAGCCATCGGGTATCGCCGATCGTGCCGATCGATCGCAGGAAGAGGGCAGAATGGGCGATCCTTCGCTGCAATCGGCATTGACCATCGGCCTGCGCTCGCTCCGGCCGGTCCTGACGACCGCCGTGGTGTTCGGGCTCTTCATCAATCTGCTGCTGTTCGTCAGCCCGCTCTACATGCTCCAGATCTACGACCGCGTGATCCCCAGCCGGAGTGAGACGACCCTGGCTGGGATCACGCTGATCGCGGCGTTCGGCCTGGCCGTCTACGCGATGCTGGAGATGCTGCGCGCCCGCCTCCTGGTGCGCGGCGGTGTGGTGTTCGATCAGAAAATCGCCACGCCGATCTTCGATGCCGCCCATCGCGGCACCTTGCTCAGGCCCGGCGCGCAGCACGATACGGCGCTGCGCGACGTGGACGTCCTGCGGGAGTTCCTGACCGGCGCCGGCATGCTGGCGTTCTGCGATCTGCCCTGGATACCGATCTTCCTGCTCGCCTGCTTCATCCTCCATCCCTGGTTCGGCTGGATGGCGCTGGTGGGCGGCGGCACGATCCTCGGCCTCACGCTGCTCAACGAGGTCGCCACCCGTCGGACGCTCGACGCCGCCAGTCAGGCCTCGCGCGAAGCGGGGCAGAGCGCAGCCACGGTCTTTCGGAATGGGGAGGTGCTGCAGGCCATGGGCATGGTCGCGTCCATGCGCGGGCTCTGGGGGCGCCGCCACGACGACGTCCTGCTCCTCCAGGCGCGGGCCAGCGATCGCGCGGGCCTGATCGTCGCGGCCACGAAGTTCGTCCGCATGCTGCTGCAGACCCTGGTGCTGGGCATCGGCGCGTATCTGGCGATTCACCGCGAGATCTCGGCCGGGTCGATGATCGCCGCGTCCATCATCATCGGCCGCACCCTCGCGCCGATCGAGGCGGTCGTCGGCAACTGGAAGGGGTTCACGGCGGCGCGGGCGAGCTACCGGCGATTGGTCGATCTCGTGGCCGTCGCCGGCTCGGAGACGCGCCGCCTCGTCCTGCCGCGGCCGCGCGGCCTGATCGAGGCCGAAGACATCTCGGTGGCGGCCCCCGGCGCGACGAGCCCCATCCTCAAGGCTGTGAGCGTCCGGCTCGAGCCCGGCAGCGTCGTGGGGATCATCGGCCCGAGTGCCGCCGGCAAATCGACGCTCGTTCGCGCGCTCACCGGGGTCTGGCCCTTGCTGGAAGGCACGGTGCGCATCGACGGGGCCGACCTGAACCACTGGGACTGGGCCCTGCTCGGGCAGCATGTCGGTTATCTGCCTCAGGACGTCGAGCTGTTCGACGGGACCGTCGCGCAGAACATCGCGCGCTTCGCCGACCGGGACGACGCGCGCGTCATCGAGGTTGCCCAGCGGGCTGGCTGTCACGCGCTGATCCAGTCGCTTCCGGAGGGCTACAATACGGTCATCGGTCGGGGGGGACACGGGCTGTCAGGCGGTCAGCGGCAGCGCATCGCTCTAGCCCGCGCGCTCTACGGCGAGCCGAGCCTGGTCGTGCTCGACGAGCCCAATGCGAGTCTCGACCAGCCCGGCGAGGCGGCACTGATGCGCGCCGTCGCGGACCTGAAGCGATCCGGGACGACGGTGGTGCTGGTGACCCACAAGGTGAGCCTGCTGGAGGAGGCCGACCGTATCCTGCTCATGAGCGAGGGCCGCGTGCAGCTCTCCGGCACGCCCGAGCAGGTCCTCGCCCACGTCACCGGCCAGCGGCCCGTCCCGACCCTGGTGCCGCCCGTCGGCCCCGCGGCATCCCAGAGCCGCCGCAGCTCCGACGAACAGCGGAGCGCGGGATAAGCGATGACCGTCACGCGCGCCGCGATCCCGAGCCCGTCCCCCGTGCGAAGAAGGTCCGATCGGGACCGGTCGGGCTCCGCCGACCTGACGAACTGGCGCGCGTACGCCGTCGCCGGCTACGCGCTCATCGTCGCGACGTTCGGGGTGGTCGGCACCTGGGCCGCCGTCGCGCGCCTCGACCGGGCGGTCATCAGTCCCGGGGTGGTGGTCGCGGAAGGCAGCCGCAAAGTGGTGCAGCATCTTGAAGGCGGCATCGTCCAGGAGGTGCTGGTCCGGGACGGCCAGGCGGTTCGCGCGGGCGACGTCCTGCTACGCATCGATCCCGTGCAATCGCGAGCCAGCAACGATCTGCTCCGCGGCCAGCTCGACGGGGCCCTGATCCTCGAAGCGCGCCTCCGCGCGGAGCAGGGCCAGGCGCAGGATCTGCTCCTGCCGCCGGAGATCGCGGAGCGGCGCGCCGAGCCGGCCGTCGCCGGCCTGATCGACGACCAGGCCAGCCAGCTGTCGGAGCGCCGCGCGTCCTTCCAGGCGCAGCTCGGCCTCATCGAGGCGCGGGTCACGCAGCTGAAGACGGAGATTTCCGGGCTGGCGGTCGAGAAGGCCTCGGGCGAGCAGCAGGTCGCGCTGATCCAGCAGGAGCTGGAGGGCCTGCGCGGCCTCCAGGAGAAGAACCTCATCCCGCTCTCGCGCGTCCTGATGATGGAGCGCGAGCACGCGCGCCTCCGAGGCGTGATCGGACGGTCCGTGGCGGAGACCGCCAAGGCGCAGAACGGCATCAACGAGGCGGGGATGCAGACCGCGCAGCTCAAGCAGAAGCTGCAGGAATCGCTGACCGCGCAGCTCCTCGACACGCGCCAGAAGATCGCCGAACTGCGCGAGAAGCTCATCGTGGCCCGGGATGTCCTCCGTCGGCACGAGGTCCGGGCGTCGCACCAGGGCGTCATCCAGGGATTGAAGGTCTACACGATCGGCCAGGTGGTCCGCTCGGGTGAGCCGCTGATGGAGATCGTTCCGACGACCGACCGGCTCGTGATCAGCGTGCAGTTCGCGCCGAACGATCTCGAGGCGGTTCATGCCGGCATGCGGGCCGAGGTGAAGTTTCCGGCTTTTCAGACGCGCCGCATGTCGGCGATCTTCGGGACGTTGACGATGGTCTCCCGCGACCGCCTGATCGACGACGGCACCAAGCAGGCCTATTTCGCCGGCACCGTGGAGATCGACGACCATCAACTCCCGGACGACGTACGACCACGTCTCCTGGCGGGCCTGCCCGCCGAGGTCGTCGTCTCGGCCGGCGAGCGCACGGCGCTCGACTATCTGGTGGCGCCGTTCTTCGATGCTCTGGGACGCAGTTTCCATGAACGATAGAGTCCGCTTCTCGGTCACTGTGCGGACGTGAGGTCCTGATGGGCGCGGTCATCTCGTTCTTCCGACCCGCAACGACGTGCCAGGGCGGCTGGTCGCAGCAGGAGCTCGCGGAATTCTACCGCGTCGAGGCCGCGCTGATCCGAGCCGGCCTGCAGATCGGCAGCGAGCAGGGCCTGAGCGACGAGGCGGATCCCTGGTTCGTCTTCTGCCGGCCGGATGGCGACGCCGTCATGCATTTCGCCAGGATCGACGGCAGCTACGTCATCGCGTCCGATGTCTTGGACAGCCCGATGCGAGGCAGCGACTTCCGCGCCCTCATCAACGAGATCGCCCGACGCTATCCCGAGCTTCTCCCGATCCCGCAGGATGCCCGCGGGACGAAGCTCTCGGTTCACCCGGCGGCGCTGCTCGCGGCTCTCGTCGCGGCTGCGGCCCTGAGCCTGTCGCCCGACGACGCCCGCGCGGATGACGGGGAGCGATCGACCGTGAGCGAGGCGCAGCCCCCTCACGCGGGCCACGCGCAACAGCACGGGCCGTCCGAAGCGCGCGACACGGGCGATGCCGATGAGCGCGACGGCCACCGTAAGCAGGTCGGGCTGATCGTGTTCTCGGCCATGGTCTTCGCGGCGGATGCCCTCGTCGACCACCCCGCACAGGGTATCGAGGCGACATCATACCTCGGCGCGCGGGGCGCCAGCAGCGCCGTCCCGGGTGACCAGGGCAGCCTGTCGCCGACGACGGGTGGAGCGGCGAGCCCCGTCCAGTCGGAAGGTCCGCTCGGCACCGGCCGCCACGAAGGTGCCGCGAGCGGCGCGGCCGGTCTCGTAACGGCCGAGTCGGCTGCGGTCGCTTCCGCCCGATCTGACGCCGCCGATTTCGGGCTCATCGGCTTCAGAGACCCGGCCTTCGGCCATGGGCCGACCCGGGCAGGCGCGGAATCCGGATTTCAGCCGCTCGCGCGCGGCGCCGAGGCCAGCGCAGCCCTCGCAGCGGGTTCATCGTCGTCTCCGGATTCCAGATCGGACGGTGGCGCCGCGCCATCGGGGGACGCCGCGGCACGGGAACAGGGAGCCCCGTCGTCGAGCGCGACCGGTGAGGCGCCATCGCTGGCCCAGAGCGTCACCCCGACGACCGGTCACGCGGCATCCGAAGCTCCGCCAGCCCCGGTCAACGGGCTCAATGCCGCCGCACAACCCGAGTTGAGACACGCGCAGCTCCCGGTCGAGGAGCGCTCCGGTAGCCCGGACAACGGTCTGCGAATGGACGTCTCGCCGGAGGCAAGGGGACGGCACGACGCGGTCGCGCATGCGGATCCTTCAGGCATCGGCGCAGGTGCATCCGAACGGGAGTTGCACGGCGCGGCCGGCGACCCCAGTGCAGCATCCGATCCGAGCCCGCGTCCAACAGCGGGCCTCGCGCAGGTCCGGGAGGAGGTCACCGATCAGGGCCGCGGTCAAGATGGCGACGGGCCTGGCCGAAGCGCCGATGCGCCAGGCCATCACAAGGACGCGGCGGCCGTTCCACTGGACGCGGCCGGCGGCGCGAGTCCGGATGAACCGCCGGGTCTGGCGCAGGCTCAGACAAGCACTGCCGATCCAGGCTCGACGCGGGCCGGCGAAGGTCCCGGCCGGAGTGCCGCTGCGCCGGGCCACCTCCGGGGCTCGGCGCCGCACGCCCAGGACAACGACGGTCAGGGCACGGACACCGGCACGCAATTGGCGCCGCCCTCAGCCACCGTGCAGGCGAGCGGCGCGGTGGCTGAACACGCTCAGGCCGGCGAAGGCCCCGGCCGGAGCGCCGAGGCACCGGGGCCTCTCCAGGGCCCGGCAGGGCACGCACAGGATGCCGGCAGCCACGGCACGACGGCCACCGATCCCCCCCCCTCAGCACCGGCAGCCAACCTGCAGATCGAGGCCAGAGCCGCCGAACCGGATCACGGGCAGGCTGGCGAGGGACCGGTTCGGAGCGGGGTGGCGCCGGAACATGTCCAAGACACGGCGCCGCACGCCCGGGATGCCGGCCATCACGGCTCGGCCGCCGACACGGATCCGGTCCAACCATCCGCGAGCGCGCAGACGCAGGCGGATGTTGCTGATCCCGGTCACGCGCGGGCCGGCGCTTCACCTGGCCGGAGCGCCGAGGCGCCGGGACATCTTCACGATACGCTACCACCCGCACAGGATAGCCGCGGTCACGGCTCGGCCACCGACGCGGACCCAGGTCCGCCGTCAGCCGGCACGCAGGCGCGCGCTGCCGATCCAGGCCACGGGCAGGACGATCGAAGCGGCGAGCCGCCCGGGCACCTCCAAGACGATGGACCGCACGCACAGGGTCCCGTCGTTCACAGCGCGGCTTCCGACGCGGACCCAATCGCTCCGTCAGCCAGCGCGCTGGCGGGGGTGAGAGCGGACGATCCCGGCCATGCTCAGACCGCCGACGGGCCCGGCCGCAGCGGCGAGGCTGCGGATCACGCCCGAGAGACCGAACCGCATCTGCGGAACTCGGACGGCTCCAACCCGGCAACCGGTGCCAACGCAGGCATCTCGCCGAGCGGCACGCAGGATCGAGCCGTCGAGGCGGATCCCAATCCCGCGAACCTCGACGCGGGCCCGCACCACACAGGTCACGGCACTGCCGTTGCGGCCGCGAACGTCGGCACCCCGGTGGCGTCAGACCAATCGCTCTCGCGCCAGGGATCGGGAGGCTCGACCGGCGTGAGCCGCGATCAAGAACCGTCAGGCGAGCCGAGTCCCCCGACGAGCGGGGGCAGTCATGGTCCGAGACCGGCAGCCAGCATCGGCCCGAACGGCACCATCGAATTCGCGTCCGACAGCAAACCCGGCCCACCGGCCGGACCGAGCCACGCACCGGCGGACAGTGGCGTCCACGGAGACGTCGGCCTGATCGGGGTTTCAGATCACGGCGCCAACGCCCATCACTTTGACCTCCACTCCTGACGGGAAACCGAGGATCCGCGAACGGCAGGCATTCTCGTGAGTTCTCGACGGTGGCGCTCGACCGCCCTGAACTCGACCGGGGAGCGCGAAGCACTCGGACTGACGAAGAGCGGTTCATATCTCGACGCACGCAGCAGAGCGCGCGGGTCGATGATCGGCGTCGCCACATCCAGCACCGCCTCGTCAGACGACGTGGCCGTCGCCATTCGTCCTGCGAGAACGCTCCGCGGTTTCACCGGCCAGGATCGATGCGTCGCCTGTCGGGTGCAGCGTTGCCGACATCCGTCGGATCCTCTGTCTCACGCTTGGAGGGCGAGAGGCTGCTCCGCATGATGGTGAATGTCCAGGCTCGAAGATTGCTACGAGGACGAAAGCGATCCTGACGTATCCAAGCCCTGAGCAGCGTCTCTTGAACCAAGTCCTCAGCCTGATCGGCCGTCTCCGCCATCGACCCCGCGAATCGCTTCAGGTCGGGCAGCAACTCCACGAGGGCTGCCCGGAAACGGTCCGCGTCGAACGCCGGATCCCGATCGGCCGCCGCATTGAGATCCCCTGAGTGCGGACGACGCAGATGGATCTTGTCGGGGCCGGACGCGGCAGGCGGACACTCTGGTCCGCCATCAGGCCTGAAGGACGGCGATCCAGCCCTATCACCGGGGACCGACCGTGAGCGCGTGTCCGGATGGCACGGCATGCGATGCTCGATTCCACACTGACCGGAGGCATTGTACAGCAGCATTATAATAGAGGTTTGCTGTACAGCCCTCAAGGCCGCGCCTTCGGCACAGCGCGGTCGTCGGTGCCGGGCGAACGACGACTGGCCGAGGCGTTCGGCACGACCGGTCGGGAAAGGCTCGGAGCAGGCAGATGTCCGGGATCAGTCAGCCCTCGCGCGACGCGGGGAACCGCCTTCGCGGTTGCGCACGATCTCTCGGCTGATTGGGATGGCCGTGCGGCCGATCGAACGCCCATCACCGAAGGTGACGAGGCTCAGAGAACTTGCACGGGGGCAGAGCGACCGATGAGATCCGGCGCCGGCTCAGTGTGAGCGTGCGCCGTGTCCGGGGGCCGGATCGGTGTTCGTGCTGAGGGAATGGTGATTGCGATGGGCGGGTCTGGCGGCGACCGACTCTCCCGTGTCTTGAGACACAGTACCATGGGCGCTGGCGTGTTTAACGGCCG
>NZ_JBNNWO010000025.1:0-60505 GCF_050281105.1 Methylobacterium sp. NPDC080182
GCCCAGCCCAAATCCCCATAGGCCCGCCCGCCATCCCGCGGGTTCGTTCATCCAAGACTTTCGTACGCCTCGCGGCGACCGAAACTCTTCAGGAAGCTTCCGGTCTGCTTTCAGAGCTGAAATGCGGAAAAGCTGCCGCTCTCGTGTTATGATGCACTGTCCTAAGATCGATATTTAAGAGAAATTTGCTATGTACTCCTAAATCGCTGTATGGACCGTAGCTCTCTATAGCTAATTCGCAGCACACCATGCTCATCAAGCAGGGCTGCAACGCTTGGGTCAAGGAGCGTTGCGGCGTCATGCACGCGAATATCTGCATGTTGACGGTCATAGCCGCGCAACTCCTCTCCATCCAAAACAGGATGGGCAAATAGCTCCGTCACTCCGCAAGCCATGGTAGGAACCATCTCAAACATCACGTCACGTGTTGGGCGCGGCCAAGTATAGATCAGCTGGTCCACAGACAGGATGCCTCGTGCTGCAGCCAAGTCACGCGCCGAGAAGGCCGCTCGAAGTGGCAGCCGGATTGGGAGCCTGAAATACTGGGCTAGATCGAGGTAAATCGTGAACAGTGACTCGCTTGCATGAAGGACATCCATATGCGTGTCGATGTGCGTGACATCGATGCCCCATGCCAACGCAGTCTCAATCTGTGCAAGACACTCGGCGCGCACATCGTCGGCATCCTGCTGCGACACTGCGAGCGCAGTCGTGAAAGGCAGGAAGCCGCTGGCCTCGTGTAGGGAGGCGGCCCCGGTAAGGCTCCGCCACCGATACCCTGTATGCTCGCTGGTCAGGGTCAGATGGACGCCAACCGGCAATCCCTCGAACATGTATGCCGCCTCGGCGGCCCAAGGACAGGGGACCATCACAGAGGCGCTGGTAGCGACGCCATAGGTCATGGCCCGCAACGCTGCTACGTTTGCGCTATGGCTCGATCCCACATCATCACAGTTTACGATGAGAAGCCGGTCGTTGGGGTGAAATCCGAGCTGCCGTGCAAGTGACAGCACCTCCGGCTCATCGGTGATAGTGACCGTCATCGCCACCTCGTCCTGATCGTTTCAAGGCGAGCGCTTGTTTGGCGTTGATCGCGTGGGCGAGCAATGACCGCTTTGGAGAAGCGCCGACAGCTATCTCAACAGCTGGGTTGGGTCGAAATCAGACCATCTACTTTCAAGCCAGAAGCCAAGGTTGACGCCTGCCTGGTGGTCCGCCCAGCAACCGCTTTCCACCAGTCGCTGTACACAGTGGAGGGAAGGCCGAGTTTGTACTCACGCGATCGGGTCCTCCCAACCGATCGAGCGGCGCAGGAATGTAAGCCCCAGCGCCCTGAACGCCGCCGTCTGTTCGCTATCCTTACCGGCTCCATGCCCGCCCGTTGCGGGCTCGTAGAAGGTGACGTCGTAGCCAAGGACGCGAAGCTTCTGCGCCATTTTCCGCGCGTGGCCGGGATGAACCCGATCGTCGCCGCGGCTCGTGGCCAGCAGGATCGGCGGATAGTTCCGCCCGGCCTCAACGGCGTGATAGGCGGATATGCCGGATAGAAAGCTCCAGTCCTGCGGATCGTCCGGATCGCCGTATTCCCCGATCCAGCTCGCACCGGCCAGGAGCTTCGTGTAGCGGCGCATGTCGATCAGCGGGATCGTGCATACCAGCGCCCCGAACCGCTCCGGGTAGCGGGTGAGCATGTTGGCGATCAGCAGGCCTCCATTCGAGCCGCCCTCGGCCGCGATCCGCCCCGGCCGTGTCACGCCGCGCGCGACGAGATCGGCAGCCACCGCTGCGAAGTCGTCATGCGACCGGGCCTTGCCCTCGCGCCGGCCGGCGTGATGCCAGTGGGTCCCGAACTCGCCGCCGCCGCGGATGTTGGCGGTCACGCAGGTGCCGCCTCGCTCCAGCCAGAGCTTGCCCAGGACGGGCTGGTAATCCGGCAGGCGTGAGAGCGCGAATCCGCCATAGGCCGTCATGTAGACGGGGGCCGTACCGGTCTCGGCCTCCGGCCCGACCTGGACGTAGGGCACGCGCGTCCCGTCCGCCGACCGGGCCTCATGGCGCGTCACCCGGATGTCGCGCGCATCGAAGGCTGGGGGTGTCTGACGCAGCACGGTCGGGGCGTCGAGCGCCGGCGGGAAGGCGAGCAGCGCCGGCGGCGTCACCGGATCGTGGGCCAGCGCGAGCAGGGCTCCATCTGCCCGCTCCGTATCGCCGTCGAGGGGCCAGAGATGAACGGATCCCAGGGCGGGCAGCCCGGTGAGGGGCCGCTCGGTCCAGCCGCCCGTCCCTGGCTCGAAGACGCGGTAGGTGGGACGCAGATCCTCCAGTACGTCGACGATCAGCCGCCCGGCCGACCAGAACACACCCTGGAGGGCAAGCCGCTCATCCGGCTGCCAGAGGATCGTAAAGGCGCGACTTCCCGCCAGCAGGTCGGGGAGCGCGATCGTCAGCACCGTGTCGGTGTCATGCGTGATGCCGTCCACCGTCCAGGGCCGCCGCAGCCGCACGGACAGGTGGTTCCGGTGCAGCTGCACCCCGGCATGCGCGGGCAGGTCGAGGCGCACCCGCATGCCGCCGCGGTCGCCGATATGGACGACCGTGTCGAAGAAGCCGAGCTGCTCGACGACGGTGATCCGCTCCGCTCCGGTTTGCCGGTCGGACGCACCCCAGACCGTCATGCTGCTTTCGGCGGTCTCGAACAGGACGGGCGCGTCGAGCGGATCCGTTCCGCGCAGCCAGAGCCGGACGGTGCGCGCGTATCCGGACCGCGTGGCCATGCCCGATCCGAGGGCGCTCGACAGGAGTACGGTCTCGCGGTCGAGCCATGTCGCCCCCCCCTTGCCCTCGGGCAGGGCGAAGCCATCCGCGACGAAGGCACGGGTGTGCAAATCGAATTCACGCACGACCGCAGCGTCTTTGCCGCCACGGCTAAGACGCAAGAGAGCACGATCGAGATCGGTCTTGAGGATCGCGGCCCCGGCCCAGACCCAGTCCTCGCCCTCGATCGCAGCGAGGCTGTCGAGATCGAGCAGGATTTGCCAGTCTGGAACCGCGGCACGATAGCCGGCCTCGTCGACTCGCCGCCACAGCCCACGAGGATGTTCGGCATCCTTCCAGAAATTGTAGAGCCAGGTGCCGAAGCGCTGGACGAACGGGATCCGGCCCGGCCGGTCGAGAAGGCCGCGGGCGATGTCGCGGTCGCGGAGGAAGCCGGCATCGCCGTAGCGGGCGAGCGTCTCAGCGTTACGCGCCTCGACCCAGGCCAGCGCATTGGACCCGTCGATCTCTTCCAGCCAGAGGTAGGGGTCGTCGTCGGGCCGCGCGAGCGTCGGCCGAGGATCGGGACGAGTATCGGTTGCCGCGGACATGGCCGGGAGCGTAGCCCGAGCGTAGCGTCTCTGGAAGTTGAGCGGCGTGATCATGAAGAGCGGTCAGGCGCGTCTCCGGAAACGCTCTGTGCCGTTCGTCCAACAACCGGCTGATGCCAGTCGCAGCGCTGCCGCGCCTCGCCCCATAAGACGGCCTTATGCAACAGGCGACGTCGGCTGAAGCCGCCTGCCACGGCGCACCATCGATCAGCGATAGAGCCCGTCAGCCCTTAACGTCGTGAGGAGCATGCGGGCCCGCCCCTGCGCCGCTGCAGCGTCCTCCGGCTTCGCAAAGCCATGCTCGCACATCGGTATGAGCTTCCGCATGGCCCGATCCATTACCGAGCCCTCCCAGAAGATCAAGAAACCGCTGTCGGTAAGGTCTTTGAGGAAGCACCACAGAGTCGACATGAGGTTGTCCGCCGTCACGCCCAGGCCGCGCGAGACGCTCTCCAGGTCCTCACCACGCGAGACGCCGCAACACCGCGTCCCGCTTGCGCTGCCGGGACATGCGCCCACCCCGGCTTGGTCCGACCGCACCGGCAACCGCTCCTGTCAGCTTCCCAGATCTGGCCTTCCGGCTACCCATCGCCGCTACCATGCAGTAGCCTCCCACTCGGCTCGGTCCAAAATACCGGTCAGGTCACGTCGCAGTCGTTATCTCGGCCTGGCCAAGACGCATCTGCAGCACCTGCTGACGGCGACGGCGATCAACCTCAGCCGCCTCGCCGCCTGGATCGACGACACCCCCGCTGCCCGAACCCGACGCTCCGCTTTCGCTCGCCTCATGGCTCGGCCAACGGCCGCGTAGGAATTCGCCAGCAGTATCTTTTGCGGAGCAAGTCCAATGCGGCATACGCGAATGGGTCGGCGCCGTACAGCGCTTCGACGAGGCAACGCAACAGCATTGCCTGATCGTCGCCGGCCTCTCCGCCGCGTTCGCGACCGAGTTGGGGCTCCATGACTTGGATAGCTCCAGGCTGACCAAGGCCGCGCTGGTACACGATGTCGGGAAGACGAAGATCGTCGGACATCGCGCAATCCGACACCCGGTCGGCCGGGCGACCTCAATGGACCCCGAAGCGCGCACTTCGAACGCTGCTGACCCACCATCGCAACTGCTCTCCGCTAAGCTGTTGCGACGACCCCTTGAATCCACCGTCTCGACCGACCTACGTCGTACTTCCGTCCCCGCGGGCACGAGCCAAGCCCGGAAGCCGCCGCGCCTCCTCCGGCTGCAGCTGCGCTGTGCTGAAGGTGGAATGCCATGGCAACCCACTTGACCGGCAAGATAGTTGCTCAACCTGCCGGCGTTGAACAATGATCAGTATACTACGAGAAGTTTGTCATCGACTTAGCCGATGGGCTCGGTCCGGCCGCAACGCTTGATTGAAATATTCTGCGCTATAATCGTCATTTTCTATCTGATGTGTCTTGTTTTCTGCCATCTGGTGCTATTTGCAAAATATATTTACAGAAAATGAACTTTTTTATCTCACAGCTTCGGGCGGGAAATTCGCGACATATTGAGTTCCGGATACAGACGATGATATTCTCTAATTTAAAAATACTGCAAAAAATCTGTTCGGTTATCACTCTCATCGGCATAATCATCGGCGCAAGCATCTGGTATGCGCAATTGCGGATGACAACTATAGACAATGCCTATAGCAGTTTTATCTTGCGAGAGGCGCGTGCCGTAGCCTTGTTGCGACATGTCAATCGCTTGGTCGTTGAGATGAATTATAATGTCTATCGATTGATCGCAGAAACAGACGATCAACAGATGGATAGTGCGAACAATGGCTTCGACACGACAGTCAAGTCACTCAAGGATACTTACGAAATTCTTAGAGAGCGGGCCCCGACATTCTCGGCGCAACTTGCTGAGGAATCAGCGATGATCGACGATTATCTCAAGAAAATCGGAGAGGTTCGCTATAAGGCACGAAGAAACGAGAACGCTCAAGCCTTGGATCTAGTGCACCATCAGATTGATCCGATCTATACGCGCCTCACGACGTTTGGAGCCAAACTCGCCGATAGCATTGAAAAATATGCGTCCGATGCGTCCGACGATCTTACGGTACAAACCAACTCGACACGCTACACCCTGATCTTTATCACTGCCTTCGGCGTCATCCTCGGTATGATTGTTGCAATTGCTGTTGTCATAGTCGGTGTTACTGGTCCGATCGGACGCCTGACGGGTATCATGGGCCGGCTGGCTTCAGGCGATGTCACGGCGGACGTTGCTTTGCAGGATCGCAGTGATGAGATCGGGACGATGGCCAGTGCCGTACAGGTCTTCAAGGAGGGCATGATCCAGGCTCGCGCTCTTGAGGCCGAGACCGTGCAGGCTCGTCTGGCGGCCGAAGAGCTTCGCAAGCTCGGGATGCTTCAGATGGCCGACTCGTTCGAAGCGGCGATCAGCGGCATCGTCGGCTTGGTCTCGTCCTCGGCCACCGAACTCCAGGCGACCGCCCAGCAGATGACGGCAACCGCCCAGGAGACTGCCAGCCAGTCGACGACCGTAGCGGCCGCCGCCGAGGAGGCCTCGACCAACGTCAACACGGTCGCAGCCGCGGCGGAGGAGCTCGGCTCGTCGGTGCAGGAGATCGGCCGGCAGGTGCAGGGATCGGCCAATCTCGCGCAGGCCGCGGTTGTCGAAGCTGACCAGACCGCACATCTCGTCCAGGCGCTCAGCCAGAGCGCCGCGCGGATCGGCGACATGGTCGGGATGATCTCGGGCATCGCCGGCCAGACCAACCTGCTAGCCTTGAACGCCACGATCGAGGCGGCGCGCGCCGGCGCGGCGGGGCGCGGCTTCGCGGTAGTCGCGAGCGAGGTGAAGGCGCTGGCCGAGCAGACCGCCAAGGCGACCGAGGAGATCACGCGCCAGATCGGCGAGGTTCAGGGGGTGACCGCGCAGGCGGTGACGGCGATCGGCGGGATCACCGGGCGTATCCGGGAGATCGACGGCGTGTCGACCTCGATCGCGGCCGCTGTCGAGCAGCAGGGTGCAGCCACGCAGGAGATCGTGCGCAACGTGGCCCAGGCCTCGACAGGGACGAACGAGGTGACCGGCAACATCGCCGGGGTGGCGCAGGCCTCGGAGCAGACGGGGGTGGCGGCCAATCAGGTCCTGTCGTCAGCCTCCGAGCTGTCGCGGCAATCCGAGCATCTCAGCGCCGAGGTCGCCCGCTTCCTCGCAACCGTACGCGCCGCCTGAGGTCGTCTTGTCCGAGGTCCACGTCCTCCCGTTCCGATCACACAGCCCGGAGCAGGCGGGTCGCCTGCACGCGGATCTGGCGGTGGCGCACGCGCGCAGCCAGGACATCGGCTCACGAGGCCCTCATATTCAGGCTGGCGGCGTGCGCTTGCAGCACATGTGTCGCCAGATCGAAGCCTTTCTCGCTGAGTTCGATCATCGGTCGAACGAACTCAACGAGCCGGAGCAGGTGTTTGGTTGCGGAACGTCGTTGGGATGCGGCGCGTTGGGCGATCAAAGCCTATGGGGACTGTCAGGAATTCCGTGTGCGGGCGGCGGGTTGAACATTAGGCCGCCATGGCCCGTGTGAAGCGCTCGCCGAAGATGACGGCGAACTGCGCCTTGGCCATGACCCACTCACGTGGCCCCATCTTCCACGCCTTCTCGGAGCGGTTCAAGACCAGGTAGAGCAGCTTCAGCGCGGCCTCGTCGGTCGGGAAGTGCCCGCGGGCGCGCACAGCCCGGCGCAGCGTGGCGTTCAGGGCCTCGATGGCGTTGGTCGTGTACAGGATCCGGCGCACCTCGCCGGGGAAGGCGTAGAACGGGACCACCTCGCCCCAGGCCCGTCGCCAGCTCTGGGCGATGGCTGGGTAGCGCCGACCCCATTCGCTTGTCTCGAAGGCCGCCAAGGCCGCCTCGCCAGCCGCGGCATCGAGCGCGCGGTAGATGTCCTTCAGTGCCGCGGCCACGAGCTTGCGGTCCTTGTAGGACACGAAGTCGAGGCTGTGGCGCAGGAGGTGGACGATGCAGGTTTGGACCAGCGCCTCGGGGAACACCGCCCGGATCGCATCGGGGAAGCCCTTCAGGCCATCGACCACGGCAAGCAGCACGTCCTCGACGCCGCGGTTCCTGAGCTCGTTCATGACCCGCAACCAGAACTTGGCGCCCTCGTTCTGCTCCAGCCAGAGGCCGAGGATCTCCTTGGAGCCGTCGGCGCGCACGCCCAGCGCGATGTGGACGGCCTTGTTGCGGACCACGCCCTCGTCACGCACCTTGATCCGCAGGGCGTCGAAGAACACGATCGGGTAGACCGGCTCCAGCGGCCGGGCTTGCCAGGCGGCGACCTCCTCCAGGACCGCGTCGGTCACCGCGCTGATCAGGTCGGGTGAGACCTCGATCCCGTAGAGCTCGCGCAGGTGCGCGGCGATCTCCCGGGTGCTCATGCCACGCGCGTACATCGACACGATCTTGTCGTCGAAGCCCGGGAAGCGGCGCTGATACCGGGCGATCAACTGTGGGTCGAACGTCGCCTGCCGATCGCGCGGGATCGCCAGTTCGATCCGGCCCGTCTCGGTCGTGACCGTCTTGCGACCGTAGCCGTTGCGCGTGTTGCCGGCGTCCTCGCCCGCCAGATGATGGTCCATCTCTGCGTTGAGCGCCCGCTCGGCCAGGGCCTTCTTCAACTCGTCCAGCAGGCCATCGGCCTCGAAGGCCGTCTTCGGATCGGCCCCGGCCAGGAGCTGATCCAGGATCGCGTCAGGGATGCGGGGTGCTTTGCGTCGTGCCATCGGGAACCTCCTTCGGGTCCACTATGGCCGCCCGCACACGAAATTCCTGACAGTCCCAGCCTATGCGTGGCGGTTCGACGGTGTGCGCCGCCAGTCTGCCAGGAGGGAGCGCTGATGCTCGCCCTCCACCCCCAGGCCCGCACAACCCCGGCCGTGCGCGCCGAGATCGCCCGCTCACACGAGAGCTCCGGGGTGCTGGCCAAACGCTACGGCGTGTCCACCGAGACCATCCGCAAGTGGCGCAAACGCGGTCCCGATGCGTGTCAGGACCGCTCGGCGCGTCCCCACAAGCTGCCCTGGCGCGCCAGCGATGAGGAGCGCGCCATCGTGTGCGCGCTCCGCCGCGCCACCGGCTTTCCCCTCGACGCGCTGACCTTCGTCGTCAGCCACTTCTTGCCACACCTGAACCGGGATGCGGTCTACCGCATCCTCAAGGCGGAAGGCCTCAACCGGCTGCCGCCGTCCGAGAACGCCCTCAAACCGCACGGCAGCTTCAAGGACTACGAGGTCGGCTTCATCCATGTCGACGTGAAGCACCTGCCCAAGCTGCAAGACCGTGATCGCGCCTCGCGCAAACGCTACCTGTACGTCGCCATCGACCGCGCTTCCCGCTACGTGCATCTCGCCGTCAAGGACGACGAGACCACCGCCTCGGCCGTAGCCTTCCTCACGGACGCCCTCGGGGCCTTTCCGTTCAAGGTCACGCACGTGCTCACTGACCGCGGCTCCTGCTTCACGGCCGATGCCTTCGAGGCCGCCTGCGAGCGGCACGGTGTGCAGCATCGCAAGACGCACCCCTACACACCCAAAACAAACGGCATGGTCGAGCGCTTCAACGGCCGCGTCCAGCGGGAGGTGCTCGGCATCACGCTCTAACGCCACGCCGACCTGGAGATCGTGCTGCGCGGCTTCAACGCGGCCTACAACGGCCGCCGGCAGCGCGTGCTCAATGGGCTCTCGCCCGAGATGGTGCTGCGTCAGCGCCTCGAAGCTGATCCCGCACTGGCTAACCCAACCTACAAGCCACCCAGTCCCAGTCTGATCAAACACGCCCTCCGCATCGTTGAAGACGCCAAGGAGGTCTCACATCCAGACAGTTAGAGTGCTCCGACATCCAGTCGCCAGCCGAACGGCTCGATGCGCTGCGACGCGTGATGCCGTTCCAATGAGCCGCGGGCCTTGCTGGTTCCGCCATGGCGACTGTGGCTTCCGATACGCGGACGGTATCGGAAGCCAGGAGGTTGGTCGGCCAGGCGAGCGCGTGCAAATCCATCGTAGGATCGCGGGACGGCTTTTGCCGCTTCGCTTCCGTGCTTTGTTCGTCAGTGAAAATCTGAGGCACCAGAAGGCTCAGGGTGGCTATGAGCTTATTGGCGCAAGGTAGTTTTATGGACTGCTGTTCCCTCCGAGAAATCTCTTGCGCGAGCGGTGTGGCTGCTCGCTCGATTATCGTAGGCGTCTCCCGTCTTCCGGCACGGCAGCTAGATCGACGTTGTAGCCCTTTGCGGCTAGAGCCTCGAGAACGAGATACTTCACTGTTACGCGGCGGTTCAGCGCTTCCTGACGTAATGCGGTCCAGACCGTATCAGGCACCTCGAATTTGAGGGTTGCCGCTTTCGAGGGGGCAAGAGGGGTTTTGGGTTCTGGAGTATAAGGGCCCGTGTCCTTTTGCGGCTCTGTAGCTACTGACGTAGAGGGCTCGGTCCTTAGCTCCGGTGCGGAGGAGGGTCGGGTGAAACCCAGATCTCCGGTAGCGTCGGCGAGTTGTTGTGCGTCCTCAGGTGAGATACGCGGCCGCGGCCGCGGCGCAGGCTGAAAAGAAGGTTTCGCCATTGCGTTCAGGCCTCTTCCTGCTGAACTGCTAGTATTTCGAGGAGTTCGCCGAGGGCTCCAGCAACCTCCTGCAAGGCTTTTGGGTCACCGTCCGGGTGCGATGGTGTCGCGCCAGTGAAATGGATCGCCTGATAAGCCGCGCGCTGGATGATTTCTGTTCTTAGGACAGGGATATCGGCGGATTGAATTTCTTGCCGTGCGTGCTGCGCTACGCGGCTCTGAAGGGGTGACATCTGTGTCAGAGCTACTCGGGCAGGGATTGGTCGACGTAGCATCTTCTCTGCGCGCCTGACGACCTCATATGTGCGAAATACCTCCTGCAGGTCCATGCCTGAGATTTTAGAAGGTATCAGTACTAGGTCGCTTTCGGCGATCGCATATGTGACTGCCTGGGATGCAGCGCCCTCAAGATCTACAAACACGAGGCTATAGCGTGAGGCGGCATCGGCAATTCGGTCGAGAACCGTCTTCTCGGTCACGCCCGTGATTACATCCACGCTGCAATCCTCACCAGCGCGCTCTCGCCAGGAGGAGACATGTCCGTTTGGATCGGCGTCGATGATGGCAACACTGCCGCCCTGCCGGGCGTACGCATCGGCAAGGCAAATCACGAGCGTCGTTTTCCCGACCCCACCTTTGGTACTGCAGACACTAATGACGGCCATTGCTCAAGCCCCCTGTTGCCCTTGTTCTCATGCGCCCAAGCGCTCTGTAGCCCAAACGATCAACAGGCCTTTAACGCCAGTGCCCCAAAATGCAAATACCCATTTGGGCAATCGAGCGAAAGATCAAAAAGGCATCGGTTTATATGGGCATCAGGGCTTGAGGCCTAGTGGGCGATACACCGATTGCCCTGCGAGTTCGCGTAAGGACATTTGTGAAAAACGCTTATCCTGGGTATGCTCAGGTCGAGGACGAGGCTCCCATGGCGACCATGACTATCTCTCTGCCCGACCCGATGAAGGAGTGGATCGAGGCGCAGATCAGGCAGGGCGATTACGCCAGCACGAGCGACTATGTCCGCGATCTCGTCCGCCGCGATCGGGAGCGGCGTGCCCATCCCGAACTGACGCTCGAGGATCTGCGCCGGATCGTCGATGACGCTCGCGCCAGCGGACCGAGCCGGCGCAAGGTCCCTGAGATCCTCGCCCGGGCCAAGAAGCACGCACAGGCCGCTCAGCCGTTGGATGAGTGACTACACCCTCACGCGGAAAGCCGAGGCGGATCTGTTCGACATCGCCGTTCACGGCTACCGGCAGTTCGGTATCCACCAAGCCGAAGCCTACGCTGCCGGTCTGGGGCGGGCCTTTCAGCTCCTCGCCGACAATCCTGGAATGGGCCGCAAGGCCGATGCGATCCGCCCGGGCGTGCACCGGCATGAGCATGCCTCCCACGTCATCCTGTACGAGGTGGTGACTGGTGGCATCCTGATCCTGGCCATCATCCACGGCCGCAGCGTAAGGCGGCTCGCGCTGTAGGGGAGGGGCGTCTCACGCTGAAGGATCGAATAGGCCCATCACGACTCAGGCCGCCCCCGAAACCAGCAGGGCTGAATACGGCCAGTGCCGAGCCCACGGTTCAACATCGTAGCAGCGCCGGCTACTCTGCGTTGCATCGCCACAGCGTTCAGCGATCCGGGCGCAGCCTCAACGTTGACTTAGCCGTGCCCGCCAGCCGACATGCGATGTCCGGCTACGCAGCGCCTCGCGCGAGTCGCCGGCACCATCAGGAGATCACGCCGCCGCAAGTCGACCCCTGAAAAGCCAACGGCCCCCCAGTCGCCAAACTGGAGAGCCGTCGAAAACGTGATGGCCTGTGAGGCCGGTATCGCTACCCCTCACAAGCCATGAGATGCCCCCGGGCGTCAAGCGAAAGCGCCAACTTTCGCAACGGTGAGGCTTTGCCTGTGGACCGGACGCCTTAACCGGCGGCTCGGAACGACCTGTCGTGGCCCGAAGAGGGCCGAAGAGGGATGTTTGCAGACGAGATCCGCCGCGCCATCGAGGCGGCGAGCCGAATCGCCCTACCCCAAGTCACGGCGCAGCTGTGGCGCGCGTTCGGGGACGGACACATCACCGAGGCCGAGGCCGAGCGCCTGTCCGCGCTGATCGAGGCGCGCACGCTCACCGGGAAGCCGGCCCGTTTCGGGCAGCCGCCGAGCCCGACAGAGCCGCAGCCGGTCGAGGCTGGCGATACCCCTCAGGCCCTTCCAGGAGGCGCCAGGCGGTCTGTGGGCTCACGCCCGCGCACGGACGCGTCGATGGAGCGTCGCCGCCGCTGGGCAGCCGCCGGGCGGCTGCCGCCGGGGCTGGCGGCGCGGTTCACCCTGGCCGAGCAGGCGGTGCTGGCGCTGGTCGCGTCGGAGACCGCTCGTCGGGGCGATTGCCGCCTCGCCGTCGGCCACCTCGCGGCGATCGTCGGCGTGGCCGAGACCACCGTGCGCAACGCCATCCGCGAGGCGGGCAAGCTCGGGCTGGTCACCGTCGAGGAGCGGCGCATCACCGGCTTTCGCAACGACACCAACATTGTCCGCATCGTCGCGCCCGAGTGGACGGCTTGGCTGCGCCTCGCCCGCAAGATCCATCCCGCTCATGTGCCTCAGCGGTTAGATGCGGACGAGGGGGGAGGGTACAAATCCGCGCAGCGCACGCATACTCAGGTTCTAAAACCGTTAGATTCGAGGATAACCCAACCCTCAAAATGCTGCCGGAGGGCAGCGGGCGACCTCGATCGTGCGACACCTGCGAGAATCCGACAGGGTGGTGGGAAGGTGAAAGCCATGCGCTGACGGTCTGAGACCGGACGGTCTGACGAACGCCCCTCCACCATCACGGCACCCTCGGCTCACCGGCATACAGCCGGCCGATCACCTGTGGCCGCGCAAATCCGCCGCCACGCAGACGTACGTCGACACGGGTGTGCGGCTCGGTTAGAGGCGCCGCTCCCGATTCCGGAGCGGCCCGATGCGCCATGCCAGGAGCGATGACCTGCCGGCCCTGCTCCTCGCCCTGGCCACGGAGAATGCCAAGCTGCGCCAGCAGCTCGGCGACGCCCAGGATCTGCTGATGGAAACCGCCAGCGAGGCCGGCCACCTCCACGCTCGCATCGAGGCCGTCCAGGATGAGCGCGACGCTTGGCGCGCCGAGGCCGAGCAGCTGCAAACCCGCCTCTCACGGGGGGCTGATCGGCGACAAGCTGAGCTTGACCTGCTACACCGCGGCCTCTTCCCGCCAGGTGCTCAAGGCGTTCGCGACACCGCACGGCACCGTGGCGGGCAAGCACGCGACGACAGGTGATCGAGGGCCAGTTCCCCTCGCTTCGCCCGTGACGCCTCGGCCGGACGGTCGCGTGAGGGTCGGCGCCCCGGTGGAACTGGTCACCGCATGCGCCGGCTCACGGCCCGCTCACACGCTCGACTGAACCCGCGCGGCACGTCCTTGGCATAGGGGCCAGACCCGCCGCCAGATCACGGGCCATGATCGACGTCGATCTCGACCAACCCGCCGAACTCACCCTCTGGCCCGGCCATGCTCCGGCTCACGCCGCCGAGATGCGTAGCTTGCCCACCCTGCGCGCCGCTCTGGCCGCTACCGCTGCAGCCATCAATGTCCAGGATGCCATCCCGTGGATCATCACGGACAGCGGCGACATCCTCGCGCCCAACTGGATCCGCGCCTACACCGCGATGGCGCTGCCATGAGGTGGGCAGACCGTGGGTCGAGCGGGATTGAGGTCAGGCCGGCTGGTGGCTCACGGTCGCCGGCGCAGCGTCGACGGAGGCGGTCGCGGGCGTTTCCTGCGGCTCTTTCGCGGCCCGGCGTACCGCCCGGGTCCGGTCTCGGTACGCCTGCACGCCCTTGAACTGACGCCGCGCACCTGTGCGGTGATCCTCGCTCCCCGGCTCCATCGGATGACCGGCCAGATCGTACCGCCACGCGCCGGATCGGCTGAGGGCACGCAGGTAGCCCAAGCCGAGGCAGTAGACCTTCAGGGCTTGCTTCAGCTGCGCGGGTGGAACTCCCGGCCGGGCGAGCTGCGCGAGCGCCAGCGGCCGGACCGGATCCCCAAGTGTGGTCGGGAATATGGGCGGTCGCTCACGCAGCAGTGCGCACAGCTCGGAGGCCTGGGACACCTCGTAGCGGCCCGCGACGACCGCGGTCGGACCGACCGAGGCGGTGGGTTCCGTGTCTGGGGCAGGGGCTACGATCGGCGCGTCGAGCATGGGGCGAGGGTAGCGGCTCCCGCTCGAGCCGCAAAGGCATTATGTCCCGCTCAGGCGAGCCGTGCGGGCCAGGCTTCGATCCAGGATCCTGACTGAGCGCGCCGCCGGATGCCCTCGATCAGGAAGGCCATCAGCAGAGACAGGCCACGGCGCTCGATGCCGAAGGCGCGCACCAGATCGACGGTAATCTCCATGTCCTGCCACTCGGTCAGCAGCTCGGCCTCGGTGGCGGCGTCCATGAGCGAGAGATCGCCGTCGATGCCGAGTTGCATGCGCAGATCGGAGAAAATCGTCCCGGTGCGCACGGCCTGGCGGACATCGTCGACGGTGACAGCGTCATGCTGGCCGGACTCGATGGCGCGATTGAGGTGGAAGGCGATTGTGGTGAGGGCCGTGACGGGCATGCGAGGCTGTCGTCTAATCGCCTCGGCTAAAGCAAGTCATTTTTGTCCGTCGGGCTGTCGTTTGCCGGGAGCACGGTCGTCTTCGCGGTCGGCATGAGCCGCCGCATGATGGGGCTTCGCAGGAGGAACCTTCCGATGTGTGAAGCGCACTCGATGGATCGGCGAGGATCTCAAGGTGCAACAGCCTCGGTGAAATGGTTCGCCCACGTCCCGGCAGGGACGCCTCGACGCGCTTTGACGCGCGGCAAGCTCGGGTGTTGGCGGTTCAGGCCATGGCTACCTTCGCGCAGTAGGGTTGGCCGGACCTCAACATCGCATGCATGACGACAGCCAGCTTGCGCGCGACGGCCACGGCGGCACGCTTGAAGCCCAGTGGCTCGCGCAGCTTGAGCCCCCACGCGCGCAGGTCGCTGTCCGCCCGGCTGCGCGTCAGGACGACGACTGCGGCCTCGTAGAGGAGCCCGCGGATGTGCGCGTCTCCTCTCCGGGAGATGTGCCCGTCATAGTCGACCTCGCCCGACTGATAGCGCCGCGTGGTCAGGCCGAACCAGGCGGCGACGGAGCGCGACGATCTGAAGTTGGCTGGGTCCTCGATCGCGGTCACGAAGGCGGTCGCGGTGATCGCTCCGATCCCGGGGATCGCCATCAGCCGCCGGCAGTCCTGGTTTTGCCGGGCGCCAGCCAGGAGCTGGCGACCGAGTTCCGCCGCCCGCCGGCGAACCGCGCCCCATGCCTCCAGTAGCGGAAGGATGACGCGAGCCAGACCGTCTTCGTCCGACAAGAGGCGGCGAACCTCCACTTCGAATGATCCGCCCTTTGCTCCCGGCACGATCAAGCCGAACGTCTTCATCAGGCCGCGGATCTGATTGGACAGCTCGGTCGCTACCCGCACGAGCTTGCTGCGCCCCGCGACGAGCGTTCGCACGAGCATGCTGTCGTAGCCCTTCACGCGCACCTCGCGGAAGAAGCCGATCTCGGCCAGATGAGCCAACCCATCGGCATCGTTGGCGTCGGTCTTGTTGGTGGCCATGTCGAGGGCGGCCTTGGCGTGACGAGCATCGATACAGATCGCCGGAAGGCCTTCCGCCGTGAGGGCATGGAAGAACCAGATCGACAAAGGGCCCGTTTCGAACACGATCCGTTGGGCATCGGCCGCATGCTTGCGTAGAACACCGGCAATGACTGCGGGATCGGATGCGCACTTGCCGCGCCGTAATTACCCAGGCCCTTGCGTGGGTTGGGTTTCGCTGATTCCCTCGTGGGATGGGGCGCAGCGATCTTGAGCGGTTGAGCCGCGAGGAGCTGATCGAGCTGGTGCTGCGGCTGCAGCGTCCGGACAAGACCTCGCGCACCTCCTCGAAGCCACCGGCGACCGACCGCAAGGAGCGGCGCGAGCAATCCAAGCCTGGCGGGGCCAAGCCTGGGCACGAGGGCCACAGCCGGGCGATGAGCGACGATCCCGACGCCGTCGTCGCGCATCGTCCCGATCGCTGCGCGTGCTGCGGCGGCAGCCTGCACGGAGACGCGGCCGAGGTGCCGCCGTTAGCCCAGCGCGTGGTGACCGGGTTGGCTGATCAGATCGGTGCCTTGCAGATCCAACTCACCCGACTGGAGAAGGAATTGCTGGCCTGGCACCGGGAAAGCGACCTGTCGCAGCGCCTGGCGACGATCCCGGGTGTCGGCATCGTGTCGGCAACCGCGTTGGCCGCCTCGGTGAGCGAGCCCGAACGCTTCCGCTCCGGTCGGCAGTTCGCGGCCTCGTTGGGCCTGACACCGCTGCAGAACTGCAGTGGCGGCAAGGAGCGCCTGGGCCGGATCTCGCGCATGGGCGACCGCTACCTGCGCCGGCTGCTCGTGGTCGGCATGACCTCTCTGATCCGGCGTGCGAAGACGACACCGACCTCGGTCGACCCGCGGTTGCCGGCACTGCTGCAGCGTAAGCCGGTGCGCGTGGTGACTGTTGCCGCGGCCAATCGCACGGCGCGGGTCGCCTGGGCGATCATGACCCGCGGCGGCACCTACCGCGCACCGGCGGCCACGGCCGCCTGACAGCACGTAGAGGAGACGTTTCCAGGTTGCGAGGACGATGAGAGTTGATGGCGAACCGGTCAGACCGGGAGCCGGGACACCCCGCCGCCTGTCCAGGGCGTCATAGCCCGCGAAGCAGAGTGGGACCCAGCTCGCGGATACCATCAGGGCCAGCGGTCAACATGAACGACTGCATCGACAGGCCGGACACAAGACTGCACCCGACCAACGCGTCAGAAGCTCAATTCGCCACTTGCAATGCGGGAGCCATCCACACAAGACGGGCGGAAAGCCACCCCAAGCCGCCATTCGGCTACCGACCCTGAGCAGGCATTCCGGTTTCGACATATGATGGGTGTCGAGCACACCTTCGGCTCGGTTCCCGGTAGCTCATGAAGCAGATGCAGTGACTGAGTTGGTCCAATAGGGCTTGCTCTAATGGAACGGGGACCGCTGGAACGGTCAAGCTCTGTCTCAGTAGTCCAATAGCAAGCATCTTGATTTTTGGAACGGGATCACGCCAAGGTTCTTGAACCTATTGGAACAAGAGTCCGCTTCGCCTCATGCTCGTCGGTTACGCGCGTACCTCGACCCTCGAACAGGAGGCCGGCCTCGACGCTCAGGTCCGTGATCTCAATGCGCTCGGGTGCAGGAAGCTGTTCCGCGAGCAGGTCTCCTCCGTGGGACGCCGCACCCAGCTTGAGGCCGCCATCGATTTCTGCCGCGAGGGCGACACCCTCGTCGTCACCAAGCTCGATCGTCTCGCCCGTTCAGTTACCCACCTCGGCACCATCATCACCGCGCTCGAAGCCAAGGGTGTCGCCCTGCGGATCCTGAACCTTGGCGTCGATAGCGCCACGCCGACTGGGCGCCTGATGCTCAACGTCCTGGGCGGCGTCGCGCAGTTCGAGCGCGAGATCATGCTGGAGCGTCAGCGCGAGGGCATCGCCAAGGCGAAGGCGGCTGGCCGCTACAAGGGCCGCAAGCCAACGGTGCGGGCGCGGCAGGCCGAGATCGAGGCCCTGGCGGCGGAGGGGCTCAGCATGGCGGCGATCGCCGCGCGCCTTGGCATCGGCAAGGGCAGCGTTCACAGAGCCGTCGGCAAGCCACGGCCGGTGGAAGCCGACCCGTCGCGCTGACGGCTGCTGGCCGACGATAAGGGAACCGGCCGAAAGCCGATCAGAACCGATGCCTCTGCCGAGCGCCATGCCGATCACTCAGCACCAGCTTGCCGCCGCAGTGCTCAAGTCCGACCACATCGTCGATCGGCGGGTGATCGCGGCGTTCGTGGCCGATGCGGCGACACGGCCGGCGCCGAACCCGTTCCCGAACACCAGCGCCGGAGCCGTGCGCCAGGTCTGGCAGCAGCGGGTCGTCGAGTTCCAGTCGTTCGGCATCCAGGTGGCGGGCCTCGCCTGTCTGCTCACGGCCCTGTCGGATATGAGCGTGGGCGAGCCACTGGTGCAGGAGATCCTGCGGGCCGGGCCGCACACCGCGAACGTGTTCCGCCATGGCGATGGCTCCCGGATCGTCGGTGCCGTGCTCTACGGCAAGCCCGGCTTCGCTCTGCCGGTTCTGCCTGTGCCGCGGAGCCTCCACCGGACCTCCGGCCGTCGGACTCGCATCCCTGCGGGCCAACTCGACCTGTTCGCAGACGCCGGAGTCTGACGGCTGCGGATCGAGCCCGGATCCCGAACAACCTCGTTGCGGCGGCCTCGTCGGCATCCTCATCCAACGGTTGTGAGGCCGAGGCAGAGCACCTATCACGGGCAGCCTTCCAGCCGGGTCCCGCCCTGATGCCCGCTCTGACCGACCGTCAGCGGATCGAGCTCGCGATCCCCGCCTACCTCGTCTACGCCATCGCGAGCGCGCCGGGCGCCTTCATCCCGGCCGATCCCGCCCTGATAGCGAGGGCTGAGGCGGATATCGCCGCTCTGTGCGAGAAGCTGCGGATCGCGTGTCTGGAGCCGTTTGCCGATCTGATCCCGTCCAAGCGGCGTGCGCTCATGCGCCGGCTCGAACGGATCAAACGGCTGGCGACGGCCGACTGGCATGAGCGTCCCGCGCTCAGCCTGATGCTGATGCTGTGGTGTTTCCTCAAGGACCTGACCGACCGTGAGGTCCTGGTCCTGTGGGAGGGCTCGGCGATGGATCAGGCGACGCGGATGCTGCTGCCGATGTTCGAGCACGGCTTCCGCGAGCATGGAAGCGAAGCCGTCGCCTACGAGCAGGCCGGCGTGTTGCTCGATGGCCTGCGAGCGGAGGGGCTGTACCGCTGAGCCGCCCCTCGGATCGGCAGGCTCCTGAGACCAGGCACCTCGATCCGAGCGCAGGTGGCAGTGCCGCCTCCAGTTTGGGGGGCTGGTATTGATCGGCACGTCACGTTGCAGGTCGAAACTGCTGTGCGGGCGGCTGGGGATGAGATCTCGATCCCGGGGTCGAGCTGCGGCTCGGTGCTCGTACGCGACGGGGCGGTGGCGTATGGGCCTTACCCGCGGGCGCAAAGTTCGACGGTCAGAGACGATGGCTCGTTCGGATCGACGCGCGGCGCGCGACTTCACGTAGTGCCATCATGGAGAGACGCGGTTCGGATGTCACAGGACAGCACACTCGCAAACGCCCTGGCCGATGTGAGGCGGCAGCGTGCAGCCCTCGAAGCCGATTTCGAGCGGGTCGGCGCGGAGTTGACGAAGCTACGCTTGGCCGAGCGGTCCCTGGCCTCCATCGTCGAAGGGACGCCCTTGGAGGACCTTCCCGACGAGCAGCCGCGTCGCCGTGCATCGGCTGGCGACGATCAAGCTCGCGGCGGGCGGGGTGCAGGGCGCGGGCCTCGTGGCCCTCGTGCGAACTCGGCCAAGGGCCGGTTGAAGGCGCTCCTGGAGGAGGCCGGGCCGCAGGGGCTCTCCCATGCTCAGATCAGCGATCGGCTGCAGGATGTAGCGCCCAACACCCTGGCCACGTACCTCAGCATGTTGACGACGAGCGGCGAGGTCGAACGGCACGGCGACGTCTACCGGGGCGCCGCTTCGGTTGCCGAGCCAGTGGCCGACACCTCTGACGGTGGGGATCCCGACGGTGTCGAGCACGCGCCGGCCGAGGAGGGATGAGTGTGTCGCCAAGCGAGGACGAGGACTTCGAGCACTCCTCGCTGTCCGGCCCCGTGAGCCACGACGGCGAGACGATCGACCTGGAGATCTACCGCCGTGCCGGCTCGCAGGATCCCTGGCGGATGGAGGTCGTGCACATCGGGGGTGGTTGCACGCGGTGGTCCGTAGAGTTCGCCACGGATCAGGAAGCTATCCGAACATTTCGGGCGCTCGTTGCGGAGCATGGTCTGGCGATCTTCACCAGCCGAAGCTCGGATCCGCAGCACTGATCGCGTCGTCGCTCGGCTTGAAGGGCGCGGGTTGTGACGCTGGAGACCTGCCGGCTATGTGATGCCAGGGGCCTGTAGCTCAACGGTTAGAGCCGACCGCTCATAACGGTCTGGTTGCAGGTTCGAGTCCTGCCGGGCCCACCATCTCTGCCGGAACTGCGATGCCCTACACCCTCCAGCGCTTGGCCGCCGGCAGCTACGACCTGCTCCTCGATGGGGACGTCGTCGGCAGCGTGGTGCGCAGCGTCTCGAAAGGCGGCGACGTCCGTGGATGGCACGCGGAGCTGTTGGAAGATGCCCCGCCTCGGCCTGCGCCGTTCATGCAGGTGGCGCACCGGTTCGACACGCTGGAGTCCGCCGTCGCATGGCTGGGTGGAGCATACGTCGAGGACAGCACCTGACCACCTTGTGGGCACAAAGCCGAGTGGATCAGGGTGGCCCTCGGATTGGCCGGGACGAAGCCGGGCCTCACCGAAGGGATGCCAAGTGGCAAGCACCGCCTGGCCGATCCCTCGTGATCATGCGCCGAGGCAGCCGGAACTGCCATAATCGTAATACCTTTACCAAATAAAAGATCTTTGATAATATTCCAGAACCGGCGTAATATCGCGCCGATTATAAGGATATCGGCGACGTGGACGATAAGATGGGGACGATCGGGGCCGAGAGCATCGACTATACCGGGCTCACAGCTGATCTCGTCGCAGCGTACGTGGC
Organism: Methylobacterium sp. NPDC080182; assembly: GCF_050281105.1. NCBI lineage: Bacteria > Pseudomonadati > Pseudomonadota > Alphaproteobacteria > Hyphomicrobiales > Methylobacteriaceae > Methylobacterium > Methylobacterium sp. NPDC080182. Next base: position 20,725 of record NZ_JBNNWO010000025.1, read on the forward strand.
GAACAACCCCGTGCCTGTCACGGAGTTGGCAACCCTGATCGCCAACGTCCACGCGGCGGTGACCGGGCTCGGCAACACGAGTGCGTTGGCGGCCCCGCGCGTCGAGAAGCCGACGGCCGCCCAGATCCGGAAGTCGATCCGACCCGATGCGCTGATCAGCTTCGAGGATGGCAAGCCGTACAAGACGCTCAGGCGCCATCTCACGGGGCTGGGGCTCGATCCAGAGACCTATCGGGAGAAGTGGGGCCTGCCGCGGGACTACCCGTTGGTGGCGGCGAGCTACTCCCAGGCCCGCTCGGCGATGGCCAAGAGCATCGGCCTCGGGCAGTTGCGTGGGAAGGCAGCTTCGCAGCGCGCAGACATTCCAGAAGCTACGGCGGAGAAGCCGAAACGCGTGGGCCGGCCGCGGAAGGTCACAGAGGCCGCCGAGGGTTAGCGGCACCGCCGGCAGGGGTAATCAGGCGTAAGGACCTCGGAACAGATCTCCGAGTGCTTTGCGCCGAAACAGTGTGACCCAGCGGCGCCGGCGATGCTCGGGGCGATCATGGATCATGTGGCATCGCTGGCAGAAGGCCGCGAGGTTGGCGTTCGTGTTGTTGCTGGTGTCGTGATCGCGATGGGCGGCCGCGAGCACGACGCGCGTCCTGCGCACACGCCCGAGCACATCGTCGACGCCGAGGGTGAGGTGCATCCGCTTGCCGCCCCCGTCACGCCAAGTGCCGCCGTCGGCATCCCACCAGCGGCCGTCGCCCAGATGGTAGACGATCCGCCCATGAGGCCGCGCGCAGCTCTCGCAGCGGCCCTTGGCCCGGTCGAACCGGATCACGATCGAGAGCTGCGGCCAGTCGATCGGATAGAAGAAGCGGTGCTCGCGCCGGATCGGCATGAGATCGCTCTGTTCCACACGGGGTGAACAAAGCGTAACTTCACCCTACCTCGCGGATGCGCCCCGAGTGCCACAGCGCAGCGACGGGTCTCAGGATGCGGCGCCGATCGATCGGATCGATTGCGCTGCACGAGCCGATACCTTGACTCTTCCATCCCAGCTATTAGATTTATGCGCAGTGATAGACAGCGAGGCTTCCCCCATGGGGGTCGCTATCACATGCCCGCCCACGTTGGCCGGAATACCACGGTAAGGGGCACTCGCACCGCCTTCAGGCGATAATCAAGGCTCCGCATAGGGGCCTTTTTTATGCCTTGGGCACCCTCTCCTGCTTGAAGTGACACTGGCGGAGGAACCTCTTCACGTGCTCGCGCCGCTTGTGGTGGGCTGCCACGTACTCCTTGTCGTAGGCTGACTTGACGACGAACTCGACGTTCACGCCCGTGGTCTTGGAGGGCATGAGTTCGTAGTAGACGTGGTATTTCACCCCATCTGTCGTAGGGTCACCGGCGATGGTGAGGTGGTTTCTCTGGTTCCTGTCCTTGGACTCGAATGTAAGGCCATTGTTCAGGAGAAACTGAGTGCACAGCGTGTGAAGTGAGAGACATGCTGCGTACCTTATCGGGCAAAAGACCCTGGATTTGCCTCCCTCATCGAGGAACACGGCTTCGGCAGCAGGACTCCCGTCGTGAGCCTGGCTGTAGACGTGCGAATGGAAAGACACGCGCACGATCAGATCCTGTCCCGTTGCAATATGATCCGCGAGCGTGACCTTGAACGGCTGAAGATGATGGAGCCTGTGTGTCGTGCCGTTCGAGAGGATCGGCTGGTGAGTAACGGGAAAGGTCAAGTCGATACCGCAGGTGGGTGTAACCGCCGGCGTATGGGCCACTCAGGCGCGTGGCAAGCACATGCCTCACCGCTCGATGCCGCGTCCGCGCTCTGGATCCGGGTGCCCCAGACGGCGGGCGAGCTGCGCCGTGAGCGCGTGAGTCGCCGAAGTCGATGCGCGGGTCAGGCGCCGTCCGTAGGCGTCGATCACGCGCCACGCCGGCACGATCAGGCGCTCCACGCCGAGCCAAGCCGCAGCCTCGCGTAGGGACCGCGCCGCACGCGCCGCACGGCGCACATCGATGCCCGGGCCGACGCGCTCGCGTAGTCCGAGCAGGCCGTCGCGCACGAACGCGACCCGGTCGGCGGCATAATCGGCCACATTGGCTTTCTCGCGGTAGGTACGCGCCTCTCGGAACAGCCGCTCCAGCACCATCGCGTCGGTGGCCGGCATCCGCGGGTCCGCCTGCCGCTGTCGGCACAGGGCGTCGGGCCGGTCGCGCTCGATCACCACCCGCGCCTCGTGCCGATGCCGGGTCAGACCGACATAGATCTCTCGCGCGTCCGTACCGGCCCCCAGATACATCACCGTCGCAGCGCAGGTTCGCCCCTGCGCTGCGTAGACTGTGCCGGCATACGCGTGCACGATCTTGGGTTGTGGCCGCGCACGGCCGAACCGCGGTTGCTGCGCCAGATCCGACCACGCCGCCTCGATCACCCGTCCGTCTTCCAGCGCCAGGCGCAGACGCGCGCCTCCCTCCGGCTCCGCAGTGATCGCCTCGACACGGGCACGGTTGCCGTTGCGCAAACCGAGATGGGAGAGGCTCTCGCCGAAGCGCAGGGCGTCGCCGACCGCGATCGCCAGCGGCACGAGCTTATCCGCGCGGTCGCGCGCCGGCAGGGTGATCAGGTCGGGTCCGAGGCATCCCTCCACGCGCAGCGCGGCTCGTACCCGCGCGTTCAACGCGGCCGCGTCGGCGTTACGCCGGGTCACGATCAGCACATCGTCGCCGTGGGCGGCGCGCTGCTCACCCCAGATCGCGATCACGCGCGCCTGCGCCGCGTCGACGCCTGCGATCAGTTCGACCCGATCCTCGGCCACGTAGGCGCGCAAGCCCGCCTCGGCGTCGCCGCGTGCCATCGCCACGGAGGCGGCGCGCTGCCAGTCCACCGTCTGGCGCCGCACGTCTTCGAGCACGGCCGAGCGCCCGACCACCTCGGCGACCACCCGCAATGCGCTCGCACCCCCGACCGAGGCCAGCTGGCGTCGATCGCCGACCAGCACCACCTTCGCCCCAGCGGCGCGAGCGGCACTCAGCACGGCCTCCAGATCGCGGGTGGCGACCATCCCGGCCTCGTCGACCAACACCAGAGTGTCGGCGTCGAGTTTTGGCGGGAGATCCGGACGGTGCGCTGCGTCGGGACCAGTCGCCCGCACCTGGTCGTGGCGCCAGCGCGCGATCGCCTGAGCCGGGATCCCGGTGGAGCGCGCGAGCTCGTCGGCGGCGACCCAGGACGGGGCGAGGCCGATCACCCGCAATCCGGAGCCGTGGGCTGCGGCCACGAGCACCGCGGCCGTCGTGGTCTTGCCGGTCCCCGCACCGGCCTGCAGCAGCGACACCCCGTCCCGGCCAGCGGCATGACGCACAGCCTCGCCCTGCTCGGGGCTGAGGTAATGAGCTTGTGTCAGCGCGTCCTCGACCGCCTCGGGCGTAATCCACGTCCGCTCCAGGGGTCGATCAGCCGCGCGCAGCATCGCAGCCTCGCAGGCGGCGATGCTCGGGCTGGTCCAGCACGCGCTGGCATCCGGCACCAACTCGGCGTCGGCCAGCCGCAGCAGTGTGCCATCCCGCTCGAGCTGGGCGAGTTCCGCCTCGACGGCGTCGACACCGAGGCCGACGACGCCGGCGACCTCCAGGGCACGCTGGAGCAGGTCCTTGCGTGCCACGACGCTCTCGTGCCGAAACAGGGCCGAGGCGGCGCGTGCCACCGGACCGTCGCCGAGGATCTCGGGTGGGTCGAACGGGACTTCCCGCCCCGGATCGCGCTCGGCGGCTATCGCGCGAGCAGCGTCGCGCTCGGGATGCTGCGCGGCCAGCCACGGATCGATCGCGCAGGCGGCGAGCTCCTCCCGCCAGCGCGCCTCCAGCTCCGGGCCGGTCGGCAGTTCCTCCTTTCCCTGGCGAGTGGCGAGTGCGGCGATCTCGCGCTGGGCGCTGCTGGCTCCTGCCCCTGCATAGGCGAGGATCTGCTCGGACCGCTTGGAGAAGGCCGCGAGCAGTGTCTCCGGCAGGCCAGCGATCTCCCACTGGCCGCGCCCGGCCTCGCGATACTGCAGCCCGAACCGCTCGCGCAGCCCCTCGGCCAGCGCCGCCCTGTACGCTGCCCCAACCGCGAGCTGAGCTGCGTACAATCGCTCGGGCTCGATAGTCAGATGCGTCAGCGACTTGTAGCGGCCAGCGCCGGCATTTGCGGGTGCACCAGCGACGTTGATAAATACACAGTGTGTATGAATATTCGGATCACCTTCCCGGGTTGTATAATGATCGAACCGGCCGACGATCAGATCGCGCGGGCGATGCTGCTCCGTGCCGCCCGCGCCGGTCCGGACGGTGATGAGTCCCTCCGCGCTGACAAAACTCAGCGCGCGCTCGACCGCGGTGCGGTGGGCCTCCTCGATCGCCGCGCGCTGCTCGGATGTGCCGGCCATCCAGAGGACGGACACGGACTTCCCGGGCGTCATGGTGCAGTCGACGCCGGCCCAGTGGCCCGGGCCCGCACCGCGGACCAGCGGCCTGCCGGTGGCCGGAGCGAGCCCTGCACAGAGATCCCGGAACGAGGCCGCATCGATCGCGGCGCCGTGGCGCACGACGGTCTCGCCGCTGCTCCACCACACCCCGCCGCCATCCGAGAGGTAGTACTCGTCGCGCCGATCCGGGCGCGCTTCGCGCCGGCTGTCGTTGGTGTAGTACGCCGCCGCCGGTGCGCCGGCGCCGAGGCGATGCAGCGAGGCGGTCACCGCGCCGGATCGGCGGCGTCGCCCGTGCGGAGGCGGCAGACCTTGGACAGGTCGATACCGCCCGATGGCGCACAGAGGTCACCGACGGCCTGAGCCATGTCGAGGATGGCGCCGTCGATCTGCTCCATCCGCTCGATCAGGACCCTATGGCGGATCGCCACCTCCAGGGCCTGAGCGACGCAATCGGCTGCGAGGCTTTCGGGGGACCAGCCGCGCTCGGTCGCGGCAACCTTCAATCGGTCGGCGAGCGCCGCCTCCAGGATCACGGTGAGCTTGACCTCCTGGGCCATCGGCGTACCTGCTCGTGAAGAACCACGCTCCACGCCGTGGCACGATCCGAGCGGCCCGGCGAGGCTCGCTCGGCCACGCGGTTAACGCCCCGTCACTTCAGTGCGTGTGGTGTGATACCCTTCTTGTTGCCGTACGCGTTACCGTACCGCTACCGTCCTCGGCCGTAGCTTGCCGCTTGCTGCCGGATCTTAACGTCGGCTTGCCGTCGCCCGCGGCATTCGCCCGATCGCCTGCACGCGGTGGCAAGCCCCGCCCTGTTAGGCAGCGCCATGGCCCAGCGCCCCCGCCTCGACCTGCGCCGCCTCGCCCGCGACGCTGCCGCAACCCCCAACAGCCACCGCAAGGCCGGTGCGCCGGGCGGGCGTCCCGCCACCGGCTTGATGGAGGCCGTGCGCGACCACCTCGATGCCCTCCTCGCGCTTCAGGCCAGCGGCCTGACCTGGGACGCGGTCGCGGCCGGGCTCACAGCGCAGGGCTTCACCACCGCCGACGGCGGGCCGATCACCGGGCGCAATCTCACCGGCATCATCTCCAGTGTGCGCCGGCAGGCCGCCACCCGCGCCGCCCGGGCGGCGAAGCGGACGGCGCGCCCCGACCGGGCGGATCCCGCGCCATCGCCCGCGGCCCCGACCGGCTCCGGAGCCGGACCGATGCGGCTCGCTCCGGAGCTGCGTCCGGACCGCGATACACCGGCCCCCACGCCTGCAGACGCACCGCTCACCGAGGCGGAGATCCGCCAGATGCAAGCCGAGCGGCACAGCCACCTGTTCAAGAAGGACTGACACCCATGCCCCGCGTCCTCCTCGTCGCCCAGGAAACCGGCGGCGTCGGCAAGTCGACCGTGACCCGCGGCCTGGCTGAAGCGGTGCCGGACGCCCCGATCCTGGAGATCGAGTCCATCCACCGCCTGACCGAGTTCAAGACCGCCAAGGCCGCCAACGAGCCGGGCAGTGTGCAGCACTTCCCCATGCGCGCCACGCGCGAGGCGATCGAGGCCAGCGGCGGCAAGGCCGCGCGTGCCGAGCTCGACGATGTGATCAACGCGCTCCACACGGTGAAGATCGCCACCCTTGTCGACATCGGTGCGAACACCTCGGCGAGCCTGCTCGGCATCCTCAAGGACGAGGCACCGGTCCTGAGGAGCGCGGGGATCGAGCTCGGGCTGGTGGTGGTGGTGGCGGCTGAAGCCGGCTCCCTCGCCGACGCGGGCAAGCTGCTGCACGCGGCCAAGGACTGGGCGGGCGCCCGCTTCGTCGTGGCCAATGCTGTGCGCGGTGCGACCGACCCGGCTATCCTGAAGCGGGTCGTGGGCGACGCGACGGTGACGCACCTGCGCGCCTTCGAGCTGGAGGACGAGACGCGCGCGGTCCTGGCGGCCGGTCAATTGCGCGGTGTAGGCCGGCTCGACCGGGCGAGCCTGGTCGAGCAGACCTCACCGGCGAAGGCCGGACGGATCCTGCGCGATCTCACCGCCTTCCGCCTTGCCGTGATGGAGGCGGTCAAGCCGGCCGCCCTTTGGCTCGTCGAGGAGACATCGGTCCCGCCGGCACGCGGCGGGACGCAGGCGGGGGGAGCCAAGCGTGCCCGCAACGCCTGAGGACGTACGTGCCCGTCTCGCGCGGGCCGAGCGCGCCGCCCGCGAGGCCGCGGCCGCGTTCGAGCAGGACAGCCGCGCCGCACTCACCCGGCTGAAGGCGCGCCCGCAGCGCGAGCGCTTCGCCGCCCTGGAGGACGGCGCCCCGCAACTCATGCCGGAACATCGGCGCGAGCTCCTGCTCTCCCTCCGCGACCAGTCCGGAGAGGCAGAGCCGAGCGCTCGGCCGATCCCGGTCCACGCCAGCCGCATCGAGATCTGGCGCGGGCGCCTGCCGTTCCGGGGGCGCCTCGTCGTCCGCAACGCGCTGCTCGCGCTCTGCTTGGTGTCCGCGTTGCTCCTGGCCTACCGCCGCACACCGATCTCCTGGGTCGAGGCTCGGAGCAGTGGCGACGTGCCCGCGGACTGGGTCATGCCGGATGGGCAGCCCGCCGGCGACCGCCTCGTGGCCGGACGTGCCTACGCGCTGATGCGGGTCACGGACGGCAAGGCCGAGCTGCGCGATTGGCGCCCCGGGGTCGGGTACGCCGTGACGCATGTGCCGGCGGATTGGCTGCAGACCCGTCCCGGACCAACTTCGCACTGAGCGCCGGAGCATCCTCGATCGAGGACGCTCCGGCGCCGATCACGTGGCAATCGAACTGCCGACAGCCGCTGAACCGATCAGCCCTGTCAGGGCCGGTCGCGTGTCCTCTCGACCCCTGCCGATGCACGCCGACGCATCGGGGACACGAGCGCGGCGAGGGCCTCGGCTCAGCGCGCTCGACCGACCGGCGCCACGGAGGTGATCAGCCTGCGGAAGCGCGGATCGGTATGCGCGACCGTCTTCTTCAGGCGCAGCGGATGGCGGGCGTGGCCGCCGCTGTTGGGAAACACCAGGAGCTCGTCGCCCGGCATCGCGATCAGCGCCTCCTTGGTCATCAGCCGAGCACCTTGCGAGGCACGGGTCGTGGACGGCGTGCCCTTGGCGTCGCCGGTCGGAGCGGTCTGCGTCTCGACGAAGGCGGTGTAGTCGCCGATCGCCCGCGACCAGCGCTCGGCCTCGTCCGGATCGACGGCCGGCACGTCGAAGATCGTGACGACCTCGGCGGTGTTGAGCAGTACGTCCGCTCCGGCCTCACCGTAGAGGCCGACGAGCTGGGCGCGATCCTGCCACATCGTCCACAGACTGGCGCCGTAGCCCGGCAACTCGCCCGCCGCAGTCAGCAGAGCGTCGAACCGGCCGAGCACCGCGGCCTCGTCGACGAAGATCATCAACCGCTCGGTCGGGCGACGACGGCGCACCGAGGCGAACAGGTCGGACAACAGCCAGCGCAGGAACGGGGCGAGCACGGCCTTGTACTCGGTCGGCACCGCCACGAACAGATCGACGGTACCGGAGGACAGTTCCGCCAGCTGGAAGGTCGAGGCGCCGACGAGGTCGCGCAGGCGCCGGTCGGCGAGCCACTGGAACGCCTGCAGGGCGGTGGACTTGATCGGGTCCTTGGTCTTCGGATCGGCCTCCAGGATCTCCAGGGCTGCGTAGGCCGCGGGCTCGGGCCAGTGTGTGACGTACTGCTGCAGGAGGCCGCGGAAGCGGCCCTCGTCGCTGAGGAGGTCCTGGACCTCCGTCACCGAGCACACCTCCGGGCGGCGCAGGGTGACTAGAAACGCGCCGGTGATCAGGTCGACGGCCCGGTTGCGGAAGTAGGCGGAGGCCTCGCCGTCCCCGGTGGCCTCGGGCAGGAGCGCCAGCGCGGTGCTTTGGAGGTAGAGGACGTCGTTCGGGTCGCGGCCCTGGAGCGGGTTCCAGCGGTCAGTGCCGCCGGCCAGCCCCATAGGATCCAGGCAGACGACCTGCCGGCCGAGTGCCCGGCGCCGAGCGGCCACGGAGCGATAGACCTCACCCTTAGGATCGAGCACCACTGCTGGACCGCCCCAGCCCTGAGGTTCGGGGAAGGCGAGGTTCGGGATCAGGAGACCCGAGGTCTTACCCTTGCGCGGCGGCGCGATGGTGACGAGCGTACCCTGTACGGCGAGGCGCACCGGGTGACCCGTCTCCGGATCCCGGCCGAGTTCGAGGCCGTCGCGCAGCCGCCCGCGCTCAGCTGCGTTGGCAAAGCGAGCCGAGCCGAAAAGGTCCGAGGTGTCCCGCTTCTGTTCGGGCTTGGCGCGGCGCAGGAGTGCGGCGCCGAACAGGATCAGGAGTGGGGCGACGGCGAGGAGCGGCCCCGTTGACCAGCCGTCGTTCGCGAACTCGGGGGCACGGCCGATCAGCATCAAATACGGTACCGCCAGCGCATCGCCCATGTGGCGGGAGAACAGGGTCTCAAACCAGACACCTGGGCGCGTCACCCCTGCGGGCCAATACGCCGGGTCGAGCCCGTTCTGGATCAAGCCCGCGACTGGGTGGGCAAGAAGCACAGTCGCGAGAAAAGCTAAGAAGACCAGACGCATGCGCATGAGGGGTCGATCACAAAGGCCGGCGGCGTCACTGCGAGCACGGCTGGTCTTCCACGCTTGGAACTGAGCGATGGCATGGCTTCCAGCCAAGCCATGCCGATTGGGAAAGACAGCCGTCGATGGATGTCGGGTAAGCCTTAAAGCAACGATAGGATGTCCCGCTCCAGGCGTGCGAGCGGCTCAACCTTATCCCCGGGGAGAGGCCTGACTTGCGAAAGATAAGACAGGCACCTCAGCCCGGCACTGAACTGATTACGGGTCGCTGACGTCCGCAGTTCGTTGTCTATGACCCTGCGCAACCGCGCCTCGGCGATAAGCTTGTCGTCTTCCAGAGAAGGCACATCACTCGCCGACGCGAACTCCCGCGCTACGTCGCCGTAATGGATCTCATCGTGATGAAGTTCAAGAAAAGTCATCAGCATGAAGCAGTTCGCCGCAATTTCCCTGTAGATCTTATATGGAAATTCCGGCCTTGCAGAGTTAAAAACTGTCTGCTGCAGAGTGTAAAAATTTGGCACTGCACATGTCCCTTAGCGTGACGTCGTCGGCATATACGCCTTTCCCTGAAATAATGTCTTGAGCAGCGCGCAAGCTTTAGGCAGGAAAATAATAGCTTGGTCATTGTGTTTTCTAAATCAAGCAACCTTGAATGAAAATGATATCACCCGCCTCCTCGTTTGCAGATAAATGGGTCCAGATCCCGCTCAGGCACACAAGCAAATGACACTGGCAAAATTGGTCTATAGATGTAGTGAGCAACGCGATGGCCCTTTCGTCGCGGGTATTGCGCAAGCCAATGGCCTCATTCCCAATGCTGGCCGGTTCATCGTCGACCAGAGCGTGATGGATGCGGTCCTGCGCATGGAGAAGACACCCTTCGCTGATCTGCTGCGCACCCTCGATCATGCACGGCCACCCTTTCCCCTCACGTGGATTGAATGGGGCGCTCCGGGTGGAGGCCATCTTGGCTATCTCGTCGAACAGGCTGAGGGCACGTCCGGCTTTGCCTTCCGTCAGTTCTTGCATGCACGAGGTATCGAACGCGCGACGGGCTCGACCGTGGTGTGTACCCTCGGCCGTATCCACGTAGATCCGAGCGGGTTTCGCTGCGAAAACGTGGCCGAGGCCGCGACCAGCGGCAATGGGCCGGGCCCGAACCCGCATGAGCAGGCAGCCGCAGACCTGATCAGCATGTTCCTGATCATCAACTCGCCCTCGGGGGTCGTCACGATCGATGCGGCGCCGGACACGCAGCGGGTCGACGCGCGCCGGATCGCCAAAGGTCGGCCGCCGCTACCGAACCTGCGGCCGATCCGACTCGACGTCGCCCGCCTGCGGCAGATCGATGTCGACGATGGTGCCGCACAAGCTGATGGGCGCCCGCGGGCGGAGCACTTTGTGCGGGGACACTTCAAGTTCCGGAACGGCCGGATGTGGTGGTGGTCGCCCCATATTCGCAATCAGGCTGGGAACGAGCCTGCCGCGCTCCCACGCGACTACCAAGTCATGAGTTCCGAGGCAGGGTGAGGCCGGGATTTTCTGACCACCGACGGCGTTACCAGGGCCCGGTACCGCCGGCCACGCGGCTCCGGCTACACCTTGGCTGAGGGCAGCTCAGGGGCGGAGAAGGGTCGCACCGGGACTGAAGCAGACCCAATCCGATCGGCTGTCTGGTCAGGTCGCGATCACGACGACGGCCACCGCTCAGGCCGGCGCGAGCTGTCGCTCAGGAGGGGCCGCCAGCGCTTCGATCGTTCGAATGGCGGCCATGCGCGCTTCGTCCGTCGTCAGGGCACCGTACGCGCGAACCAACCGCTTCAGCGTGGGTACCTCGCCGTCTTCGGTCACCGAACTGCTCGCTGCAGATCCAGGGGGTTCGGATCCACACCGCTTGAAGGTGTCGGGATCGACGCCCACCAGCTCGGAAATCTGCTGCAACAGGAGCAGCGTGCGCGTTTCGTCGGCCACCCTGTGACACCCGCTCTCGCGACAAACACCTGAGGTTGATATAGCTCAACGCGTCCCTTGACGCATCTCCGACTTGGCTGCGTCACGGTATCTGACACGTTGCGCGGGGATCGGTTCGAGAATGGCGGGCGACCTTGGCGTTCGACAGACCGCGTTCGATATCGTTCATCGTCTACGCAAGGCGGTGACAGACGTCGACGTCTACACCGAGTTGCGCCGGAGCGGCTCGATCTTCGGATATGACGTCTTTCTGATCGCCGGCCTTCCCAGGGCACCGCACGAGAACCTGTACGACTGCTCGCTCATCTCCGGCTGGCCACCGGAATGGGGGCGCCGCTATCAGGAACGACGGCACATGCACGTCGACCCGGTCATCCGCCATATCCGAGGGACGACCGATCCGTTCCTGTGGCAGGAGGCGGTCGAGGCGCAGGTCACGTCGGAGGGCATGGTCGTGATGGAGGAGGCGCGCGCCTTCAGCCTCAACGAGGGCTTCTGCGTGCCGTTCCACCAGATCGACGGGACCGAGGCGGGCGTCAGCTTCGGCGGCGAGCAGGTCCAGCTCTCGCAGGACGAACGGGCGGCGCTCCATCTCGTGGCGATCTATGCGATGTCCACGGCTAAGGCCATCGCCCGGCGTCGAGGCCCCGCAGAGGACGACGAGACGCCGCCGTCTCCCCTGACAGGTCGAGAGGCCGAGTGCCTGAAGTGGTCCTCGACCGGTAAGTCGGCCTGGGAGATCGGGGTGATCCTGTCGATCTCGACGCGCACCGTCGAGCATCATCTCGGCAGCGCCGGGCGCAAGCTGAACACCGTCACGCGCACGCAGGCCGTCGCCGAGGCGCTGCGCCGTCGCATCATAGACTGAAACGCTGCGCGAGCCTCGTCCGTAGATCTACGGATGCCGGTCCCCCGCAGATTTCGCGATCAACCTCCATGCCCTGCATGGAGCCATCGCGATGTTCAGGCTGGTAACCGGCGACATCGATCGGGATCTGCCCGATCTTGCCGAGCGTATCTACAAGTTCAGGCACAGCTTCTTCGTCGACCATCTGGGATGGGAGGCGTGTCGAAAGCCGGATGGCCGCGAGCGTGATCAGTTCGACAGTCCCCACAGCATCCATATCGTCGGCGAAGAGCAAGGGGAGATCATCTCCTACGCACGGCTCCTGCCCACGACGCGGCCACACTTGGTGACGGAGGTCTACCCGGAGATCATGCAGGGGGCGCCGTCGCCGACAGGCCCACGGATCTACGAATGGACCCGCCATGCCGTCTCACCGAAGAAGCGGGAAGCCAAGGGGCCGAGTGCGCTGACGCGGGCGGCGTTCGCCGCTGTGGCACGCGCCGTCGAGGTCTTGGATCTCGAGGGTCTCCTCGTTCAGACCCATCCTGTGCTGGTCGATCGGGTCATGGACATGGGCTGGGACGTCGAGCCCCTCGCGCTACCCACGACCTATGACGGGGCGCTTCTGCTGCCGATCTACGCGCGCCTCGTCCCGCAGACGCTGGCGGTAGCGCAGGCGGCATTCTCGGCTCACGGCTCGGGTTTGGAAGCGCCCATCCTGCGCGCGTCCTCGCCCCCAACAAACCGCCCCGCACCCGGGCTTTAGCCGTTCGGCTCTCCTCTCGACTGAAGCAGGCAGGACATGTCGACCACGACGAATGGTGCGAGTAGCGGCAGCGATCCCGTGGAGTTGGCGGCAAGCTTGGCGATCGATCTGCGCGCTGCGATCGACCGGATCGCAGACCCCGACCTCCGAGAGTTGATCGACCAGATCTTGCTCAACCTTGGCGCGAGGCTAGCGCTCCGCCTGTCCTAGCGAACGGCCCTCGATCGCTGCATTTCCAGACAGGCGGTTGCACTTCGATAAACGAGACGGCATCGCGTGGGCTATGATCCGATCCGAGCTCGTGGCCCGTATCGCGGCCAAGAACCCCCACCTCTACGTCCAGGACGTCGAGGCGATTGTCACCACGATCCTCGACACCATGACCGCCGCGCTCGTACGCGGTGACCGGATCGAGCTGCGGGAGTTCGGCACATTCGCAGTTCGAGCTTACCCTGCGCGGATCGCTCACAATCCGCGAACCCAGGCTGTCGTTACGGTGCCGGCGAAGGGCAGAGTCGCGTTCAAGCCGAGCAAGGCCATGCGGGAGGTGCTCAAGGCGAAGCCCCTCAGCGTCGAGCACGGACCTGCGCCATCATCACCGACTCAGCAGGATCCGGGTTGACCATCAGGTGCCGGCTTGCGTGAACAAGTCGAGCTGGCCAGGCGTGACGCGAGCACGTGAGCGCGGTGCTGTGCCGGGACGCTTCGCTCGCGGTATCGGCAGAACCGGCAGGGCGAAGCCTGGCTTGCCGTAGAGCACAGCCCCAACGATCCGGCATCCGTCGCCGCGGTGGACCACATTCGCCGTATGCGGCCCCGCCCGCAGGATCTCCTGCATCAGCGGCTCGTCGAGGCTGAGGTCGGACAGGGTCGCGAGCAGGCTGGTGAGGCCCGCCGCCTCGACAGAGAACGACTGGAACTCCGCGGCTCGCTGCCGCCAGACCTGGAGGACGGCGCCGACGCTGGTCTCCGGAAACGGGTTCGGCGCCGGCCGCGTCGCGGCGTCAGCGACGAAGGCAGCGATCGTCTGCCGCTCGGCGATGTGGTCGGCAGCGAGTAGGGAGGCGGTGAGCTGACGGGGGCTGATCGGCATGGCGCTCCAGCTATCGGGCTCAGGGTCGGGCAGGAGAGCCACCGGGCTGCACCCTGACGCTGCAAGCAGCGGCTGAATGCGGGATCTGACCGGCCAAGTGCTCAGCCCTTTGCGGCCACGCTGTTGGCACGGGCGCGGGGGAAATAGCTGTAGAAGGTGTCGCGATTGAACCCGAGCCGCCTGGCGATCTCGGCGACGCTGATCGTGCCGGCCGCCAGCATCGCCCGGGCCGCCTCCAGGTCCGCCTCCTTCAGCTTCCTGGGCCGGCCGCCCTTGCGTCCACGGGCGAGGGCGGCCTTCAGGCCCTCATACGATGTAGCACTTCGTTTCCTGCGTGCTACGCAGTGTGCCAGTTTTCAGATCGAAGAGATGCTTGCGTGTCAGACGAAACGTGGCGCCCGAAGCATTCTCGCTTTGCCGAACCTCGCCTTCCAGCTCTTTCCGATTAGGGCAATTGTCGGCATTCGATGATCCGGCCTGGATCCATAGAGTGACTGAACCGTCGGCGATGACGACCTGCTCGGAGACGTTCTTATCTAGCACCTGCTTCCTGCTTTTCATGTCGTAGACTGCGAAATTTCGCTCCGGATCTGCCGCCGTGCCCAAGTCCATCAAAACAAAATCGTTCCGGACCCCAATGACATACATTGCATCCTCAGAGTATTTTCCTTTGTTTTCCGATATCCAAACATCGCCCTTTCGCCGATCCCAATCACAATTGTCCGTATCGATGTTGTTTCGCTTGACGCGGAAGAAAATGTCCATGCCGACATTGGCATAACGATCTCTCGCGAAGACCTGATATTTATCCTCATCGTAACAGACAGATTTGTACTCGCCAGCACCGGAATGCGCCGTAGCTATGAGCAGCATGCCGGTGATTAGACTCGATTTCGCCACAATGCGAAAGATCGTACGTGGAACAGGATGGCGCATCGAATGACCTCGGTTTGATAGAGAAGAGCACATGTCGCTGATGTAGTTGGCCATGACCGGGAATGGCGGCGCAGGATTGCTGCTGATCCCACGAAAGTTGGTTGGCGGTAGCCAGCGTCCACATCACGCCAGCGGAAAATATGCTGCCACTTGCCGCGGTGGCTCTTCAACCAGATGTCGGCGTGACCGTAGGCTCTGGACGGCAGAACAATCAGGAGATTGGCACTTTCAATCACGATGTGCTCGCGTGTACCGTCCTTGTGCCAGTTGCCGGCCGTCATGCAGAACGCGCTCATGGACGCAGTCAGAGCCCGGCTCAGGTGATTGCCGTTCGCCGAGAAGAGGTAGAGCGCCTCGTATCGGGACATCTCCCCCGGAATATCCTCAAAGTCACGATGACACTAATCGGCCAAGAGCTGGATTGTTAGCAGATTGACGACCCGATCTATTTGTCCTTCGTTTTTTTTCGGACTCCAAGCTGTGTCGTCTCGCCGCGAGCCACGACCACGAGCCACTACCTAGTCCCGGCAAGGAAGGTTTAGTGGCTCGGTTCATAAGGGATCTGTTAGTTGATTGTTCTTGTTCTCCCGAAGTGGCTGGCCCCAGCAGGAGCGCCGGGGCGTCGTTGACAGAACTAGCCGCCATGGCCGGCTTACACTCGTCGCTTATCATGTTGGCTTTTCTCGAAGTTGGAAACCTACACCCAAAAGGCGACCGCAGGAGCTACAAAGGAAGATGTGCCAAGCAGGGTCAAAACGGAGAAGATGATCATTCGTTTCATGTTCGAAAACCCAATGATTTCGCTTTGAAGAAAGCCGGTTTCGGCCGGAAAATCTGTTTACGGCATTGGGTGTCTTATGAATGTGTCGAAAGGCACAGTTGCAAATTAAGATGTGCTAATTATAGTTGCGAACTCAGTAACGATAGATCTAACGGCTGAGGATTATGCCGAAATTCGGTGCACCTTAAGTTGACCGCCGATACTCGGATATTTGCCCACGCGCGCTGGAGCGGTTTCGGCTTGCGCTGCGTCGGACGGCTGGGGCATGCGGGTCGGTGCTCAGGGTGAGGGTCACGGTTCGGTTTCGCACCCAGCGATGCTGGGGTGCATGCACTGGATCCAGGGGGGCGCCCGATAGCCTCTGGATGTGCTGCGCCGTTGGATGTACAGCCTCTGACAGAAGGTAATGAGCAAAGAAACTTCTCCGATCGACCTGCAATGTTGGCCAAGTGTCAAAAGGCACAATCAGAGCAAAAATGGATAATAGGAAATATATTTCCATCCAGGAGCTGTTATCTGTAGCGCAACCTTAACAGGCGTAAGTAGCAGCGCGCACGCAAGCGTCATTTGTTATAAAATCTTGCCCTGGTAGATGGAGGCCGCATACCTCGCTGTTTATCTCTAGGGTGAGCGATGAACTCTGCACATTCGGTCCATCAGTCTATGACCCCCGATGAAGCTCTCGATCTCCTCAAAGAGGGCAACCGGCGCTTCGTCAATGGGCAGCCGATGCAGGCGCGCATGACCATCGCGAAACTGCGCGGCTCACTGGCTCACGACCAGAGGCCTTTCTGCGTTCTCGTCGGCTGCTCCGATAGCCGGGTGTCACCGGAGCTCCTGTTCGGCCGCGGCCTTGGCGACCTCTTCATCGTGCGCAACGCCGGCAATGTCGTCGATCTCGCTGCTATGGGCAGCATCGAGTACGGCGTCGCCGTCCTCGGAGCACCGCTCGTTCTGGTTCTGGGCCACGAGCGGTGCGGTGCCGTTCACGCGGCTGTCCAGGTGGTCCGGGAAGACGCGGTTTTTCCGGGCTGTATCGGTCAGATGATTGAACCGATCATCCCCGCGGTGCTGCGCGCGCAACGCGAGGGCCATGATGATCTCCTCGAGCATTCCGTTCGCGCGAATGTCCATCGTGTGGTTGAGCGCCTGAGAACGACCGAGCACATGCTTCAGGCTCCGCAGCGGGAAGGGCGTTTGAAAATCGTTGGCGCACGCTATGATCTTGATGATGGTAATGTAGAATTCTTCGAATAAATTGAACATAAATAAAAATTACATTTATCATGGATTTAATCTGTGGACCAGGGCTAATAAGAACTCTTTAATTGCCTGATTTGAGCGTTACATTATAAATTTGATTGTGCTTTTGCGATTTATCTGCTTCGCCTCGAGCTACCGATTTGGAATTCGGAGATGACAAGTCTCGCGATGGCAGTTCAGCCGGTGTGTGATTTGTCTCATTAATTTCGAGCACGGTCGTCTAATTGTGTCAACAGACGTCGGTCTAATTATTTAAAAATACAACACGAACAAACTTGGCTCGGAAATTTTCGAGACATCGGCTGAAATGCGACCGGACTACCGAGGAAAACATGAGAATGAGATTGATGACTGCTGGTGGACTGCGCCGGACGTCGCCTGCTGCGCGCCTCCTCGGCGTGCTCTCGGTGATCCTGGTGGCCGCGGGTCTCTCCGGCTGCGGAGCGGTCAACCGCGTGCCAACCCTTGAGGAACAGGCCAAGTCAGCCTGGAGCGAGGTGCAGAACCAGTATCAGCGCCGGGCCGACCTGATCCCCAACCTCATCGAGACCGTGAAGGGCTACGCCAAGCAGGAGAAGGGCGTGCTGATCGGCGTCACCGAGGCGCGTGCCAAGGCGTCCAGCGTGAAGGTCGACGCCTCTACTGTCAGCGACCCGCAGAAGTTCAACGAGTACCAGAATGCCCAGAACCAGCTCTCGGGCGCGCTCGGTCGCTTGCTGGTGACGGTGGAGAGGTACCCCGACCTCAAGTCGAACCAGAACTTCCTCGCCCTGCAATCCCAGCTGGAGGGCACCGAGAACCGCATCGCGGTGGCGCGGCGTGACTACATCACGGCCGTGCGGGCCTACAACACCGAGGTGCGCACGATCCCGGGCCGCTGGATCGCGGCCGTGCTGTACCCCGACGCCAAGCCGATGGAGACCTTCACGGCCACGCCGAACGCCGACCGCCCGCCGAACGTGAAGTTCTAGGGGCCGGTACATGAGGCGGCCTAGGGGGCGATCCGTGACCAGGATCATACCGATGTGGGCGCGCTTCGCCCTGCTCTTCGCCTGCCTCACCGTGGACGCGGTCAGCGCGCTGGCGGCCGACCTGACTTTCCCGCCGCGTTCCGGCCGCGTCGTCGACGCGGCCGGGGTTCTCACGCCCGAGCAGCGCGGCAAGCTCGTCGTGAAACTGAAGGCCTATGAGGGTACGACCTCCGATCAGGTGGTCATCGCCACGGTGCCGAACCTGCAGGGCGTGGCCATCGAGGACTATGCCAATCAGCTCGCGCGCGCCTGGAAGATCGGGCAGGCCAAGACCAACAACGGCGTCCTGCTGCTGGTGGCTCCGCGCGAGCGGAAGATCCGGATCGAGGTCGGCTCCGGCTTGGAGGGGGCGCTGACCGACGCCCTGTCCAAGGTCAACGTCGCTGGTCTCATCACCCCGCATTTCAAGACCGGGGACTATTATGGGGGCCTCGATGCCGGCGTCGACGGTCTCCTTTCGATCCTCTCGCGCGATGCGGAGGAATGGCAGCGCAAGCCGCACGCGCATGGCGGCACGTTCGATATCGATCCCGTGCAGATCGCGATCGTCATCGCCCTCGTCGTCGGCATCGTGATCGTCCTGATCGTCCTTTACCGCATCGGTTTCTGCTCTCTGTGGTTCCTACCGAGCTTCGGCTCGGGGGAAGAGAGCAGCTCTTCGGATCGCTCCTCGTCCGATGATTTCGAGGGCGGCGGAGGCTGGTTCAGCGGCGGCGGCGCGACCGACGAATGGTAGAACGGCTCTTGTCCGCATTGAGTACCCGCGAGTTTGGCTAAAAATGTCCGCCTCTCTCAGCTCCCACGCCGTTGCATCAGGCTGCAGCCACATCTTTGAGGGCACGATAGACGCTGCGGCGTGAGATCCCGAGGGCGCGGGCGATGGCGGTCGGCCCCTCCCCTGCCGCGTGGCGGCGGATCTCCTCCTCGGGCACGGAGCGCGGCCGCCCCTTGCCGGCGTAGACGTCGGCGGCCTTGGCCGCTTCGATGCCGGCGCGCTGGCGCTCCAGGATGAACTTGCGCTCCATCTCGGCGACCATGCCGAGCACGGTCACGACGATGCGTCCGACGTCACCGCCTGTCGTCAGCTCGGGATCGAGGATGCGCAGAGCTGCGCCCTTCTGATCGAGTTCGTGCACGAGGTTGAGCACGTCGCGGGTCGAGCGGCCGAGCCGATCGAGGCGGACCACCACCAGCTCGTCGCCCTCGCGCAGGAACTGCATGACCGTGGCCAGCTCCGGGCGATCGTCGGCAGACTTGCCGGACATCTTCTCCGAACGGATCACCTCGCAGCCGGCGGCCTTGAGCTTGGCGGCGATGGCGGACAGGATCATGGGCCGGCTCCAGGGTGGAGCGGCAAGCTCGGCGGGTATGGCTAACGACCGGTGAACGAGGGGCCGTCCGGGTTTGCGACAAGCCCCTCAGGAGAGTGGAGATGGCGATGGGGACCGTCTTCTTGGAGCCGCGGCACGGCACGTGCTTCACGGCCACGAGCTTCGCCCGAAAGTAGTTCGAAATTGATCCACGATCAACTTCTATTGGAGTAGGAGTTTTTCTTCACCATTGCCGCGGAAGTTGGTTTTTAATAGACATTAGATACAAATTCCGGGCGTATTATAACGGCCTATAAACTTTTATCTTTAATGTCCGATTTAGATGATTGTCAAATACAAATTTGCATCATCAATCATTGGAATAACAAGACAACTGAATACGAGGCAGATTTATGGTGGCGAATAAAATCAAAGCATTTGTCTCCGATCAATCCGGAGCAACTGCGATAGAGTATGGCATGATTGCCGCTCTTATCGCCGTAGTTATCATAGGGGGCTTGAAGGTGGTTGGGACAAGCTTGTCGGCCAAATTCAGCCAGATTTCTGGAAACTTGAACTAAAAATAAATTCCTGGATCTTGACTTCGGCCATCGTGGCCGTCCTAAATCTTTAAACACTAGTCCTTGTCCTGCAACGCGCCGGACGCTGACAGTGTCGCAAGCGATATTTCCTCGCTTGTTGGTTCACAATCATATCGTCATAGTGTCACCGCCGAGCCGTGTTCCGCATTGGTTCGCGTGGTGATGTCGGCCGCTCCTCCGTCTGTAGTTTCAGGTCCAGGCGGAGTCGAGCGGCCGGCACCGCTATCGATCAGGATCGCCTAGAGCGGGGTGACGAGCGGGTAAAGCCCTTCGCGCAAGGTCGCATCCTCACGTCGGGCTCGCATTCCCCTCCGGCCTGAAGGCCGAAATAACCTGCGAGGCTCATGATGGGCCTGAGGATCAAGCGGTTTGCTTACTGGGACGCGAGAGGGAAGCTACGTGCTTGCTCCGCTTCACAGCCACCTCCAGGCGCCGATCCATAGACGCCCGAAGATCCTCTTGCATCCGGACCTGCCACCCTTCGCCAGTGGCTTTGTAGGCGTCCAGCAGGTCAGGCGCGATCCTGAGAGTGATGTTCACCTTCGCATCAGGCACCTTCGGGCGCCCGCGTCCGCGCCTCGGCAACAGGTCATAGACCTCCGGCACCTCGTGCGCAGGACGCAACGCGGCCAACTCCTCGGCTGTGAGCTTCGGGTTGTCGGAAACCTCGTCCCAGTCCTCCTGCGAGTAGCCAGGACCAAGCTGCTCAGGCTTGTGCGAGGTGTTGTTCATAGCTCTCCCTTTCCTCAGGGTCGGCATGACGAAGGCTGACCAAGGACAGCGCTTCCGTGCCGAGGGGCGAGACGATCACCGCAACTACCCGTTCGCCGTTCCAATCTCCGATCAGCTTGTAGCGCCAGCGCCCGTTCTGGCTCGGACGCGTCGGAAGGATCAGGGCAGTATCACCGTCGAACGAGGCGTCGAAGTCGGCGAAATCCAGACCGTGCTTGGCCAGGTTCGCGAGGCGCTTCGCCTCATCCCACGTCGTCGTCATCGAATTATCGTAGTAGCGTAAAATGAGGCTTGCAAGTCCCTTTTGCGCTACAGCGAAAATAAGGTCGCGAACGCGAACCGGCACGCTCCGGCGCAAACCGGCGGCTTCCGACCGAGAACTCGGCCCCTGCATTTGAACGCGGCGAGAACGCCGGGCTTCACCTTATGCGTGATCTGGGGACACGCTTGTCAGCCGATGGCGGGCGCCCCCCGCTTCTTCAGCGCTTGATAGAGGCCAAAGTGGCAACGGGACGGCTGGTGACATGGAGCACCATGTCCCAAAAGCCCACGGACCGCGGTCGCGCCGATCACGTCGAGCACCTAACCGCACTCAACCAGGCGGCCTCACGGATGACCGCGTTTCCTCGCCCTATCTCCTCGATCGCGGTGCTCTCCAACCATCGGGAGAGCGCAACCACAGGTGGTTCATGTTGGATTAATGCTTCGCGATCTTTGATAGCAGCGTGACGCACGAAAAAGCATCGCTACCCGAGGTGCCAAAATGGATCTCAAGATCAATACCGTCGGGATCAAGTTGATCTCTGCCGCCTTCAGCGCGCTTGTTCTCCTCAGTACCGACGCTTGTGCACAGTATGATGCTCGTCAGGCACAACACGCCGCGAACGTCCGCGCCATTCAGGCCCAGCGCGATCAGCATGCCGCAAACGTCGCGGCGCTGAATGGGGATTATGCGTCGGCCGATGCCTATGCGCACGCAGCCAACGTTCGCAGAGCCCAGTCCTACCGAGACGCCGGGTACGCGCAGCAGCTCCGTTATGGGGGTTATTAGTCCCCCGATCACCTCCAGCGAGGAAGAGGGCGGATGACCGTCATCCAGGTTTCCTCCTAAGGTCGAGCGTCACAAGCGGCGCCTGTTCAGCGGCCTGTCAGGCAGCTCGGCGAGGAGCGGGCGACGATAACCTTCGGAGCAACGTGATAGTCTCCAGACGATCCCTTCTGGCCGCCGCCGGCTCGCTCGCGGTGAGCCATGCCCTTCACGCCGAGGGGGTGGGCCCGACGTCGAAGAAGGGCTTGGCAGGCGCCGCACCCTCCGCATCCGGGCTGCGCACGAGCTGGTACTATGACTGGGGGGTGCATCCGGCAACCAAGGGCGTGGTCGCCGACGACCCGTCGATCCGCTTCCAACCGATGATCTGGGGCTTGAACGGAAATACCGATACGGCGCTGGCGGCCATGCGCGGGACGCGCCTGCCGGTGTTGCTCGGCTTCAACGAGCCGGACCACCATGACCAGTCCAACCTCACCGTCGAGCAGGCGCTGGACGCCTGGCCGAAGCTGGAAGGCATCGCCGCCGACCTCGTCACCCCGTCCTGCGCGCAGCCGCACCAACAGTGGATGCAGCGCTTCGTCGCCGGCGCTGAACAGCGGAGACTGCATTTCGACTCGGTCGGGTTCCACCATTACGGCTCCGCCGACCCACACGACTTCCTCGGCCTGCTGACACGCGTCCACGACATGTACAAGCGCCCGATCTGGGTGACGGAATTCGGCTGCGTCGACTGGAGCGCGCGTGGCGACCGGAAGAACCGCTATACCGAACGCGACGCAATCCGCTTCATTGAGACGGTCTGCCCGTACATGGAGCGGACATCCTGGGTGCGCGGCTATGCTTGGTATCCATGGGGCAAGGCGGGTGGCGGCGGCCCGCTCTCCGTCTCGGCGTTTTTTCAGCCGGATGGCAGCCTGACCGATGCCGGCCACGCCTACGCGGCGGCCTGATGCATACAACTCCAATCGCGAGCGGCGCGGTCAATTGGCTGCGGTTCGACGGATCGCCGCATTGCGACCATTGCCGCACGCCGATGTGCTTTGTAGCGCAGCTTGGGTGCGGTCCGGACTACGAGACCGAGATGCAGTTCGCGGGCGGCGTCGGCGACCACTTTGCCCGCGCGTGGGCAAGGGGCTGCGGCAAGCTCCTCTAGCAGACTTGAGGGATGCCGCCGACGTCGGATGCCATGCCCGGCCGGTCTGGAGTGACACTGCCCTCGTTTGTCGTGCCCCGCTGCGTATCAAGAGGCTTATGATATGTGGTTCGCTCGGGGGCACCCGCAGCGAACCACACCGGTTGACCGCATTGGGTGGTTGAACGAACCCGCTCGCGCGGGAGGGGTGGCAGCGTCGAGGTCGGCGGATTGACCCGAACGCCCTGCGCCGATTGAGGGACGCCCAGCTCGGGCGGACGATCCCGGCTCCCTTCGAGCGGAGCCATCCCATGACCGTCCTTGCCGTTCCCGCCGCTGCCGGCGGCTCGCTGCGTCAGCGCCTGATCGACGACATGACCCTGCGCCGGTTCTCCCGGGCGACGCAGCGCAACGACATCCGCGACGTCGGGCGGCTGGCCGCCTTCCTGCGGCGATCGCCCGATACCGCGACCGGTGACGACCTGCGCCGCTTCCAGATCGCCCAGCAGGAACTCGGCGTCGGCGTGCCGACGATGAACGCCATCGTCTCCGCCCTGCGCTTCTTCTTCATCCACACGCTCAGCCGCCCCGATCTCGCCCGCAGGCTGGTCCGCCTCAACCATCCCCGTACCCTGCCCGACGTGCTGAGCGCCGACGAGGTCGGGCGTCTGCTCGATGCCACGGTCTGCCTGAAGCATCTCGCCGCCCTGTCGCTCGCCTACGGCGCGGGCCTGCGCGTGGCCGAGGTCGCCGCGCTCAGGATCGGCGATATCGACTCGACCCGCATGATCCTGCGGATCGAACGCGGCAAGGGCGGCCGCGACCGCAATGCCATGCTGTCGGCCGATCTCCTGGACCTGCTGCGGCGCTGGTGGAGCGAGGGCCACCGGCAGGGTGTCCTGCAGCGCCAGGGCTGGCTGTTCCCGGCCAGGACTGGGCACGGCCGATCAGCACACGCCAGCTTCACCGCGTCGTCGTCGAGGCGGCGCGCGCGGCCGGGATCCCCAAGCGCGTCGGTCCCCATACCCTGCGCCACTCCTTCGCCACCCATCTCCTGGAGGACGGCGTCGACATCCGCCTCATCCAGGTCCTGCTCGGGCACAGCCGGCTCGACACCACCGCCCTCTACGCCAAGGTCGCAACCCGGACGGTGCGGGCCGTGACCAGCCCCCTCGACAGGCCCGCCCTGTTCCATAGACAGGGGGCAGCGCCGGACTGAGACGATGCCCGCCGCGATCGAGTTGGGGGGCATGCCTCACCCCGTGCCGAACCTCAGGATGAACCGTGCACCCGCGATCGCCGAACCCCGGTTCGCTTCGCCAAGCGCTGAGGCCTTGCCAATCCGGGGACTTCCAAGCACGCCACCGGCGAGGTTTGGCCGCCGTCGCTCCGCCACTGGGGGCGACGCCCAGCCCAAATCCCCATAGGCCCGCCCGCCATCCCGCGGGTTCGTTCATCCAAGACTTTCGTACGCCTCGCGGCGACCGAAACTCTTCAGGAATTCAGACCGGCTACTTTTGGCCGGAAACCCCTGAACGCTGACTTCGCTACCGTCAACGCCGGCATTCCATTGCAAACCGGAGTGCGGCTCATGGATCGATCGGGCGAGATGATCAGCACACCTTCTGAAGCAGAACGAGCCCCTTGAAGCAGGAGATAGGAGGGTTGATTGGGGCGCACCGCTAGCAGGATGGAAGCCGATCCTAAGCAGCGAATTCTGGAGCGAGAAAGTCGCGGGCTGCAAGGCGGTTCCAGACACGGGCAGCCGCGGCCTGGGCGCGCGGCGGCGCGCGCCCAGTCGTCAGGACCGCCCATCGCGCGCGCATGGCCTGGCTGAACTGAGACGCCGACAGGTCCTCGATCTCATTGCGGTCGAGCAGACTGAAGCGCAGCGCCAGATCGTCGAGGCGGGGACCGCGCGGACTGCCCGCGCTCGGCAGGCGCATTCGGGCCGAGAACTCGCCCCAGGTCTTGCACTGATAGTGGTTGAGCTGGATGCCGCCGTAGGCGGTCCGGTCCGCCATTCCGGTGGTGTCGGTCGCGACATCGGTGAAGTCCGAGAGCGTGCGTCGGCCGCTGGCCAGAACCACCTCGTGCACCTGCACGCCCCGAACATGCTCGGACCGAGCGAGCGTCTTGTAATGGGTCTGGTAGACCCAGTCTGATGGGGCGCAGCGCCTGAAGGCCTCCGTCACGAAGCCGTAGGCGGGTGCGATCAAGCCGGACGAGCCGAAGGAGCGCCAATTGACGTGGACGGCCGAGACATCGTCCGGCACCCGAGCGAGGTAGTCGGGGAGCGAGCCGTCCTGCCAGGGCACAAGGAACTCGTCGATATCGAGGAATGCCACCCACGGTGTGCTCACCAGGGCCATGCCGGCGGTATAGGCCGCTATCTGTGGCGCAACGCCGTCGGGAGCCGCGACCGTGTGGAGGGAAATGGCCGGATCGGCGGCTGCCGCACGGGCGATGATCGCGGGCGTTTCGTCCGCGCTGGCGTGATCGAAGACGAGGATCCGGCTGAATCCGACCGCACGGTGAAAGGCCAGCCATTCCGCAATGTATGGCCCCTCGTCGCGGGCGATCGCGATGAGGGTGCAGTCGAATCGGCTGGCCGCGATGCGCCTATTCGCCATGATTTCCATGTGTTAACGCCCAAGCCAGCTGGAGCTGACGAATAATTCTTTCGTCGAATAATGACCGAAATCGAGCGCCACAATCATTAAATTGTAACAATTTGTGTCGTTTATTTACCGTATAAATTTTTCAAAAGATGTTGATGCACAAAAATGTTACTATAAGCTCACATCAATGTTACCGTAGCGAGCCGGGCCTGCTTACTGTCAGGTCTGACAGTAGCTCCCGATGCGGCTGCATGTTTGGCTCGAACCGGTCGTCCGAGGATCCCAGCAGGCCCGATACTGATCCTCCCTCGTCTTCGCGGACACCTTTGATACGCTCATGCTGAGCGGGGAAGGTGTGGAATGGCGAAGACGAGACGAGAGTTCACGCCCGAGTTCAAACGCGAGGCGGTCGCCTTGCTGGAGAGCAGCGGCCGGCCGCAGATGCAGGTTGCGGCCGAACTCGGGGTCCAGCCCTCGATGTTGCGGCAGTGGCGGGCCACGCTGAACGGGGCCCCACCCCTGCCGCGGCCGGCCGGATCGACGGGGAGTGCGCCACCAAGCCCGGTCGCCTCGCCGTCCGATCAGGCCGCCGAGATCGCCCGCCTGCGGCGTGAGCTCGACCGTACGCGCATGGAGCGCGACGTACTAAAAAAGCCATCGGCATCTTCGCGGAGATGCCCAAGTGACCTTCGCCTTCATCGAGCAGCATGCGCGGACCTGGCCGGTGCGTCTCATGTGCCGCGTGCTCGGAGTTTCACCCAGCGGCTTCTACGGATGGCGGTCACGGCCTGAGAGCGCCCGCTCGGCCGATATCACCTACCTGCCGACCGGCGAGGGCTGGCTGTATCTGGCCGCCGTCCTCGATCTGGCCACGCGCAAGATCGTCGGCTGGTCGATGCGCGATCACATGCGCACTGAGTTGAGCGTGGCGGCGCTGATGATGGCCGCCCAGCGGCAGCGACCAACCGCCGGGCTGATCTGTCCGCGGCAGCCAGTACGCGGCGGAGGCCTACCGGAGGCAACTCGCCGGCATGGGAGCAAGGCCGTCGATGAGCCGCACGGGTTGCTGCTATGATAATGCCCCGATGGAGAGCTTCTTCCACACGCTCAAGGTCGAGCTCGTCCATCAGCGACGATGGGCAACCCGGGACGAGGCCCGTCGCGACCTGTTCGCTTACATCGAGGGCTACTACAATCGGCAACGCATCCACTCGGCACTCGGCTATCTCACGCCTGAGCAAGCCGAGAGGACCGCGAAATGATCTCCCTGTGTCCGCGGAATCAGCGGAGGATCACACGCCCGCTTCGTCACCTCAGCCCACTCGACGCGCTGCAAATGGCCAAAGTCGAGCTAAGACATGAAGTAATTTATTCATGAAATACCAGATTTTAAAATTTTACGATGATATCTTCATATGTTATTATTGATCATTAAAGGTGTGATTTGTTCCTGACGCATTGATGGAATGGAGATACGACGGCTATAAGGTAAGTTCTTTACAAGGAAATTTTAGGGATGACCCATCAGGCGCTTAGAATAATTTTTATCGTGGCCGCGCTCGGATTTAGCTCAGGCTCCCACGCCGGAAACATTAAAAATGATTACGAAAAAGCCGCTGCAAAAGGAGACAAGGAGGCGATGTTGAATCTCGCCTTTCTTTATGAGGCCGGACAAGGCGTTAAGCGGGACCATACTCTGTCCAGGCGCTGGTTCGAAAAAGCCGCTTCCGCTGGCTGCGCCGAAGCCATGAACAATCTTGGCAGCCTGTATGATGCTGGTGACGGCGTGAAGCAAGACTATGCCCGCGCCAAATATTGGTACGAGCGGGCCGCGGCAGCCGGATCTCCTTCGGCAATGCACAATCTTGGGCTTCTTTACAGCGCTGGGGACGGAGTTCAACGCGACGAAAAGGCTGCAAACAGCTGGTTTTCGCGCGCAGCTGCCGCCGGTTTCTCAGCAATGATGGGCTATTAAATTAAGTTACGCAATAACGCTAATTGATTTTTTTGGGTGGCGCGTTATGAA
Organism: Methylobacterium sp. NPDC080182; assembly: GCF_050281105.1. NCBI lineage: Bacteria > Pseudomonadati > Pseudomonadota > Alphaproteobacteria > Hyphomicrobiales > Methylobacteriaceae > Methylobacterium > Methylobacterium sp. NPDC080182. The sequence goes on from NZ_JBNNWO010000025.1 coordinate 47,947, forward strand.
AATCAAACTTTTAGTCATTTTGTCCGGATTTATGCTATTCATTTCAGATCCAGTTCTAGCACAAGATGCCACTTGGGCTGCGCGTTCTTCAGAGCATATTTATAGAACTATAAGAAAACGCCATTTCTATAATATACCTTCGGGAAGATATATTGTAGATGTCAGTTTTGATGTTGACAAAGTTGGAAATGTCTCGCACGTAACAATTGAAAAGCCATCCGGCAATCCGATCATGAATGCCGCGGCAATTGCTGCTGTAAAGGCTGCAAGCCCGCTTCCTGAGCCGACAGGTACTGCCGCTGGTGATGTGATCCATGTTCATCAACCAATCGCATTTACTATTGGTCAAATTGAGGCCGACAATAATAATCATGATAGAATACAAGACCTGACAAAACGCCAGCGCCCTATTAATCCGATTTGCCATGGCTGCTGACTACTGCACGTATTATTGCGAATCTGATACCTGCGCGAATAACAAATATGCAACTGATTGATAAATATGTATTGGAAGAACAGAAATAGGTCTTTTAGGCAAATGTGCGTCTTAAAGATGGCCTGTATGCGGTGGACTGTATTGCATATTATAAAGGGAATGCTTTAGATAATGCGACGACGCTCTTTCCTCGGACTTGCGCCGCTGGCCTTGATACCTTGCGCTTGGTCGATTGCCCACGCTTCAGGCAGGCGATTTCGCGTTTGCTTCATGGGACTAGGGCCGGCCACAGCGTGGGTCAATCAGAGGCGAGCAATCGAAAGCGGTCTTTCCAAATATGGGTACACGAACGGCCAAAATATCGAGATCGATTATTTCTGGCCAGCCTCAACAAAGGCTATGGAAAAATGCGCTGCTCAGATCGTTGATAGCCATCCAGACATAATACTTTGTCCGGGTTCGACGCAGGTTTCGATCTATCGAAATCTTACAACGACCATTCCTATTGTTTTTGCATATCATGCGGATCCAGTCGGCATGGGACACGTCAATAGCCTTTCTCATCCAGGAGTGAATATATCCGGTATTTCGATGCAAATGAAAGATGTGCTTAGTAAAGGTATATCTATACTCAAAGAAACATCCCCCTCGATGAAAGCCGTTGCTTTTCTTTCTGACCAATCTGATCCTATGTATCAGTGCCTCCTAAACTCAACCAAAATAACGGCGGAGAAATTAAATCTCGACTTATTTCCTTTGTCGATCGAGAATACTGCATCTTTGAGTTGTTCCTTCGATTTGATGAGAGGTAAGGCTGATTTGGGTTTTTTGGTCCCGGCGTCTCCTGTGGCAAATGCGCGACAGGCCGAGATTGCCTTGCTCGCAACGGCAGCACGAATCCCTGGTCTGTATGTTAGTCGATCAAACGTTTTTGCTGGCGGCCTAATGAGCTATGGGCCTAAGTATTCATCTATGTATGGGAGATCTGCTTATTTTATTGATAGCGTTATTAAGGGGAATAATATTTCGGAAATTCCTGTCGAACAAGTTTCATCGTTCGATCTTATTATAAATGAAAGCGCAGCTCGCGACATTGGAATTGTAATTCCAACGTCCGTGCTCGCGCTTGCCAGTGATGTAATCGACTAATATGCGTAATAATCGTCGGTTAAATACAAATCTTGCTTTTGCCCGCAGTTGTACGGCCCAAATTTTCTCTATCTGCTCGCAGTTGGCGGCGACATCGGGCGATTAGGCGGTGGTTCCGTAGACTGGCTTCTTGCGAACGGAGGTTGATGGAAAAACGATCGTTCTTCCGACGAATGGGTAGTTGGCATAAGGGGACGAGGTGGAGCCGCCAGCGCTAAGCTCACGACAAGCTGCGTTTGGGGTAGGTCCGTTCGTATATCCGGGGGGCCGCGAGATCGATGCTCTGGAGAGCCGGGTCGACGTCTATGAAGCCGGCGGTCAGGCGCTCGGCTCCAAACACGTGCACTTCCCACAACATTTCGACGGATGATGCCTCGACGGGGTGTGACAGGCCTGTTGGGGTACGCGACCCATTACTCCTTGAGACGATCAGGGCGACCATGCCGGCTGGACCTTCGACCCTCGCGGACCTGCGCAAGGCGGGCGTCATCAACAGCCTGGAGATCGTTGCGGCGATCGACGTCTACATGCGGGATCCGGTAGCCGGTTCCTACCGCTTCGCAAGTGGCCACAGCCTGGACATCGCTGCCATCGTGGATGCAACGCCCAACCTGAAACGGGGGGAAGGGGCTGGCCCCCAGGAGAAGACGTTCCGCAACACGGTGGCCGCTGCCATTATGGCGGCTCATCCGACGTCACCATGATCCGTCGGCCGCTCGACCTCACCAGGACCTGAAACCACGGGTGGGAGAGCGGCCGACCTCACTTACGCGAGCAGATACGCAACGCGGCTCGGCCGTGACTTTGCCTGGACGTGGTTGCAGTGAGGTGAACGGTGCCGGCGCACTCGGGTAGTGCGTCGAGGCGTCGATATGGTTGTGCCACGGCGCGGTTGAAGCCGGATCCAAGGAACGCGATCTGGCTCGGACGGCGCGCGTACCTGTCCGTAAGGGGATCGATGAGCGGACACACGGCCGAGCCGCCCGCAGGGGCTTGATCCACCTGCGCGGGCCTCGTCTCAATGGAATGGTACGATAAAAATTGCGGTGAAGGGACCCCGTACGTTACAGTCCAGCTCATGACCCATGTGCTGATCGGCTACGCCCGCTGCTCGACCGACAAGCAGGACCTCGCCGCCCAGCGCCACGCGCTGGTCCAGCTCGGGGTGGCGCCTGATCGCATCTACACCGACAAGGGCTTCACCGGGACGAACCGGGCTCGTCCCGGCCTCGATCAGGCGCTGGCAGCGGTCCGGAGCGGCGACACCTTGGTGGTGCCCAAGCTCGATCGGCTCGCCCGGTCCGTGCCGGACGCGCGCGCGATCGGCGACGCGCTCGCCGCCCGGGGTGTGAAGCTTCAGCTCGGTGCCAGCGTGCACGACCCCACCGACCCGATGGGGAAGCTGTTCTTCAACATCCTGGCGACGTTTGCCGAGTTCGAAGCCGACCTGATCCGGATGCGCACGCGCGAGGGCATGGCGGTGGCCCGTGCCAAGGGGAAGCTGCGCGGCAAGAAGCCCAAGCTCTCCGACCGGCAACAGAAGGAGCTGCGCCGGATGTACGACACCGGCGACTACGCGATCAGCGACCTGGCCGAGCTGTTCTCGATCTCACGGCCTACGGTCTACCGCACCCTGGATCGCCAGCCCACCACGCCCACGATCATCGCCGCCTGAACGGACGCCCCATGCGGGTCGAAGGATTGCACCACGTCCAACTCGCGATGCCGCCCGGGCAGGAGCCGATGGCGCGCGCCTTCTACGCGGGCGTGCTCGGTATCCCCGAGGTGGCCAAGCCGGCTCGTCTCGCGAAGAGGGGAGGCTGTTGGTTCGAGCATGGCGCTTTGCGGATCCACCTCGGTGTCGAACAGGAGTTTCGCCCGGCTCGGAAGGCTCATCCTGCCCTGTTAGTCGTCGATCTGGCGGCGCTGGTGCGGAGGCTGGAGCAAGCGGGCTACCCTGTCGTCGAGGACGAGCCGCTGCCTGGATACCAGCGCCGCTATGTCGATGATCCGTTCGGCAACCGCATCGAACTCATCGAGCCGGATTGACGCCGTCCAGAGTGTCAGAAAGCGCTGATAATCAGTGCCAAATAGCGATCAAAGTCACACTCGAGCGGCCTGAAACGGCTCCGTATTTGTCGGAGAAACGTGTCGGCTTTTCTATTGCCGGAGAAACCCGCTTTTGGAACTGTCCCGACATGCTCATCGGATATGCCCGCGTCTCCACCCAGGACCAGAACCTCGACCTCCAGCGCGACGCACTCATACGCGCCGGCTGCGAGCGCCTGTTCGAAGAGAAGAAGTCCGGTAAGGCCGGTACCAAGCGCCCCGCCTTCGATGAGGCGCTCGCCTTCCTGCGCCCCGAAGATGTGCTCGTCGTCTGGAAGCTCGATCGCCTCGGCCGCTCGCTCGTCGAGATGATGCGCACCATCGACGGCCTACGCGTGAAGGAGGTGCACTTCCGTTCGCTCACCGAGCAGTTCGACAGCGCCACCACCCACGGCCGCTTCGCCCTGCAGATGCACGGCGCCATGGCCGAGTACTTCCTCGACCTCAACCGCGAGCGGACCATGGAGGGCCTGAAGGCCGCGCTCGCTCGCGGCCGCAAGGGTGGCCGGCCGAAGAAGCTCAAGGAAGCCGACCTCGAGGCTGCCAGGGCCATGCTGGCGGCTGGCACGATCAGCGTGGCCGAGATCGCCAGGCGGCTCGGCGTCAATCGTGACACCTTCTACAGCTACTTCCCCCGCGCTCGCGCCAACGCGCGCTCTGATCAGGTGTGAGCCGATGCCGATCCGGCGCGAGCATCGCTTCTTCTACCCCATCGATTGGCCGCAGCTCTCCGCCGTGATCCGCTTCCAGCGCGCCGGAGGCCGCTGCGAGGCGTGCCGGCGTCCGCACGGCCAGACAGTGTTCCATCTCGGCGATGGCCGCTGGTGGGATGCCGAGGCCGGCATCTGGCGTGATGGCGGCGGCAAGCGCGTATGTGTCGCGCTCGGGGTCGACGACGTATTCGGGTCTGTGCGCGGGACGCGGGTGGCTCTGGCCGCTGCCCATCGCGACCACGATACCAGCAACAATGCCGCCGCCAATCTCGCGGCCTTCTGTCAGCGCTGCCACATGATCCACGATCGGCCCGAGCATCGCAGGCGGCGCTGGCTCACCCTGTTCCGGCGCAAGGCGCTGGGCGATCTATTCCGAGGTCCCTACGCTTGAGCGAGCTGCCGGGTCGGCAACGCTGAGAGAGCCGATGCGGGCTTTCCCGGCCCTGGGCGGCTTTGTAAACGTCCTGATGCCTATCCTGACCGACCGCCAGAGGATCGAGCTCGCGGTTCCTGCCTACCTCCTCTACGCCCTGACAGGCGCGCCGGGCGTATTCGTTCCGGCCGATCTGGACCTGCGTGCGAGAGCCGAGGCGGATATCGCCGAGCTGCGCGGCAACCTGCGGACAGCCTGCCTGGAACCACTGGCGGATCTGACGCCGGCCAAGGGGCAGGCGCTGATACGCCGCCTCGAGCGCATCAAACGACAGGTCACCGCTGACTGGCACGAGCGGCCGGCACTTGGCTTGATGCTGATGCTCTGGTGCTTCCTCAAGGATCTGACCGACCGCGAGATCCTGATCCTGTGGGAAGGCTCGGCGATGGATCGGGCGATGCAGAAGCTGATGCCGATGTGTGCGTATGGTTTGCAGAAGCAGACGGCTGATGCGGCGGCCCAGGAGCAGGCCCGAGCATTGCTCGACCACCTTCAGGCCGAAGGGCTCTATCGCTGATCGGCAGCTCAGCCGGTCGCGCCGATCATCACGGCCAGCCACGAAGAGGGATCGTAGTCCCAGCCAGCACACTCGGATACATGATCGCGTGTATTTTAAGTGATATGACTCAAAATCAGACAACTTTAAATACATACTTTATCTAATCTCGATTTTTGTAGGAACCTACATCTGTTCCTATCAATTATGACCGCTGTCATACTCATGGAGAGAGGCATGGTAGACGGCCGGATCCCTTCGAAAGGTGCCGGATTTTTAGATTATGGCCGACTAACGAGCGACTTGGTCACTGCCTACGTGGCGAACAACCACGTGCCGGCCTCGGAGCTGTCGGAGTTGATCGCCACGACGCACGCGGCCCTCGCCTGCCTTGAGGCTGCCAGCGTCGAGCCCGGCTCAGGAGTTGAGAAACTCACGCCCGCCCAGATCCGCAGGTCCATCACCCACGAGGCGCTGATCAGCTTCGAGGACGGCAAGCCCTACAAGACGCTCAAACGGCACCTGACGGCCTGTGGGCTGACCCCGGAGACGTACCGGGCGAAGTGGGGGCTTCCGAGCGACTATCCGATGGTCGCTCCAGGCTACTCGGAAAGGCGATCCGCGATCGCCAGGGACCTGCGTTCCGGCTGGAACCGTCCGGAGCAACCTCTCGAGGCAGCAGCTTCCTAAGCCTGGCATGTAGCGGGCCGGATAGGCTCATGCGCCCGTTCGGATCTCATCGACAATCGAAGACCGTCCGCTCCAGCAATGTCGTGCCTTGGAGCGGACGGCCCAAAACGATCCGCATTGGCCGTGCGGATGGGCATCGAAGCTATCGAGCAGCGTCATCTACGGGTTGGTCGTGGGGCCTCTGCCGAGCCAGTGCGCAGAGTGTCCCGACTGCTCGATCCGGATCGGACGCTCCCCCCAATGCCGCAAAGCCGATCAGCAGCCCCCGAAGTGCGGGTGGCCCGGCGAAGCACCGCGACAGTGGCGTCACTGCAATTCCGCAAGACGAGGCGTCTGTCGCCAAAGCCACATCGTCGCCCCCATGCCTCAGCATGGCCATGAGTTGGAGCCCACCTGGCGACCGCTCAACCGCGAACACGTCCGCCCCGCGGGCTGCCAAAACCGCCGCTAACGCGTCCCGTCGCGCTCGGTAGAGCCGCCGCATCCGCCGGACATGGGCGCGATACTGCCCCCGCTTCAGGAACAGGCCCAGCGCCTCCTGGACATGCGGGGGCACGATCAGCCCCCAACCGCGCCGGACCGCGTCGATAGCCCCCCGCAGGTCGGGCGGGACCACGAGGTAGCCTACCCGAATGTCCGGGGTCGTCGCTTTCGCGAACGTGCCGACATAGACGACCCGCCCGTCATCATCGAGCCCCTGCAGCGACGGGACCGGCGCGCCGTCGTAGTGGAACTCTCCATCGTAATCGTCCTCGACCACCACGGCTCCGTGCCGCGCCGCTGCAGCCAGCAGCGCCTGTCGCCGGCCCACCGGCATCAGGCGACCGGTGGGGTAGTGGTGCGAAGGCGTCGCGAAGATCAGCCGTGGGGCGTCTCCCTCGGGTACGGTAAGCCCCTGGTCGTCGACTGCGACAGGGACGATCTCCGCCCCAGCACCCGCTAGCGCTGCGCGGATGCCAGGGTAGCCCGGCTCCTCGATCCAGGCCCGTTCGCCCCGGGCCAGCAGTGCGTTGGCGATGAGCGACAAACCGGCTTGTGCGGTCGGCACGACGACGATCTGGCTCGGCTCGGCTCGGACCCCACGAAACTCGGCCAGATGCTCGCATAGGGCGGCTTGAAGGGCGGGACGGTCGTCGCTCAGCTCGCCGCGTGGCATCCTGCGCGCTGCGTCGCGCAGGCACGACGCCCAAAGATCGTAGGGGAACGTCGCCGCGTCCGCCAGGCAAGCCCGCCCCGCCGGCAATGCCGCTGGCTCTCTCACGATCCGGCTGATCGTGCTCGCTGCTAGCGCTTGTGGCCCGGTTCGATCTGCTTTCGGGGCGGTGCCGATGAGACCGGAAGCGACGCGCGGGCGGCAACCCCGGCGGGTCAGCAGGTAGCCCTCAGCCGCCAACTGGTCGATCGCCGCCGCGACCGTGTTGCGAGCCAGCCCAAGATCCCGAGCCAGCACGCGGCTGGCAGGCAGTGCTGCTCCCGGCGCAAGTCGCCCGCCCCGAATAAGGGCACGCAGGCGCGCGGTCAGGCCCTCGGCCGCACGCCGGCGGTCATGCGAACCCGGCCCGATCAGATCGCGCAGCACCTCGGTCACAAACTGGCCCTCCGAGATTGAGCGAACTGGCCGTCCTCGCCGGGCCAGACATCTCATACCTCCGTTGGGCGCGCATCCGGTCCGTGCGCAACTCTCCTCCCGCGAGATCCAGCAAGATGGCCCTGTCCCGCCGCGCCGCCTTCGCTCTGTTCGGCATCGTGGTCCTGGCCTGGGGCTGCAACTGGCCGGTGACCAAGATCCTCGTGGTCAGCATTCCGCCGCTCTGGCTCGCCGCCCTGCGTGCCTGGATCGCCTGTACAGCCTTGTTGGTGCTGCTCGGGGCGAGCGGGCGGCTGATCCTCCCACCGCGCGCCGACGCTCCCGTCATCCTCGGGGTCGCACTCCTGCATATGGTAGCCTTCTCGACGCTGACCGCGGCCGGCCTGGCGTGGCTCCCGGCGGGTAAGGGTATCGTCCTGGGCTACACCACGCCGTTGTGGGTGGCGCTGGCCGCTCCGGCCGTCCTCGGGGAGCGCCTGACCCGGCCAGGCGCGGTCGGTGTCGGGATCGGCCTGACCGGGCTGGCGGTGCTGCTGAACCCGCTGACCCTGGATTGGTCGCGCCACGAGACGATGCTCGGCTGCGCCTTCGTGCTGGCGGCAGCGATCTGCTGGGCGGCCAACATCCTGGTGGGACGGGCGCACCGGTGGGTCGCGACGCCATTGCAGCTACTCCCATGGCAGGCGGCGTTGGCCGGCGTCGTGCTGACGGGTGCGGCTCTGGTGCGGGATGGCTGGCCGCACGTCGCCTGGACGCCGCGTGTGCTCGGCCTGTTGGCATACAGCGGGTTGGTAGGGACCGCTCTGGCCTACTGGGCGATGTCGATGGTGACGCGCTCGTTGCCGGCGCTGACCACGGCGTTGGGGGTGACGGCGACACCGCTGGTGGGGATCGCGGTGGCGACGACTGCGCTGGGCGAGCCGCTGAACGGATCCCTCGCCGTGGCGGCGGGTCTGGTCGTGGCCGGCATCGTCGTCAGCACCCTGGCTGCGGCAGCCCGACCGACAGCTGCTGACCGATGATCGGGCACCCCGCGCATCTGACCAACAGTCGGCATGGGTATCGCGAGGTCGGGGCAGCATCGGAGCCGATCATGCGCGAGAGCGATCGTCAGATCCGCATGCCGCATGACAGCGTGCCTTACGTGAGCTGTAGGCTCCGGATCCAAGCAGATACGCGCCGATGGCCCCGATCTGCACGGCCGCGGCGAGCGCGAGGGCGATGTTGTCCGATCCGAGCTGGCGCAGCAGCCCGAACGCGGCCGGAGCGAAGGCATAGGCCCCCTGCGAGATGGCGACGATCAGCGCCACAACCCGCGCTGCGTCGGCGCTTGCGAACTCGACCTGCGCGATGAGCGGGGGCAGCGAGGTCGCATTCCCGATGCCGAGCCCGATCAGCACCACGCCAAGCAGCAGGAGCGGCGCGCCCGTGCCGCCGGACACCATCAGAACTCCGCAGCCGACTGCCTGCACCAGCAGGCTGAAAGCCGCGACACGGCGGCGGTCTATCCCGGATGGCATGCCCCAGCCGACGAGCAGGCGGCCAGCGATGGCGGCGGCGGTCGAGAGGCCGGCTGCCAATCCAGCTCCCTGCTCGCCCAGCGCCGGCACCAGCATGGAGATGAGTTGTGCGATCAGGCCGATCTGGGCGAACAGCGCCAGCGCCATTCCGAGGCTCAAGGTCAGGAAGGCGGGATCCCGTGTCAGGCGCGCCACCGGGAACGCCGCGCCGTCCCTCCGCGTCACCCCGGTGGTGGCCGCCGGTGGCTGCCCATCCGGCATCTGCCCCATGCCATCCGGAGTTTGCCGCAGCACGCGACCGGCAAGCGCACCGAGGATGCCGAGCATCCCGACCCCGACGATCAGGGTGGCTGCGGGGAAGCCGAACTTGCCGATCAGGACCACCCACAGGGGTGAGAACACGACCCCACCGATGCTCGCGCCGTTGTAGGCCATACTGAGAGCCGCCGGACGCTTGGCTATGAACCAGGGAGCGACGATCGTGTTTACGGCCACCGCACCCAACGCAGGCCAGCCGGCACCGCTCACGAGAGCCGCCGCGTAGAGTTGCCAGGGCTCCCGGGCGCAGGACCATCCGAGCACACCGAGCGCCAGCACGACCGCTCCCCCGAGGGTCACAGTGGGCAAACCGAAGCGCCGGTACAACGCTGGCAGGCTCGCGATGACCGCGACGCCGGCGAGGAAATGCACGGTGACGGCCCCGGACACGATGGCGATCGGCCAGCCGTGCGCCTGGCGCACCGCCTCCAGATAAACGGGAGGCCCGTAGAACCCGACGCCCCAGCCGAATACGGCGACGACGAAGGCGGTGGCGACGACGCGCCAGCCGTAGAAATCCGGATTGTGGCGATGAGGGAACATTCCGGCTGTATGGCCCAAGCGCGCGGCCGGACGCTTCGGTGCCGGCCGAACCGTCCGTCCGACGGGCGTGCTACCTTCGTGCGCTGGAGACAAAGCGATGGTGACGGCGGTCTCGGTCGCGCAGGTGGGCGCACTCGTCGGTGATCCGGCGCGGGTGGCGATGCTGCAGGCGTTGATGGACGGCCGAGCGCTCACGGCCGCCGAACTGGCGAACGTAGCCGGTGTCACGCCACAGACGGCCAGCGGCCACCTCGCGCGCCTGCTGGCGGGCAGCCTCGTCACCGTCGTCAAGCAGGGACGGCATCGCTACCACCGCCTTGCCGGCCCTCAGGTGGCCCGGTTGCTGGAGAGCTTGATGCTCGTGGCATCCGACCCCGGTAATCCGAAGCCGCGGGTTGGCCCCCGGGATGCACAGCTACGCTTGGCGCGGACGTGCTACGACCATCTGGCGGGCTGGCTCGGTGTGAGCTTGGCCGACACACTCATGGCGCGGGGCTGGATCGAGATCGTGGACGACGCGGCGTTGGTCGCGCCGGAAGGTCTGCGTCGTCTCACGGCGCTCGGGGTCGGCGTGGACGTCGGCCCAATCAGCATCGCGCGGCCCAGGCCGTTATGCCGCCCGTGCCTGGACTGGAGCGAGCGCCGCCCGCATCTGGCCGGCCGCCTCGGCGCGGCCCTATGCACTCACTGCCTGGAACAGGGGTGGGTAAGGAAGCGATCGAACTCGCGCGCGCTCGAGGTCACGCCCATCGGCTGGAGAGCGCTCGACGAGGTGTTCGATATCCGACCACCGTCGGCATCGAAGTGATTTGGTCGAAAACTCCAAGGGCGGGGCTTCGAGCATCACTCAACTCAGCCGCTCTCTGATATCGGCGTTGACGAGCCGCTGATACCGATATCGACCCAACAAGCGTGACCGTTCCAGTTGCCACCGTTCCGTAAGAGCAAGACCTATTGGACCTAACCCGCCATCGCGCCCGCTGCATGAGCTACTAGGAACCGAGGCGGAGGTGTGCTCGACAGCCGCCATACATCGAAATCGGAATGCCCGCTCCGGGTCGAGGCTGTGTCAAAACTCGAACGCTATCGGCCCTCGTAGAAAAACGTTCTCTCGAAGCAGGGTGACTTCGGCCTAAAGGGCTTCGTGTTGCAATCATTCAGTCACGCCGGAGATCCCTCCCAGCCTCTGCGGAGACGTTTGTTCTACTGTTTCCCAGCACATCCGAGTTTTGACACAGCCTCGGTCGGATGTGGCAGGACCGCTTGGGGTGGATGAACGAACCCGCTCGCGCGGGAGGGGTGGCAGCGTCGAGGTCGGCGGATTGACCCGAACGCCCTGCGCCGATTGAGCGTCGCCCGGCCCGGGCGGACGATCCCGGCTCCCTTCGAGCGGAGCCATCCCATGACCGTCCTTGCCGTTCCCGCCGCTGCCGGCGGCTCGCTGCGTCAGCGCCTGATCGACGACATGACCCTGCGCCGGTTCTCCCGGGCGACGCAGCGCAACGACATCCGCGACGTCGGGCGGCTGGCCGCCTTCCTGCGGCGATCGCCCGATACCGCGACCGGTGACGACCTGCGCCGCTTCCAGATCGCCCGGCAGGAACTCGGCGTCGGCGTGCCGACGATGAACGCCATCGTCTCCGCCCTGCGCTTCTTCTTCATCCACACGCTCAGCCGCCCCGATCTCGCCCGCAGGCTGGTCCGCCTCAACCATCCCCGTACCCTGCCCGACGTGCTGAGCGCCGACGAGGTCGGGCGTCTGCTCGATGCCACGGTCTGCCTGAAGCATCTCGCCGCCCTGTCGCTCGCCTAAGGCGCGGGCCTGCGCGTGGCCGAGGTCGCCGCGCTCAGGATCGGCGATATCGACTCGACCCGCATGATCCTGCGGATCGAACGCGGCAAGGGCGGCCGCGACCGCAATGCCATGCTGTCGGCCGATCTCCTGGACCTGCTGCGGCGCTGGTGGAGCGAGGGCCACCGGCAGGGTGTCCTGCAGCGTCAGGGCTGGCTGTTCCCGGCCAGGACTGGGCACGGCCGATCAGCACACGCCAGCTTCACCGCGTCGTCGTCGAGGCGGCGCGCGCGGCCGGGATCCCCAAGCGGGTCGGTCCCCATACCCTGCGCCACTCCTTCGCCACCCATCTCCTGGAGGACGGTGTCGACATCCGCCTCATCCAGGTCCTGCTCGGGCACAGCCGGCTCGACACCACCGCCCTCTACGCCAAGGTCGCAACCCGGACGGTGCGGGCCGTGACCAGCCCCCTCGACAGGCCCGCCCTGTTCCATAGACAGGGGGCAGCGCCGGACTGAGACGATGCCCGCCGCGATCGAGTTGGGGGGCATGCCTCACCCTGTGCCGAACCTCAGGATGAACCGTGCACCCGCGATCGCCGAACCCCGGTTCGCTTCGCCAAGCGCTGAGGCCTTGCCAATCCGGGGACTTCCAAGCACGCCACCGGCGAGGTTTGGCCGCCGTCGCTCCGCCACTGGGGGCGACGCCCAGCCCAAATCCCCATAGGCCCGCCCGCCATCCCGCGGGTTCGTTCATCCAAGACTTTCGTACG
>NZ_JBNNWO010000026.1:0-60318 GCF_050281105.1 Methylobacterium sp. NPDC080182
CCGTTGCCCAGGACGGCGGAGGCCGGGCCGGCGAGGTCGGTGAGCGTGAGGGCGGTGCCGCCGAGGTCGAGGGCGCCGGTGTTGGTCAGGCCGGTGAGCCCGGCGAGCGGGCCGGTGATCTGCACGAGGCCGGTGTTGGTGAGCGTGCCGTTGAACTGCCCGGACAGGCGGGCGACGCCGGTGTTGGTCAGGTCGGCGGTGAGGGTACCGTCGCTGGCGACGAGGCCGGCGTTGCTGAGGCCGCCGGAGGCGGTGAGGCTGGCGCTCTGGGCGACGGCGACGAGGCCGGCATTGGCGAGGGGGCCGGCGAGGCTGTAGCTGCCGCCGCCCGTGACGGCGAGCGTCGCGCCGGCGGCGTTGGCGAAGGGGCCGGTGCCGGCCACGGATCCGGCGACGGCGAGCAGGCCGGCATTGTTGGCGATGGCGCCGTCGATGCGGCCAGCGCTGGCGAGCACGGTGCCGGCATTGGTCAGGCCGCCGCTGATCGTGCCGCTGGTGGCGAGGAGGCCGGTGTTGGCGACGCCGCCGCCGATGGCGCCGCTGTTGCTCAGGATGCCGCTGCTGATGACGCCACCGCCGATGGCGCCGGTGTTGAGGGCGGTGCCGGTGTTGCTTAGTCCGCCCGCGAGGGTGCCGGCGTTGACCAGGCTGCCGCTGTTGGCCGCGCCGCCGCCGATGGTGCCGGTGTTGAGGGCCGTGCCGGTGTTGGTCAGGCCGCCCGCGACGGTGCCGCTGTTGGACAGCGTGCCGCTGTTGGCCACGCCGCCGGCGATCACGCCGCTGCTGAGCGCCGTGCCGGCATTGGTCGCACCTCCAGAGATGGTGCCGGTGTTGATCAGGAGGCCGGCATTGCTGACGCTGCCCTGGGTCCAGCCGGCATTGAGATAGGTGCCCGCACTCTGGACGGAGACCGGTGAGGTCAGGCTGCCGCTGGCGGACAGGAACAGGGTGCCGCCGGCGACGGTGGTCGGTCCGGCATAGGTGTTGGTGCCGGCGAGTTCGAGGGTGCCGAGCCCGACCTTGGTCAGGCCGCCGACGCCGGAGATGGCGTTGGCGAAGCGGCCGTAATAGGCCTGTCCGTTGTAAGTGGTGTTGACCGTCCAGTCGGAGGTGAACTGGCCCGGGCCGTCGATGGCCTTGCCGAGGTTGAGCAGGCCCCAGCCGAAGGTGGCGTTCGGGGCGTTGGCCGGACCGTCACCGAGATGGGTGGCGGTGGTGAACATGGTCTGGGCGATCTGCGGCGCCGTCAGGAACGGGAACGCCTGACGCAGGACAGCGGCGGCACCCGCTACGTGCGGCGCGGCCATCGACGTACCGCTGATCGAGTAATAGCCGGCCGTCATCTGATCGGCTGGGGCCATATTTAGCGGCCAAGTAGAATAAATATTTGTCCCAGGCGCAGAAATGCACCAAGCTGCTGCGGCTCCGCACAAGTTGCTCGACCAATTTGGCCTATTGTATTCATCAACATTTACAACGGCGACGATATATCCCGAAACATCGGAGAAATCGACCTGTTTTTGCTCGATACCATTGATATCGTACAAGCGATAAACGCCGGAATTGGCATTCTCTGGACGGATGTAGGGAATTAAAGATGCACTTGAAGCGTTTGCCCAATTGTATAGGTTTCCGCTGACGTGATTGTTCCCTGCTGCGAAAATAGATAACACATCTCTGCTCGAAGCTTCCTTTAATGCTTGGTGCTCCGCGCTCATAGCTTCGTAGCTGTACTTCTGATATAAATTTGAGTCTTTAAAAGAGTACCCATAGCTGCCGTTTATGATGCGGGCGCCGTTCTGTGCTGCATATTCGATTGCAGCTGCGGTGTCTCCGCCCAGCTGCATCCTCGGCCGATTGTATGTTTGACTGTCATCAGTTCCAACGATAGCGCGCAAGGCAAGAATTCTGCTCTCGAAGGCGACGCCCATCATGCCCGCGGGATCGCCGTCGCGTGCTGCGGCGATGGTTCCGGCGACGTGGGTACCATGGCCGTCTCTGTCCACGACGGAGGGCATAGTGAATGGAGTAGGCGTTTGCGGATACCACTCGTAGAAATCGGCTGAGGCAGGCGAGATTCGCGAACCGCCTGGATTCGTCAAATTCCTGAATTCCGGATGTGTCGCATCTATACCGGTGTCGATGACGGCGACTAAAACCCCAAGCCCGGTGAACCCGCGAGCATACGCAGTCGAGGCGTTGATCGCCCCGAGGCCCCAGTCATTCCAGTACTCGCGTGTTTCAAAATCCTGCTTGGTCAGTCCCAGTGTCGAGGGCGAGCGCGCCGGCACGGTCTGCGCCGCCACAGGTCCCAGAGCCAGCGCGAGCGTCGCGAGCGAGCTGCCGACCAGCAATCCGAGCCGTACGGGGCCGCGACGCCGGGTTCCGACGCCCGCGCCCCGGCTCGGATCACAGGATCCGGTCACGCGCTCTACGTCGCTATACTGTTGGACCACTGGACTGACCCCCGTCATGCCTGCCGCAAGCTTTGCACGGGGATTAGAAAATGCGGCTTTAACGGACTATCACATCGCGGCCACACCCGGCGCCGCGCGCGACGTCCTGAAACGGGGATCCCCCTTTCTGGGACGGATGGAACCACACCGCCGGCTCGCGGGTCACGTTGATCGGACGTTGCACCGGGGGCGGTCCGGTCGGGCGGCGCCCGCGTCGAATCGCACTTCGCCCCGGCAAACGACAGTGTACAGCCGCCCGGGTCGGCGGGAGACAGGAAGACTGTCCGGGTGGGCGCGGCTAACGTGCGGGACGACCGGACCGCGTTGCCACGCGTCACCTTGGGGCAGGCCCTCGTTCTTCATCGGTCGCGCGAACAGCAGGTGTCAGGCTCTACGTATGTCTTCCGAGGAGAGAAACCAGGACCCGGACGCGGCGCCGGCCGGGGGCGAGGCTCCGGGCGGCGAGGTCGCCTGCCTGCGGTTCGAGCCGCCCGGGGATCCCGCGGCGCTGGGGCGGGCGTGGCAGGACCATCTCGCGCCCATCTTCGACGTGAGCTTCCGCCCGGAGACCGACCTGACCGTCCCGATCGCGATGCGCAGCTACCATCTCGGCGACCTGCTGGTCGGCGACGTGGTGGCGCCGGCCCACACCCTCGTGCGGACGCGGGAGATGATCGGCCAGCAGGGCCTCGACCACATCCTGCTGCAATTCTACCGGCGGGGGCAGAGCCGCGTGGAGACCGATCAGGGCACCGGCCCCGTGAACGAGGTGCAGTGCATCGTCTTCGACCTCGCCCAGCCCGTGCGCATCGTGGCGGGCGCGGTCGACGCCACGAACGTCGTGATCCCCCGCGCCCTGCTGGAGAAGCAGGGCTGCCACCCCGACGCCCTGCACGGGCGCCCCCTCGACCACGACGGCGACCCGTTCGGGCGGCTGGTCCATAATTTCGTCGCCAACGTCGTCGCCTGCGGCGACCTCCTCGACCGCCGCGAGGCCCTGGCGGCCTCGGCGGCGATCACCCAGCTCTGCGCCAGCTGGCTGCGCGGGCAGGAGGAGGGGCGCCCCTCCCAGCACCAGGACATCCGGATCCGGGTCCGCCGCCTCGTCGAGGCGGAACTCGGCAACCCGAAGCTGACGCCCGCCCTGATCGCGACCCGGCTCGGCCTGTCGCGCTCGACCCTGTACCGGCTGTTCGCCCCCAACGGCATCGTGGCGTATATCCGCGACCGCCGCCTCATGGCGGCGATGCGGATGCTCGTGCGCGACGATGCCCCCAGACCCCTGCGCATCTCGCAGGTCGCCTTCGCGGTCGGCTTCTCGGACGAGCGGACCTTCCGGCGGGCGTTCAAGCGCCGGTTCGGCTTCATCCCGAGCGACGCGTCCCAGCGCTTGGAGACCGGCCCCGAACCCGCGCCCGGCGCCGTCCTGCGCAACTGGATCGAGAGCCTCTGACGTGCCGCGCCGGTCCGCCGGCCGGCGGCGCGCCGGCGCCGCGGGCGTCCTGTCCCTCTGCCTGTGCCTCTCCCTGTGCTGCGCGGCCGCCGCGCCGCTCGCCCCGGGCCCCGTCCAGGCCGAAACCCGGGAGGCGGCGCCCGCCCTCCGCACCGGCGAGCCCGAGACGTGGCGGGTCGCGACGCATCCAGTGCCGCCCCTGGTCATGGACGAGGACGGCCGGCTGCGCGGGTTCAGCATCGATCTCTGGAACGCCCTCGCGCGGGATCTCGGCGTCCGGACGGCGTACGTGCGCGTCGACGACCTGCCGGCGCTGTTCGCGGCGGCCTCGGACGGGCGCGCGGACCTCGCCATCGCGGCGGTGTCGATCACCGCGGAGCGCGAGCGGCGTTTCGACTTCTCCGTCACGATGCTGGAGACCGGCCTGCGCATCGCCGTCCGGGCGGAGCCGGACGCGACCGGCTCGGCCACCGCGCGGGCTCTCCGGGCGCTCCTGAGCGACGCCGCCTTCCTGCAGGTCCTGCTGGGGCTCGCCGCCCTGATCCTGGCGGTGGCGGCCCTGGTCTGGTGGCTCGAGCGGCGCCACCCCGGCGGCATGGCGGCGCGCTCGGGACCGGCGCGCGGCTTCGCCCACGTCGTCTGGTGGGCCCTGAGCAGCCTCGCCGCCCAGGCGGAGGAGATGCCGCGCAGCCCGCTGGCGCGGGCCGTCACGGTGCTCTGGCTGTTCACCTGCATCGCCCTGGTGGCGTGGTTCACCGCGGGCCTGACCAGCACGGCGACCGTGGAGCGCCTGCGCGGCGCGATCAACGGCCCGCAGGACCTGCCGGGCAAGCGGGTGGGCACGGTCGCCAACACCACCTCGGTCGCCTACCTGGCGGACCATTTCGCCACGCCGGTGGGCTTCGCGACCCTGGAGGAGGCCTGCGCGGCGCTGCAGGCCGGCACGGTCGCGGCAGTGGTCTACGATGCCCCCGCGCTCAGCTACTACGCGACCCGGCCCGGCCACGAGGCCCTGCGCCTGGTCGGCACCGCGTTCAACCGGCAATCCTACGGCATCCTGTTCCCGGCCAACGACCCCCGGCGCAAGCGCGTCAACCAGGCCCTGCTGGGCCTGCGCGAGGACGGCCGCTACGACGAGATCTACGGTCGCTGGTTCGGCTCCGAGAGCGGCGAGTCCCAGGGGCGCTGATCAAGGTCGCTGATCAGGGCCGCCGAGGCGCGCCGCGATAGGCCTCGGCCGGGTGGCGCGCGGGCAGCCGGTCCCCCTGGCCGAACAGCTTCGCCCGCAGCGAGCCCTCGGCGTAGGCGGTCTTGTAGAGGCCGCGATCCTGCAGTTCCGGGATCACGAGGTCGATGAAGTCCGAGAAACTCTCCGGCACGACGATCCGGCTGAGGTTGAACCCGTCGACCTCGCCCTCCGTGATCCAGGCCTGGAGTTCGTCGGCGATCGTCACGGCGTCGCCGGTGAGGACCGCGTAGCGGCCGCCGAGCTGCAATTCGGCGAGGAGGTCGCGCTTCGTCAGCCCGCGCCTGGCCGCCGCCGCGGTGGCCGACTGGATGGCGTTGCCCGGCGCGTAGGGGATCGGCTCGTCGAGGCCGTAGCGGGCGAAGTCGATCCCCGTGGAGGCGGAGAAATGCGCGAGGCCCGCCTCCGGGCTCGCGTAGGACAGGTACTCGTCCCGCTTGGCCTCGGCCTCCGCCCTGGTCCGCCCGGGGATCACCGCGAGGCCGACGAACACCTTCACGTCGTCGGGTTCCCGGCCGGCCGCGACCGCCTCGGCCCGGATGGCGCGGACGGATTCGCGGGCGGCGGCCGGGTCGCGGGCCGAGATGAACACGCACTCGGCGTGGCGGCCCGCGAAGGCGCGGCCGCGGCCCGAGGCGCCGGCCTGGTAGAGCACCGGCGTGCGCTGGCGCGACGGCTCCGACAGGTGGTAGCCCTCGACCGCGAAGAACTCGCCCCGGTGGACGACCTTGCGGATATGGGCGGGATCGCTGAACACCCGGCCCGCCCGGTCGCGGCGCACGGCCGCGTCGTCCCAGCTGCCCTCCCAGAGCCGGTAGAGCACCTCCAGATACTCGTCGGCGTAGTCGTAGCGCCGGTCGTGCGCCGGCAACGCGCCGCCGCTCTGGGCGCGGTGGGCGCTGTCGAGGTAGCCGGTGACGACGTTCCAGCCGATCCGGCCGCCCGTCAGGTGGTCGAGGGTCGAGAGGCGCCGGGCGAAGGTGTAGGGCGCCTCCTGGTGGACGTTGATCGTCACCCCGAAGCCGAGATGCTCGGTCACCGCCGCCATGGCGGAGATCATCACGGTCGGGTCGTTGACCGGGAGCTGCACGGCCTCCCGGGCGGTCACGTCGATGCCGCCGCCGTAGACGTCGTAGACGCCGATGATGTCGGCGATGAACAGGCCGTCGAACAGGCCGCGCTCCAGGAGCCTCGCCTGCTCGGTCCAGTAGGACAGCGTGTTGTAATCGGCCGAGCGGTCGCGCGGGTGAGTCCAGAGCCCGTGGTTGATGTGGCCCGCGCAGGTCATGTTGAAGGCGTTCAGCAGGATCTGCTTCGTCGCGGCGGCCATCAGAGCGCTCCGTGCCGGGGCGGCTGCCGGCCGTCGAGGTGGTAGGCGCCGATCCAGTGGTACTTCCAGCGCACCGGATCGTGCAGGGTGTGGGTGCGGACGTTGCGCCAGTAACGGTCGAGCGCCTCGGCCCGGTCGGTGGCGGAGGTGCCGCCGAGTTCGAGGAGCTTGTTGGCGGCGAGCAGCCCGGCCCGGTGGCTCGCCGCCCGGGCCTCCGCCACCGCCACGGAGGCCGCCGCGACGCTGTCGGCGTCGGGGGCTTCCTGCGCGGCGTCGACGAAGCGGCCGGCCCGCGCCAGCAGGGCGTCGGCCGCCGCGAGGCGCACCTGGACGTCGCCCAGCGCGTGGAGGGTCAGGGGATCCTCGCTCGCCCGCGCGACCCCGGAATCGATCCACGGCCGGGCGCGGTCGCGCACGAAGGGCAGCGTCGCCGCGAAGGCGCCCGCGCCGATGCCGAGATCGATCCCGGCGTGCAGGATCTGCGCGAAGGGGCCGAGGGCGGTGGGCCGCTCCAGCGAGGCCTGGAACGGCACCACCCAGTCGGGCTCCACGGCGACGCGGTCGAACAGGACCGAGCCCGAGCCGGTGAGCCGCTGCCCGAACCCGTCCCAGTCGTCGACCAGGGTCACGCCCGGCGCGTCCCGGGGGACGAAGACGAGGTAGGCGACCGCCCGGCCGTCCTCCTCGGCATTGGCCAAGGTGGGGATGCGGTGGGCGTAGAGCGAGCCGGTGCAGTAGTCTTTGCGGCCCTCGACAGTCCAGCCGGCCGGGTCGCGCACGAGGCGGGGGCGGCGGGTGTGGTCGCGCGCGCCGGTCTCGGCGAGCGCGTTGCCGAAGCGCTCGCCCGCCAGGACGCGGCCGTAGAGGGCGCGCTTCTGGGCCTCGGTGCCGCCGTTGCGGAGCACCTCCAGGGCGTAGAAATGGTTCTGCGGGATCTGGCCGAGGGAGCCGTCAGCCGCGGCGATCCGGGCGATCACCTGGGCGACCGTGGCGCTGTCGAGGCCGGGGCCGCCGTATTCCCTCGGCACCGTGATCGCCCAGAGGCCGGATTCGGTGAAGCGCGCGATCTCGGCGACCGGCAGGCGGCGCTCCAGGTCGCGCTCGGCGGCGGCCTCGGCGAAGGCCTCCGCCAGCCGCTCGGCGACGGCGAGCGCCGCGGCGGCGTCCGGAAGGACCGGCACCGGGCGCGGCGGCGCGGGTGCCTGCGTGAAGGCGGTCTCGTGGGGCTGGAGCGGCATCGCCCGGTCCTCAGTTCCACTGGTGCCGGGCGGGCAGCACGCCGTTCAGGGCGTGGTTCCCGAGGAGATGGTACTTCCACCGCACGGGGTCGTGCAGGGTGTGGACCCGGGCGTCGCGCCAGTACCGGCCGAGATTGTACCCGTCGCGGGTCGCCGAGGCGCCGGCGAGCTCGAGCAGCCGCTCGGAGGCCTCCAGGGCCGCCTCGGTGGTGAGGATCTTGGCCTGCGCCACCGCCACCGAAGCCTCGGCCGCGCTCTCAGCGGTGACGGGGGCCGCGGCGATCCGGTCGAGCGCCCGTCCGGCCCGGGCCAGGACCTCCTCGGCGGCGTGCAGGTCGACGGTGAGCCGCCCGACCTCGCCGAGGATGTGGGGATCCTCCGCGACGGTCTCGGCGGTGAAGGGATAGGGCCGGGTCCGGGTGCGCAGGAAGTCGAGGGCGGCGGCGGCCGCGCCCCGGGCGAGCCCGGCGTCGATCGCCGCGTGGATCAGCTGCGAGACCGGCCCGAACAGGCCCGGGCGCCCGGCGAGGGGCGCGAGGTCGATCGTCAGCTCCGCCTCGACCGGGGCCTGCGCGAAGATCACGCTGCCGCTCGCCGTGGTGCGCTGGCCGAAGCCCTGCCAGTCGTCCACCACCCGCACGCCGGGGGCGTCCCGGCGCACGAAGACCAGGAGCGGCCCGCCGTCGGGGCCGACCGCGCGCGTCGGGATCCAGTGGGCGAAGAGCGCGCCCGTGGAGTAGAAGCGCGTGCCGCTGAGCCGCGGGCCCTCCGGCCCGGCGGTCAGCCGCGTGTCCACGCCGGTGATCGCCTTGCCGTTGCGGGCGGGGCCGGCATTGCCGATCCGGTGGCCGGCGAGCACGTCCCGGTAGATCCGCGCCTGCTGGGCGGGGCTGGCGGCGGCCGCGACCAGCGCCAGGACGCCGAACTGGTTCTGGGGGATCTGCGCCGCCGAGCCGTCGGCGGCGGCGAGGATCGCGAAGACCTCCGCGAGCGTCGCGTGCGAGACCCCGGCGCCGCCGTGTTCGCGCGGCACCGTGATGCCGCCGAGCCCGCTCTCCGTGAAGGCCGCGATCTCCGCCCAGGGCAGGCGCCGGTCGCGGTCGCGCTCGGCCGCGCCCGCCGCGAAGATCCGGGCCACGGCCCGCGCGGCCGCGATCGCCTCGGCGTCCGAGCGGATCCGGTGCGGCGGCGCCGGCGGCGGCGGCGGCAGCCGATCTTCGACCGGGTCGGTGACGGGATCGTCCAGGTGCAGGCTCATACGGTTTCCGGTTGACCGCTCGGGTTGGGACGTCCCGCCGTCATCGCGAGCGCTGCGAAGCGCCCCGGGGCCGCGCGCGGTCGGAAGACGCGGCGCTGCCTGGATCGCTTCGCTCCGCGCGCGCGGACGGCGATGTCGAGGTCGTCGACCGGGGACGATCCATGGCTGCAGGCTCCCGGTCGGATCGCCCAGATCGGACGGTTTCGCTCAGCGGGCCCGGAGCCGCCGCACCGCGGTGTCGCCCGCGAACTGGACCGCGCACACGAGGGCGATCAGGATCGCGATCACCACCACCATCACGGTGGTGTCGAAGCGCTGGTAGCCGTACCGGATGGCGACGTCCCCGAGCCCGCCCGCGCCCACCGCGCCGGCCATCGCGGAGGCGCCGATCATCGCCACCACCGTGATGGTGAAGCCGGCCACGATGCCCGGCAGCGCCTCGGGCAGGAGCACGTGGGCGAGGATGTGCCGGCGCCGGCAGCCGATGGACTGGGCGGCCTCGATCAGGCCCGCATCCACCTCCCGCAGCGAGACCTCGGCGATCCGGGCGAAGAACGGGGTCGCGCTCACCGAGAGCGGCACGATCGCCGCCCAGACGCCGATCGTGGTGCCGGCCACCAGCCGGGTGAACGGGATCAGCGCCACCAGCAGCACGATGAAGGGCACGGCCCGGAAGCCGTTGACCACGGTCCCGACCACCCGGTGGGCCGTCGGCGCCGCGAAGATGCCGCCGGGCCCGGAGGTGACGAGGAACAGCGCCAGGGGAATGCCGGCGACCACGGCGATCCCGGCCGAGACTCCGACCATGAGCGCGGTGTCGAGGAAGGCCTGCCAGAGGCGTTCGATCATCTGCGGCGACATGGCGGGCCTCCGGGTTCGGGGTGCAGGGGCGGCGGTGCAGCGGTCGGGGTATCGGGGGAGGAGCGGTCCCGCATCGTCTCACCCCTCCGCCGGGTCGGCGGGGACGTAGCCGACCCGCTCCACGTCGCCGCCGAGCGTCCGCAGCCGCGCCTCCGCGCCCGGATCCTCGGCCGGGACGGCCACCAGCATCCGGCCGACCGCGTGGCCCTGGATCCGCTCGATGCCCGCCTGGAGCAGGCGCACCGGCGCCCCGGCCCCCGCGAGGCCCGAGAGGTCGGGCGCGGCCCGGCCCGAGCAGGTGATCCGCAGGATCGCCCAGCCGCCCGGCGCGGGCCGCGGCTGCAGCCGGGCCGCCAGATCCGGCGGCAGGCCGCGGGTCAGGGGTTCGAGCAGCGCCCGGGTGGTCGGGTGCTCGGGCGCCCCGAACACGCGCCAGACCGGCCCGGTCTCGACGACCCGGCCGCCCTCCAGGACCACCACGTCGCTGCAGATCTCGCGGATCACGCTCATCTCGTGGGTGATCAGGATGATGGTGATCCCGAGCCGCCGGTTGATGTCGCGCAGCAGGTCGAGGATCGCCAGCGTCGTCTCCGGGTCGAGGGCGGAGGTCGCCTCGTCGCAGAGCAGGATCTCCGGATCGCTCACGAGCGCCCGGGCGATGCCGACCCGCTGCTTCTGGCCCCCGGAGAGCCGCGACGGGTAGGTGTCGGCCTTGTCCTCCAGGCCGACGAGGCGCAGGGCCTCCGCGACCCGCGGGCCGATCGCGTGCCGCGGGACGCCCGCGACCGTGAGCGGCAGCGCCACGTTCTGCCGGACGGTCTTGGCCGCCAGCAGGTTGAAGTGCTGGAAGATCATGCCGATGCGCCGGCGCAGGGCGACGAGCCCGTCGGTGTCGAGGGCGTCGATCGGGGCGCCGTCGACCAGGACCCGGCCCGAACTCGGCGCCTCCAGCCGGTTGACCGTGCGCAGGAGGCTCGACTTGCCCGCCCCCGAGCGGCCGATGATGCCGAAGATCGCCCCGGCGGGGATCGCGAGGTCCACCCGGTCGAGCGCCTGCACCGGTCCGGCGGCCGAGCGGTAGGTCTTCGAGACGGACTCGAACCGCACCGTTCCGGTCTCCCGGCCGGCCTCGCTGCCGGGCGCGGCGGCCGGGGCCCGGGCGGCGGTCGCGGCGCCCGGGCCCGTCCGCCCGGCCGCGGCCGGCGTGCCCGGATCGCGCAGGCTGTCGAAGATCAGGCCGACCATCAGTTCTGCCAAGCCAGCAGGTACAGCTTGTCGCTGTTGGCGAAGGACTTGCGGATCTGCTGTTTCACGGCCTCCGAGTTCTGGAAGAGCGTCACGAATTTCCGGATCACGGGGTCCTCCTTGCGGGCGGCCTTGGTGACGAAGCTCACGGCGAAGCGCCGGTCCTCGATACCGGAATAGATCAATCCGCTGGTCGGGTCGAAACTGCCGGCCGCCACGATGAAGTGCGGGTAGCCCAGGGCGAGGTCGACGTCGCCGGTGATCCGCGCGAGCTGCGGCCCCTCGACCTCGGTGAACCGCAGCGTCTTCGGGTTCTCGACGATGTCGTCGAGGGTGCCGAGGAAGCCGACACCGTCCTTCAGCGTGATCAGCCCGGCCTTCTGGAGGAGCAGCAGGCCGCGGCCCTGGTTCACCGGGTCGTTGGCGATCGCCACCGTGCCGCCCGCCGGGATCTGGTCGAAGCTCTTATGCTTCAGGGAGTACAGGCCGATATTGGACAGGATCCCGAGCCCGACGATGTCGAACGCGTAGCCCTTCTGCTTGGCGGCGTTCTCCATGAAGGGGCGGTGCTGGAAGAAGTTCACGTCGATGTCGCCGGCGTCGAGGGCGACGTTGGGCGTCGTCCAGTCGCTGAACTCGACCACCTTGACGTCGAGGCCCTCGGCCTTGGCCTCCCGGGCCGCGACCGTGACGGCGTCGCCGTAGGCCCCGGGCACGACGCCGACCCGGAGGGTCTCCGCCCCGGCCGGCACGGCCCCGAGGCTGAGCCCGGCCGGAAGGGCCCCGAGGCTGAGCGCCGCGACGGCGAGGAGACGCAGGAACTTCATCGGGCGGGAACTCTGATCGGGATGGACGGGGGCAAGTCCGGCTGCCGGGCCGCGATGGTTCGCTCCGCATCCGAAGGCATGCGGACACGATCCATCAAGTCGACAGGCGCCGTCTCACGTGGATGATTGTCTCGCGTCAGGTTTAGATCAGCGCGGCCCGCCCCGAAATTCCAAAGATCGTCGTTCGACGACACGAACGATCTCCCGATACCCCTGAACCGGAGAGGCGCATGCTGCGTCCCCGCGGGGCTCCTCTCCGGCCCCGCTCCGTCCCCGCGCGCGGTCCCGCGGGCGGTCCGGTCGCGGGGACCGGGCGCCGAATACAGGTCGGTCCGGCGGGGGGAGCGCCGGAACAAGCCTTGTCGGATCGGATTGAACCTGCGATTATCCAGTCATCGCAACGGCTTAGTGAAGATCATGCTCTTCCGCGAGCACTCCGCGAACGAAACCTTCTCCCCCATCCTCGATCCGGGGGATGAGCCTTCCCGGGTCGCGGAGATGCCCCGCCGCCCGGTCCCCGAGGCCTGGTCCGGCGTCGCCGCGCCGGTCCTCGCCCCGGGCGACGAGGTGGTCTTCGACCGGCTCGACCTCGCCGAGATCCTCGGGATCTGGCGCCATGCCCGCGGCCGGGTCGTGGGGCTCCACCGCCCGTGGGGCGCGGCCGCCACCGTGGACGTGCAGTTCGAGGGACACGAGACCCTGGAACGCTACCTGCCGGATCTGTTCCGGCGCGTGCACTGAGGCGCGCCGACAGGCCCGCCGGCCGGCGGAGTCATTGGCTGACCCCGGGCTGACCCCGGGCTGACCTTGGGCCGACATCGTCCGGATCTGTCGGCTGAGAGGACAGCGAGTGTCTGTTTTCACGACACTTCGCGGCGCAGGGCACGGATCGGGCCCGCGCTCACGAAAATGTAGGGCCCCACCGGCGCGCGTCTCCCCCCCGGGCCGGAACCCCGCCGGCTCCGAAACGTCGGGCCGGTCGCGACCACCGCGGCCGATCTCCCGGCCGGGGCGGACGGGCCTGTCCGGGGGGCACGATGGCTCAGGGAAACCACAGACGGCGCGCGGGCGCGCCATGACGGCGAGCCACGGCGTGTTCGCCTTCGCGCATATCGGCGACCTGCATCTCGAGCGGGGCTCCGACCCCCACGCCGCCGACCTGCGGGCGATGCTCGCCGAGGTGGCGGGGCTGCACCGACACGGTCTCCTCGACTTCGTCTACATCCCCGGCGACCTCGCCGAGGACGGGCGGGCGGAGCAGTACGCGGTCCTGCGCGAGGCCCTGGACCGGCACCCGGACCTGCCGGTGCGCCTGATCGCCGGCGACCACGACCGCCAGCACGGCACGATGGCGGATTTCGACGCCCTGTTCGCCGCGGTCGCGGGCAGCCCGCGCGGCGGCGGCCACGCGGCGCGGCGCCACGACCTGCCGCGCCCGCGCGACCCCGTCTCCGTGACGCACTACTACTTCGCCGAGACCTGGGCGGGCGTGCGCTGCCTGTTCCTCGACATGGTCAGCCCCGGCTACGGCCAGAAGGGCTTCGGCCTCGATTTCCGCCTCGGCCCCCACCAGCTCGCGTGGCTCGGCGAGGAGCTGGCCCGGGCCGAGCGGGAGGGCCAGCCCTGCGCGGTCTTCGCCCACACCTACCCGGACGACCTCTGCGTGCCCGACGAGCGGGCGGCGCTCGCCGGCCTGATCCGCCACTACGGCGTCCGCCTCGTCGAGATGGGCCACACCCACTACAACGAGCTCGCCCCGGACGGGCGCACCCTCTACGCCGCGGCCCGCTCGGTCGGCCAGAACGAGGACGGCTCGGTCGGCTACGCGGTCGCGGCGATCGACGGGCCGGTCGCGAGCTGGCGGTTCAAGCCCCTCGACCGGGCGCTGCCCTTCGTGATGGTCACGAGCCCCGCCGACCGGCGCCTCGCCACGGCGCCCCTCGACGCCGCCGACGGCACGGTCTCGGTGCGCGCCCTCGTGCTGTCGGACCGGCCGCAGGACACGTGGCGCTGTCACCTGCGCGTCGATGGCGGCCCGGCCCACCCGATGGTGCCGGACGGCCCCCGGACGGTCCACGCCCGCATCCCCTGGCGGGACGGCGCGCGCCGCCTCGCCGTCACGGTCGCGGACGGCACCGGCCACACCGACACCGAGGTGATCGAGCCCGTGGACCGGAGCTTCGTGCCGCCGCCCGCGCACGAGCGGCCCGGCAGCGACGCGTTCCGCCTGCCGGCCTGGCCCGAGAAGGGGCTCCGGGGCGACCAGCTCGGGCCGAACCGCAACGGCCGGCACTGGTAGCCGGTCCCGCCCGAATCGCGGCACACCGCGCCGCACGATCCACCCCACCAGAGGACCACCGCAACCGATGGGCGCGCTGACGCTGACCCCCAACATCGCGACCTGGACGATCGCCGCCCTCGCGACCCTCGGCGTCATCCTGCGGCCGTTCGCGTGGCCGGAGGCGATCTGGGCCGTGCTCGGGGCCGGCGCCCTCGTGGCCCTCGGCCTGCTCGCCCCCGCCACCGCCTGGGACGGCGTGCTGAAGGGGACCGACGTCTACCTGTTCCTCGTCGGCATGATGCTGATGTCGGAGGTGGCCCGGAAGGAGGGCCTGTTCGACTGGCTCGCCTCGATCGCCGTGCGCGCCGCCAAGGGCTCGGCGACCCGGCTGTTCACCCTCGTGTACCTCGTCGGCACCGTCGTCACGGTGTTCCTGTCCAACGACGCCTGCGCGGTGGTGCTGACACCCGCCGTCTACGCGGCCACCAAGGCCGCCAAGGTGGAGAACCCCCTCCCCTACCTGTTCATCTGCGCCTTCATCGCCAACGCGGCGAGCTTCGTGCTGCCGATCTCGAACCCGGCCAACCTCGTGGTCTTCGCCGAGCACATGCCGCCGCTGGTGCGCTGGCTCGGCCTGTTCGCCCTGCCCTCGCTGCTGGCCATCGCGACGACCTACGCGGTGCTGCGGCTGACACAGGCGAAGACCCTGCGCGGGCAGGAGGTCGCCACCGACGTCGAGGCACAGCCGCTCTCCCGCACCGGCCTCGTGGCGGGGATCGGCATCGTGGCGACCGGCGGCGTGCTGATCGCGGCTTCCGCGCTCGGCCTCGATCTCGGCCTGCCGACCTTCGTGGCCGGGCTCGCCACCACGATCGTCGTGCTGCTGCTCAAGCGCGGCGGCCTCGTCGAGGTGGCCAAGGACGTGTCGTGGAGCGTGCTGCCGCTGGTGGCCGGGCTGTTCGTCCTGGTGGAGGCCCTGGAGAAGACCGGCGTCCTGGCGATGCTGGCGGACCTCCTCAAGGGCTACGCCCACGCCGCCCCGGAGGCCACCGCCTGGGGAGCGGGCGGCCTCGTCGCGGTGCTGTGCAACCTCGTCAACAACCTGCCGGCCGGGCTGATCGCGGGCGCCGCCGTCCAGACCGCCCACGTGCCCGAGAAGGTGGCGGGCGCGATCCTGATCGGCGTCGATCTCGGGCCGAACCTGTCGGTGACCGGTTCGCTCGCGACGATCCTCTGGCTCACCGCCATCCGCCGCGAGGGCCAGGATGTCGGCGCCTGGACCTTCCTCAAGCTCGGCCTGCTGGTGATGCCGCCGGCCCTCGCGCTGGCGCTCGCCGGCCTGCTCCTCGTCTGACCCTTCCCCGCAAACCCGAAGGTCCGCGCGCGTGACGGCTGCCCTCCTCTATCCCTTCATCCTGGTGGCGGGCGCGCTGCAGGCGATCGGCAACGCCATGAACGCGCAGCTGCGCGGCCGCATGGTCAATCCGTGGCTCGCCGCGACGGTGTCGTTCCTGCCGATCGTCTTCGTGTTCACGACCCTGTTCCTCACGATGCCGACGCCGCTGCCGAGCCTCGACTCCCTGGGCAAGATGCCCTGGTACGCGCCCCTCGGAGGCCTCGCCGGCGCGGTCGCGGTGTTCGGCGGGCTCGCCTTCATCGACAAGGTCGGCGCCGGGCCGTTCAACGGCCTGACGCTCACCGCCAACATCCTCACCTCCCTGGCGATGGACGCGCTCGGCCTGTTCGGCCTGCAGGCGGCGGGCTTCAAGCCGATGCCCTGGCTCGGCGGCCTGCTGATGGCGGTGGGCGTCACCTTCATCGCGCGCTCGGGCGGCAAGAGCGACGGCGGCGGCTCGGGGGTCGGCGGCAAGCTGCTCTACCCGTTCATCCTCGTGGCCGGCGCCCTGATGGCGATCGGCGTGGTCTGGAACGCGCAGCTCCGCGGGGCCCTGGAGAATCCCTGGCTCGCCGCGACGGTGTCGTTCGTGCCGGTCGTGTTCGTGTTCGCGCTGATGTTCCTGCTGCGGCCGTCGCCGCTGCCGGCCCGCGACGACGTCGCGGGCGTCCGCTGGTGGATGCCCCTCGCCGGCCTCACCGGGGCGGTCGCGGTCTTCGCCGGACTGCTCTTCGTCGACAAGGTCGGGGCCGGCGCCTTCAACGGCCTGCTCATCACCGCCAACCTCCTGACCTCGGTGGCGCTCGATCATTTCGGCTGGTTCGGCATGAAGCGGGTCAAGGCCGGCCCGCCGCGCCTGATCGGCGCCGCCCTGATGGTCGGCGGCATCGTGCTGATCTCGCTGTTCTGAGTGGCCGGGGCGATGTGGACCCTCCCCGCCTGGATCCTGCGCCGGGAGACCCTGCTCCTGGCCGGGGCCGCCCTCCTGGGCGCGGGCGGGGTCGCGGCGTGGTACCTGCTCCAGGCGACGGTGCTCACCATCGCGGTCGCTCCCCGGGACGGGACCGAGCCCGGCCTGATCAAGGCCTACGCGGACGCGCTCGAGGCCGCGCACGAGAATGTCCGGCTGAAGATCCTGTCCTTCGACGACGTGCGCGAGAGCGCCGCCGCCCTGCAGGACGGGCGCGCCGACCTCGCGGTGGTCCGCCCCGACGTGCTGCTGCCGACGAACGGCCTCACCCTGGCGATCCTGCGCGACCAAGCGATGGTCATCGCCTCGCCCGAGCAGGCCGGGATCACGAGCTTCCCGAAGCTCGCCGGCAAGCGGCTCGGCATCGCGGCGCACCGGGACGCCGATCTCTGGCTGCTCCGGAACCTCCTCGGCTATTACGGGCTCACCCTGGAGGAGGCCGCCGGCCCGGCCCGGGACTCGACGGTCCTGCTGGTCCCGGTCGACCAGGAGGCGGTGGCCGGCGCCTTCCGCGAGAGGCGGATCGACGCCTTCGTCAGCATCATCGCGCCCTCGGCGCCGAAGGCGCTGGCCCTGGTCTCGGCCGTGCAGGGCGTCGCCCGCGGCGGCAAGGTGGCGTTCGTCGCCGTGGAGGATGACGGCGCGGTGATCGAGCGCTTCCCGCGGCTCCAGGCGGTCACCGTCCCGGGCGGCCTGTTCGGCGGCCGCCCGAAGCTGCCGGCCGACGACGTGAAGACGGTGGGCGCCTCGTACCGGCTGATGGCCCGGGCCTCCCTGAGCCGGGTCGTGGCGGCCGACGTGACCCAGCAGCTCTTCGAGAAGCGCGGCGCCGCCGCCCTGGCGACGGACGCCGCCGAGTACGTCCAGGCCCCGGCCTACGACACGACCGTGGCGGCCACCAGCGCCCGCATCCCGATCCATCCGGGGGCGATCGACTATTACGAGCGCGACCAGCACGGCTTCATCGAGCGCTACGGCGACACGCTCTACCTCCTCGGCGCGCTGGTGGGCGGCCTCGTCTCGGTGCTGGCCTGGATCCGGCAGCGCCTCGCCAGCCTGCGCCGCGAGCGCATCGACGAGCTCCTGGACCGGCTCCTGGAGATCGCCGGGCAGGCCCGGGCGCTGCGCGACCCGGCGGCGATCGAGGCGCTCACCGTCGAGGTCGACGCGCTGGCCATGGACGTCGTCCGCTACGCCCGCGAGCGGGAGCCGGACACCCGCACCATGTCGGCGGCGTCCGTCGCGATCGACACGGCGCGGGCGACCATCGCGGATTGCCGGGCGCGGGCGGCCGAGGACGGCGCGCGGGCCGGGCGGCCCGTCCGGCTGCACGGCGCGGCCGGGGCCTGACATGTCCGTCCCAGCGCCCGCGCCCGCCACCGTGCCCGCCACCGCAACAGAATCGGACCGGAGCGACGCCGCGCCGGACGCCGCCTCGGTCAGGGCGCGTGTCGGCGCGCGCGTGGGGGCGCGGGTGCAGCGATCCCTGCGCTCGCGCACCGTGACCTGGATGACGGTGGGGTTCGCCACGATCCTGGTGATGACCGCCATCGCGCTCGGCGCCTTCGTGTACCAGCAGCGCGGCGTCGACGCCGTGCGCCACACCGTGGCGGTGGACGGGCGCCTCGCCCGGGTCCTGTCGGCGGTGCAGGACGCCGAGACCGGCCAGCGCGGCTACCTGCTCACCGGCGACGAGGCCTTCCTGCTGCCCTTCACCGAGGGGCGGCTGAACGTCGACCAGCAGCTCGATCTCCTGCGCGACCTCGTCCAGGACGATCCCGACCAGCGGGGTGACCTCGACACCCTGGCCGGGTTGATCCGCCGGAAGCTCGACGAGCTCGGCGCCAGCGTCGCCCTCATGCGCGCCGGCGACGGCGCGGCGGCCCGCGCTTCCGTGGCGGACGGGCGCGGCAAGCAGGTGATGGACGCGATCCGCGACCGGGTGCGCCGCATGGAGGCGCACGAGGCGCGGCGGATGGAGCGGCGGCAGGCGACGGTGTCGCGGATCGCCCTGGCCATCTGGGTCATGGTCGGGGCCCTGGCAGTGCTGTTCGTGCTGTTCGCCGTGTCGGCCCTGCGGGAGGCGACCCGGCGCAACCGGCTGTCGCGGTTCCTGCCGCAGGAGCTGGTCCTGCGGCTCGCCGACGGCGACGGGAGCCTGAAGGCCGGCCGCCGCCAGCAGGCCGCCATCGTGTTCGTCGACATGCTGTGAAGTGCATGTTCGGATGGCACTGCGGCGTGACGCGGGATTGGATCGGATTTCGTGGGATTTGGCGGGAATTCCGATCGTAGCATCAGCGGCTTAAGCTAAAGCAGGGCAAGCGCCCGCACCTCAGAGCAGCCGCAAGTTCAAATGGCACACCGCTGCGGCACTTCTGCGCAGTGCTGTGCCCCCTCCTCTGTAGGCTCGGCAAGGAGCCCGGTCTAGGTGGGATGATTGGCGCTGATCGGCTTTAGGAAGTGATTTCCTGGCATTCTCTGAGGTGAGGTAGGCACTTAGATCCATCCCACCTGAAAGGCAGGTGGGATGCTAGGTGGGATGCCCGCTGCGGGGCTTGCCTCGTTCATCGGGTTGCATCTGTTTGACCTAGTGGTGCTTTCAGCTCTTCTTCACAAACAGAGCTAGGATTGCCGCCATCAAGATCCTCGTTTTGGCAGCAATGGATAAAATCGGCCCGCCGGTGGAACTGTCGATTTCCTGGAGTTCGTCTAACATATAATCGCGCACGGACTCTCTATTATTGGCCGACGCGAGCATAAACGACAAAATCAGATAAGAAAGCGAGAAGGCTAAGTCAGTGCCGACGCCCCAGTTCCGTATTCCTTCTAGGCCAGTTGCCTCAAAATCAAAATTGTTGAAGCGGATCAGGTCCTGAGCGAAAGATCCAAGTCGGTCCCATGAAATTGATATTGTCATAGGTGACATCAGGCTATTGAAAATGGTTGCCACCATCCAACTGTCTGGTAGCGCTTTCTGCAAAACAACGGCGAATATACTTTCGGGGTTGAGTAGAGCGAGCGTCATTGTGGACGCGTGCGCGATAGCTAGGTTGAGAACTGTCGGTGTGTCGATACCAAAGAAATCCGGCAATCCGCTCCTGAAGGTTACAATCGAAGTTACCGCTATGTACGTCGATAGTTCGATCAAAATGAACGGCGAAAGCAGAGCTACTGCGAGCGATAGAAATACGGAGATGACCAGCCACAGTCCCGAGTTGGCAAGCCGCGATAGCACAAATAGCGTCACCCTCATCGATATGACGATCGCAATCCCAACGGTGAGGAAGGTGAAGGTGTCCGATATTATTTCGCTCAAAGCGAAGACCCACTTGATCTGAGCATCGGAGAAGGACCGAATAGCGGCTGCGATTTTCTCTTTGTGGCCGGGTTTGCTATCGACGAAATTCAAGGCGCTCTTTCGCGCGACACAACTTTTCCCATCGTCATTGTAGAAAAAATTTGGCCCATCTGTCGACATTCCAAGATCAAATGTGACGCTATAATGCGTATCGATAACGAAATCGGATAGTAATATAAGGTTTTTCTCCAATTCATTTCTTGATTTGACGATCAGTTCTGGAATTTTTGACACAAAACACGCGAACGACACGCTTGAATAAAATATTAAGTACCATCCCCTTGAGTTTTTCATTGTTTTCCGAAGTTTAACGAGTGCTTCAAAAAACTGACCTTTTTCTGACAGGCCGCCAATTATTACGTAAAGCTCCAGTATTCGTCGTCTAATATCGGATTTAGTTTGGACGCTAGTCATAAAGTGCAGTAACTGAAGAGTCAATGGGATCAAAGTTATTGCTAGAAACAACATCGGCGCCTCAAATCAACTCTCGATGTCATCCGGGAAATGCCGACGATTTTTGGCGCGGCTGGCATGGATCGTGACCAAATCTTCGCCGCCATCAGCGTGGCGCCGTTTCAAGGGTTCGGGTTCTTTCCCCTCTGCCGTACCGGTGCGCCTCGGGGCTCCCACAGCCTTAATCCCTCTGATCCAAGCCGGGCGGTGATGCGCTCGATCGAGCGGTGCCGGTGTCATGATAGTATAATCTGACACATGCGCGGCTCGACCACCCTGGCCGAGAGCCTGGATCCGCACCGGCTCTCCGAGTTCCTGTCCGCCTTCCGGCGGCGGGTGACGCGCCTCGCCCGCCTGCGGGGCGGCGTGGTCGACAAGTTCATCGGCGACGGCGCCCTGGTGGTGTTCGGTCTGCCCGAGCCCCGGCCCGACGACGCGGCCCGCGCCCTCGCCTTCGCGCAGGACCTCGTCGCGGTGATCGCCCGCTGGACCGACAGGGCCGCACCCGCGCAGGCCGTGCGCATCGGTGTCGGCGTCCATTACGGCGAGGTGTTCTGCGGGATCATCGGCGAGGAGGCGCGCTACGAGTTCACCGTGCTGGGCGACGCCGTCAACGTCGCCGCCCGCCTCGAGCAGGCGACCAAGCTCCACGGCGTCCCGATCCTGGTCTCGGAGGCCGCGCGGCGGGCCGCGGGGGCGCCGGCCGAGGCGTGGCGCGAAGTCAGTCGCGAGCCCCTGCGGGGGCGCCGCGAGCGCATGGCCTACCACACGCCCACCGCCCCGGGAGCGGGCGGTCCCGGCCCCCGGCGGGAAGAAGATATCGCGTTCCCGGCGGTCGAACCGGCCCTCTGAGAAGAACCTGTCTGTCGCGGGGATCGAATGGAGAACAAGCATCTCCGCGCGCAGCGAAATTCGAAAGACGTGTCCATTGCGAACGGACCTGCCGAGCGCGACATTCGGCACCATGCGCAGCGCCTCTGAAAACCAGTCGCCGGCCTTCGATCCGTTCGGCGAGCCCGTCGCCGACGGCGTCGCCGGCGCCTGCCCGGCCACCTCGACCGGCGACCGCACGGCGCGGCGCGTCGGCGGTGCGGTGTTCTGGACGCTGGCGCTCGCGATCCTGGCCGGCCGCGTCTACGCCTACGATCTCCCGGCCGTGCAGGCCGTCGCCTCGCACGCTGCCCAGGTGCTCGCCCTGCGCTGAGCCTCCCGGTCGAGCCCGTCGAAGGCGACCCGCGCGGCGCGCAGGTTGCCGTCGATGTTCAGCCGCGCGCGGGCCCTCCCGGTTCAGTCCCTCGTGAAGTGGCGGCGGACGGCCTGGGCCGTGACGGCGGAGACGCGCACGTTCGATTCCTGCGTCACCCCGGCGATGTGCGGCGTGAGGATCAGGTTCGGCACGTCCGCGAAGACGGCGCCCGCCGCCGCGTCGAGGGGCTCGCGGTCGAACACGTCCAGCGCCGCGCCGCCGAGATGGCCGGACCGCAGGGCTTGCGCCACGGCGGCCTCGTCCACCACCCCGCCGCGGGCCGCGTTGATCAGGATCGCGCCCGCAGGCATCCGGGCCAGCACCGCCGCGTCGATCAACCCGCGGGTCTGATCGGTGAGCGGCACGTGCAGCGAGAGCACGTCGCTCTGGGCGATCAGGGCGTCGAGCGCCTGGCTCTGCACGGGGCCGGTGGCCGGGTTCCAGGCCGGGTCGCCCGCGGCCACGAAGGGGTCGTGGGCGGCGACCGTCATGCCGAGGGCCGCCGCCCTCCGGGCAGTCTCGCGGGCGATCGACCCGAAGCCGACGAGGCCGAGGCGCTTGCCGGCGATCTCGCGGCCCATCAGGGCGTTGCGCGGCCACGTGCCGGCCGCCACGCGGGCCGTGGCCCCGTAGGCGCCGCGCAGGAGCAGCAGCGCGGTGGCGACCACGTACTCGGCGACCGCGCCGTCGTTGGCGCCGGTGGCCGGGTAGACCGCGATGCCCCGGTCCCGGCAGGCCGGGACGTCGATGTTGTCGAGGCCGACGCCGAGGCGGCCGACGACCTTGAGGTCGCGGGCGGCGTCGAGCAGGGGGCCGCGGACCTGGGTCCGGTTGCGCACGATCAGGGCGTCGGCCCGGGCCACGGCGGCGGCGAGGTCCCCGGGCCGGTCGACGAGACCCGGATCGTACTGCACGTCGAGGCCGGCGAGCTCGGCCGCGATCGCGGCCTCGTCCATGAACTCGCTGATGACGACCTTGGGCATGGCGCGCCTGTGTCCCGGTTCCGCGTGGTCGTCTCCCGCTAGAGCCGTTCCGGCCCGCGTGGCAACCCGGATCCGGGTTCGCCCGCCCTCAGGCGACCGCGCGGACCGCCCGCTCGGTCGGGAGCGCCCGCCGGGGCAGGCTCTCGATCAGGCCGGGGATCTCCTCGGGCGGCCGGGCCGGGCTGTACAGGAAGCCCTGCGCGCTGTTGCAGCGCCGCAGCCGGAGCAGCTCGGCCTGCTGCTCGGTCTCGACGCCCTCCACGGTGACGTCGATGCGCAGGTCGCGGGCGATGACCATGATCGCCTCGATCACCGTCAGGCATTCGGGGCGGCTGCTCAGGTCGCGCACGAAGGCGCGGTCGATCTTGATCTTGTCGACCGGGAACTGCGTCAGGTAGCTCAGCGAGGAGTAGCCCGTCCCGAAATCGTCGAGGGCGATCCGCACGCCGAGCGCCCGCAGGGAGCGGAGATTGTCCAGCACGTGCGGCGTGTTGGCCAGGAAGATCGACTCGGTGATCTCGATCTCCAGGCGGTCCGCCGCGAGGCCGGTCTCGCCCAGCACCGCCGCGACGTCGGCGAAGAAGTCGGGCCGGCGGAAATGGACCGACGAGATGTTGACGGCGACGCGCAGGCGCACCGGCCAGGTCAGCGCCTCCGCGCAGGCCCGCCGCAGGGCCCAGCGCCCGATCGCGAGGATGAAGCCCGTTCCCTCGGCGATCGGGATCAGCTCGGCGGGCGAGACGGGGCCGAGACCGGGCCGGGTCCAGCGGAGCAGCGCCTCGCAGCCGACCACTTGGCCGTCCTGCAGGCTGACCAAAGGCTGGTAGTGCAGCGCCATCTCGCCGTCGGCGAGGGCCTGGCGCATCGCCTCGTCGAGTTCGTGCCGGCGCTGGACGCGCACGTCCAGGTCGCGGTCGAAGCCCCGCCAGCGCCCCTTGCCGCCCTGCTTGGCGCTGTAGAGCGCGAGATCCGCCTTCCGGAGCAGGTCCTCGGGCTCGGTCGCGTCCGCGGGGGCGCAGGCGATCCCGACGCTGACGCCGATCTCCGCCCGGACGCCGTCGATGAGGTAGGGCTCGCGCAGGGTCGCGATCGTGGCCTCGGCCAGGGCCTGCGCGGCCGCGCCGTCCCGGCCGCGCTGCAGGATCGCGAACTCGTCGCCCCCGAGACGGAACGCCTGCGCGTCGGCCGGGAGCAGGGCGCGCAGGCGATCGGCGACCTGCCCCAGCAGGGCGTCGCCCGCGGCGTGGCCGATGCTGTCGTTGACGGTCTTGAAGCCGTCGAGGTCGAGGTAGAGCAGGCTGACCGTCGTGTCCGGGGCCGGTTGCGCGTTCTGCGGCGCGTTCTGCGCGGCGGCCGCGCAGGCCTCGGACGCGACGTCGTGGAACATGACCCGGTTCGACAGGCCGGTCATCGGGTCCCGGGTGGCCAGATAGGCGATGTGCGCCTCCGCCCGGCGGGCCTCGGTCACGTCGGAGCCGACGCCCCGGAACCCCGCGAAGCGCCCCTTCTGGTCGAGGAACGGCTTGCCGCTCAGCCGGAGCCAGCGCCGGCCGGCCGGCGTGTCGACGGCGATCAGGTGCTGGTGGAAGGCGACGCCCCGCCGGAGACGGTCCACGAGGTCGGCGCTCTGGTCGGCCTCGGGGGGCGCCTCCGCCCGGCCGGCGAGCAGCGCCGGGAACGAGGCGTGCTGGAGGCTCTGCACCGGGCAGGCCAGCACGTCCGCCATCCGAGTGGAGACGTGCTGGAACCGTCCGGTCCCGTCCGTCTCCCACAGCCAGTCGCTGGCATTCGCCTCGAAGGCGTTGAGCAGCAGCCCAATCGTCTCGCTCTGGTCCTCGACCCGCACGCGGTCGAGGATGCGCTGGCGCGACAGGCGGCTCATGCGGCTCACGCTCGTCACCACGAAGATCGCGTAGACGGCGAGCAGGAAGCCGATGCTGAGCGCGACCGGCTCCCCGGACCGGGCCAGCCCGACGAAGCTGCCGACGATGACCGGGACCGCGAACAGGTACGAGACCGATAGGAGCGGGCCGACCACGTAGGCGTCCGAGATCAGGCCGGCCACGATGGCGACGACGAGCAGCCGCGCGTCGCCGCCGGAGGGGGCGAACAGCACGACCGGCAGGGTCGCCCAGGCGAGGCCCAGGGCGAAGGCGAGGCCGGCGGAGATCCGGCAGCCCCACCGGACGGTGTGCGCCGAGGCGGTGTCGCCGTGGGTGCGCCAGTAGAGCCAGGTCGCGTAGGTCGCCGCCGTGATCAGCACCGCGACCACGGCGAGCAGGCCGAGGAGGTAGGTGTGTGAGGCCGAACCCCAGAAGAAGTACGCGACGGCCAGCGCGATGATCAGGTGCGTCACCGCCGAGTAGGTGGCGAGCTTCAGCGTCTCGTCGAGGAGCCCCGCCCGCACCTGCAGGCGGTAGCGGCTCGGCAGCGCGTCGTCGGCGTCGGGACCGAAGAGGCGGCCGAGCAGCGATCCCGGCCGGCGGTCCGGCCAGGTCCCCCGCCGCGCGCCCGGCCCGGTCGCGCCCGCGGAGATCTCGGGCGACACCTCGGGCGACATCTCAGGCGGCATGGGCCGCCCCCTGCTCGGCCCCGTGCCCGGCCCCCTGCCCGGTCCCGTGGCGGGGCGCGACCCTCATGGTCAGGCCGCCCCTGGGCCGCAGGGTCACGCGGAACTGCGCCGCCGGCATCTCCGCCGTCACCGGCCGGAGGCGGAAGGCGGGCAGCAGCGTCGCCAGGACGACGAGGCACTCGGTCAGGGCGAGGCCCATGCCGATGCAGACCCGCGGGCCGGCGCCGAACGGCAGGTAGGCGTAGCGGTCGCGCGCGGCGGCCCGCTCCGGCGCGAAGCGGCCCGGGTCGAACGCCTCCGGCCTGTCCCAGAGCAGCGCGTGCCGGTGCAGGGCGTAGACCGGCACGTGGACCGACTGCCCGGCCGGCACGACCGTGTCCCCGAGCCGGACCGGGGCCCGCGTCCGCCGCACGATCAGCGGGGCCGGCGGATAGAGGCGCATCACCTCGAGGAGCACCTGACGCGTGTAGGGGAGCCGGTCCACGGAACCGGGATCGGACTCGGGATCGGCGCCGAGGCGCGCCATCTCGGCGACGACGCGCTCCTCCACCTCCGGGTGCTCGGCCAGGACCCGGAAGGTCCAGGCCAGCGCCAGGGCGGTGGTCTCGTGGCCGGCGGACACGAAGGTCAGCAGGTTGTCGACGAGGCTCGCCTCCGTGAGCGGCGCGCCGGTCTCCGGGTCCCGCGCCTGCAGCAGGAGGCCGAGGAGGTCGGAGCCGGGCTCGCCGCGGGCCCGGCGGCGCGCGATCGTGCGGGCGACCTCGCCGCGCAGGTAGCGCACCGCCTCCGCCCCGGCCCGGGACCCCGGATGCGGGACCCAGGCCGGCGCCCGCAGCATCTCCAGGGCGATCTTCCAGCTGGTCTGGCCGAGATAGGCGTCCATCGCGGCCCCGAAGGGCCCGACCTCCAGGTGGGGATCGCCCGACACCATCGTGGCGACGATGACGTCGAACGTCGTGCGCATCATCTCGCGCAGGATGTCCCGCTCGCTCCCGGCGGGATCGGCGTCGCGCCAGCGCGCCCGCGTCGCCGCGGCGGCCCGGGCCATGGCCGGCACGAAGCTCCGGACCCGGTCCGGGCGGAACATCGGGGTCGCGGTCCTGCGCTGACGCCGCCAGTGGTCCCCGTCCGCGGTGAGGACCCCCGCCCCGAGGGCCGGGGCCAGCGCCCGGAGCATGAACGGCTCCCGCTCCAGCGCCTCGGCCTGGTCGACCATCAGGCCGCGGATGTGACCGGGATCGCAGACGTAGGTGGTCCGCTGGCCGAGGAAGCGGGTGGTCACCAGGGGTTGTGTGTAGATCTGCCGGGGCCAGGCCTCGATCAGGCTGCCCAGCATCGTGACGAGCACGGATGGCAGCGCGACCGCCTCGGCCACGCCCTCTGCCACGGCCGCCGCGAACGGCGGCCGTCCCGGCGCGCAGACCCTGAACGTTCCGACAGCGGGCATACCGGCTCCCTCGCGGGACCAGATTCGAGGTTCAACGTTAAGTTTTGGCTTGCCGCCGCGGCGCCGTCGAGCGCTTCCCCCGGCGCCGGGGCGGAAACCGCCGCCTTGCTTACCGGGAGCTTACCGGATTCCCGGGGAGGCGCCGCGGACACCCGGGGGGCGGCCCGCCCTAGCGGTCCCGGGTCGCGCGGGCCTGAGCCTCGAGGGCCTCGTGGAGCCGGCCCTCGATCAGCAGGGCCGAGCCGTAGTGGAACTCGATGTCGAAGGCGTGGCGCTGGTTCATCGAGAGCGACGCGCTCTGCATCGCGATGAGATGGCCCTCCGCGTCGAACAGGCCCGAGCCCGATCCGCCGTAGCCGTCGTTGCAATCGTGGCGGGCGCGGCGGATCGCGCCCTCGCTCGGCGGATCGATCCGCCGGACGGCGCAGGATTCCCGGCTGCTCTGCCCCCGGTAGTTCTCGTGCCCGGCCGGTGAGACCATCGTCACCGGGAGCGTCAGGTCGCCGGTCGGAAGGGTGGGCGGGTCCGGGATCGGCTGCGGCCGCGCCTCGGCCGGCTCGGCGAGGCGCAGCAGCGCCCAGTCGTCGGTGATGTGCAGGCGCCGCGCCTCGGGCTCGACGCCGAGTTCCAGGATCTCGGGCACGAAGGCGTAGTTCCGACCTGCTATCTGAAAGTAGCAGTCGGCGACGTTTCGAGTAACCTCCAGTTGTCGATTGCGGAAATTGTGCGCGTTCATCAGCACGAGGGACCGGCTCCCGATCAGCCACGCGGCGGCGGCCTTCTGGGGAATCCCGTCCGGGCGCCGGCACCACAGGACGCCCGCGCCGGGAAAGCGCTCCAGGTCGGCCCCCGTCAGCTCGCGCCGCCCGTCCTGCTGGTAGAGCGCCGCGAGACGGCGTTCCCCGCCGGTCCCGGCCGCCAGGGCCGCAGGCGCCAAGGTCGCGGTTGCCAGAGCCGCAGGCGCCAGGGCGAGAGCCGCCCAGCAGGCGGCCAGCGCCGGAGAGCGGGCCGCGCAGCCCGTGACATGACCCATGGCGTCCTCCCGGGACGGGTCGGCGGACGGCTCCGGGCCCGCACGCCCGCGTATCGTTCCCACCTGTCTGGCCCACCTGTCTGGGATAGCGGTCGGCTCTCGGTCAAGGTCTCCGTGATCTTACCAGATCTCCGGTGTTCAGTTGCCAAATCATCCCGAAAAGAAATGTTTCGTTTTGCAAAGACACGCATTACAAGCCGTGCGAATAATCAAGTGGCGCACAACGATAATAAGTCTTTCATAAGCTCAGCGAATACTGGAAATGGCCCGGTTATCGCGACGCTGGAGGCGGATTTGTCGGTGAAAGTCGTGTCGCCATCGAATCAACACCACGATGACTGCGAGGCCAAACGGCGTGGCAGTCCGGCGAGGAGACGCAGGATGATCAGGCTCCGGAATTCCGTCTCGGCATTGGCGATCATGGCGCTCGCGCCGGTCGCCATGGCGGGCGTGGCGCAGGCCAACGACAAGCTCGTCGAGAAATCGAAGAGCGACGAGAACTGGGTGATGCCCGGTAAGAACTACGACTCGAACAATTACAGCGACCTGACGCAGATCAACAAGAGCAACGTCAAGCAGCTCAAGCCGTCCTGGACGTTCTCCACCGGCCTGCTCAACGGCCACGAGGGCGCGCCGCTCGTCGTCGACGGCGTCATGTACATCCACACCTCGTTCCCCAACAACACCTTCGCCCTCGGCCTCGACGATCCGGGCAAGATCCTCTGGCAGGACAAGCCCAAGCAGAACCCGGCCGCGCGCTCGGTGGCCTGCTGCGATCTCGTGAACCGCGGCCTCGCCTACTGGCCCGGCGACGGCAAGACCCCGGCGCTGATCCTCAAGACCCAGCTCGACGGCAACGTCGCCGCCCTCAACGCCCAGACCGGCGAGACGGTGTGGAAGGTCGAGAACTCCGACATCAAGGTCGGCTCGACCCTCACGATCGCCCCCTACGTGGTGAAGGACAAGGTGATCATCGGCTCCTCGGGCGCCGAGCTCGGCGTGCGCGGCTACCTCACCGCCTACGATGTCAAGACCGGCGCGCAGGTCTGGCGCGCCTACGCCACCGGCCCGGACGAGGACCTGCTGCTCGCCAAGGACTTCAACATCCACAACGCCCATTACGGCCAGAAGGGCCTCGGCACCTCGACCTGGGAGGGCGACGCCTGGAAGATCGGCGGCGGCACCAACTGGGGCTGGTACGCCTACGATCCGGGCACCAACCTGATCTACTTCGGCACCGGCAACCCGGCGCCGTGGAACGAGACCATGCGTCCCGGCGACAACAAGTGGACGATGACGATCTTCGGCCGCGACGCCGACACCGGCGAGGCGAAGTTCGGCTACCAGAAGACGCCCCACGACGAGTGGGACTATGCCGGCGTCAACGTGATGATGCTGTCCGACCAGAAGGACAAGGACGGGAAGATGAGGAAGCTCCTCACCCACCCGGACCGCAACGGCATCGTCTACACCCTCGACCGGACGGACGGCACGCTGGTCTCGGCCAACAAGATCGACGACACCGTCAACGTGTTCAAGTCGGTGGATCTGAAGACCGGCACGCCGGTGCGCGATCCGGAATACGGCACCCGGATGGACCACCTCGCCAAGGACATCTGCCCCTCGGCGATGGGCTACCACAACCAGGGCCACGATTCCTACGACCCGAAGCGGCAAGCCTTCTACATGGGCATCAACCACATCTGCATGGATTGGGAGCCCTTCATGCTGCCCTACCGCGCGGGTCAGTTCTTCGTCGGTGCGACGCTGAACATGTATCCGGGCCCGAAGGGTGACCGGCAGAACTACGAGGGCCTCGGCCAGATCAAGAGCTACAACGCCATCACCGGCAAGTTCAACTGGGAGAAGATGGAGCGCTTCGCGGTCTGGGGCGGCACCACCGCCACCGCCGGCGACCTCGTCCTCTACGGGACGCTGGACGGCTTCATCAAGGCGCGCGACTCCGACAACGGCGACCTCCTCT
This sequence comes from Methylobacterium sp. NPDC080182, assembly GCF_050281105.1. Taxonomy (NCBI): domain Bacteria; kingdom Pseudomonadati; phylum Pseudomonadota; class Alphaproteobacteria; order Hyphomicrobiales; family Methylobacteriaceae; genus Methylobacterium; species Methylobacterium sp. NPDC080182. Next base: position 29,638 of record NZ_JBNNWO010000026.1, read on the forward strand.
GGAAGTTCAAGCTCCCGTCGGGCGCCATCGGCTACCCGATCACCTACACCCACAAGGGCACGCAGTACGTCGCCATCTACTACGGCGTCGGCGGCTGGCCGGGCGTGGGCCTGGTGTTCGACCTCGCCGACCCGACCGCCGGTCTCGGCGCGGTGGGCGCCTTCAAGAAGCTCGCCAACTACACCCAGATGGGCGGCGGCGTGATGGTGTTCTCGCTGGACGGCAAGAGCCCGTACGACGACCCGAACGTCGGCGAGTACGCGCAGCACGCCGCCAAGTAAGGGCCCCCAGTAACCGCCGCCTGCATCCCGTCGGCCCCTCGGCCGGCGGGGTTCTGGGATCAGATCCCGACAGGCGGGGCCCTCTGGCGCCCCGCCTGTCCCTCCGGACACGCCATCCGGACACGCCATCAAGAAACGCTTCGACAACAGGGATCAACGTCCATGCCGCGCCCGCGCGCACGCATCCTGGCGGCCCGCTTCGCCGCCGTCCTGACGCTCGCCACCCTGGCCGCCGGGCCGGTGGTGGCCCAGGAATCCGAGGCCCAGGCCATCCAGTCGGATCCCGGCAAGGCCCCGGCCGCCCCGCCGGCCGACCCCGCGACCCTGCGGATCTGCGCCTCCGAGAAGCAGCCGCCCCTCTCGATGAAGGACGGCTCCGGGCTCGAGAACCGCGTCGCGGTCGCCGTCGCCGAGGCGATGGGGAAGAAGCCCATCTTCGTCTGGCTCGAGAAGCCCGCGATCTACCTCGTCCGCGACGGCCTGGAGAAGCGGACCTGCGACGTGGTCGTCGGCCTCGACAGCGACGACCCGCGGGTGCTGACCACCAAGCCGTACTACCGGAGCGGCTACGTCTTCATCACCCGCGCCGACAAGGATCTCGACGTGAAGTCCTGGTCCGACCCGCGGCTCAAGACCCTCGACCACATGGTGGTGCCGTTCGGCTCCCCCGGCGAGGCGATGCTCAAGGATATCGGCCGCTACGAGGAGGACATGGCCTACCTCTACTCGCTGGTGAACTTCCGCTCGCCGCGCAACCAGTACACCCAGATCGACCCGGCCCGCATCGTCAGCGAGGTCGCCAACGACAAGGCCGATGTCGGCGTCGCCTTCGGCCCGGACGTGGCCCGCTACGTCAAGGATTCCCCGACGCCCCTGCGCATGACGCTGGTCCCGGCCGACACGGTCGGCAGCGACGGCCGCAAGGTCCCGCAGGTCTTCGACCAGTCGATGGGCGTGCGCAAGGACGACGAGGCCCTGCGCAAGGCCCTCGACGCCGGGATCGAGAAGGCCCGGCCCGCCATCGCGGCGATCCTCAAGCAGGACGGTGTGCCGGTCGTCGCCTCGAACTGAGGCCGCCCCACCGAGACCGGCCCGGCGCGTCCGGGCCATCGATCAGGACATCAGGACCCGCTCAACAGATGCACATCGTACGTTCGGCCCGCGTCGCCCTTCTCACCCTCGCCGTGGCGATGCCCGCCGCGGCCCGCGCGCAGCCCCAGTCCGGCCCGCAGACCGGCATCGTCTTCCGCAACACCATCACCGGCGAGGCGATGGACACGGCCGAGGGCAAGCCGGGCGGGCGGGACACGCAGGCGGTCAAGACCTTCTTCCAGACCGGGAAGAACCTCTACATCGACGACAAGTCCTGCCTGCGGAACGGCGAGAGCCTGTTCCTGACCTCGTGCTCCGGCTGCCACGGCCATCTCGGCGAGGGCAAGGTCGGGCCCGGCCTCAACGACGATTACTGGACCTACCCGGCGAACACGACCGATGTCGGCCTGTTCGCGACCCTCTGGGGCGGCGCCAACGGCATGATGGGACCGCACAACGAGGATCTCAATCCCGACGAGATGCTGCAGGTCATCGCCTGGATCCGTCATCTCTACACGGGCCCGGTGAAGGATGCCGAGTGGCTCACCGACGAGCAGAAGAAGACCTACAAGCCCTTCAAGGAGGGCGAGACCTTTGCCAAGGACGTGCCCGGCCAGTGCAAGCCGCTGGACTAGCCGTTCTCGGCAAGTCGCGCCCCGCGCAAGACGGGGCGAACCGGCGGCCCGACCGGCCGCCCCAGGAAGAGACGGAGGAATCTACGATGCGCACAGTGATCACGGCGGCGATGCTGATCGCGGGGGCGGCCTTCGCGGTGCCGGCGCTGGCCTACGACGGTCAGACCTGCAAGGCGCCGGGCAATTGCTGGCAGCCGAAGCCCGGCTTCCCCGAGAAGGTCGCCGGGACCAAGTACGATCCCAAGCACGACCCGAAGGAGGTCAGCAAGCAGGCCGAATCCATCAAGCAGATGGAGGAGCGCAACAGGAAGCGGATCGAGAACGCCAAGAAGACCGGCAAGTTCGAGTACGACGTCGCCAAGATCTCTTCGAACTGATCGCGACCGATCCGACCGTCCTGGGGCCGGCCCGCGCCGCGGCGCCGGCCCACAGCGACGCTCGGCAGCGCACGCCGCATCGACACGCGCAGGCACCGCCTCATGAACACCCTCCGTTCCGGAGACACGATGCTCACCGACTGGCGGGCGGCGGCGGCCCGCTTCGAGGCGGAGGTCGCCAAGGCGGTGGTCGGCCAGGAGCGGGCGATCCGCCTCGTGACGATCGCGATCTTCGCCCGCGGCCACGTGATGCTCGAGGGCGATGTCGGCGTCGGCAAGACCACCCTGCTGCGGGCGGTGGCCCGGGCGCTGGGCGGGGCCTACGAGCGCGTCGAGGGCACGGTCGACATGATGCCGACCGACCTGATCTACCACACCTACCTCGGCCCCGACGGCCGGCCGCGGGTCGATCCCGGCCCGGTCCTGGCCCGGGCCGAGGATCTCTCGGTGTTCTTCTTCAACGAGATCAACCGGGCGCGGCCGCAGGTCCACGCCCTGCTGCTCCGGCTGATGGCCGAGCGCAGCGTCCAGGCCTTCGGCCGCACCTACGCGTTCCCGAACCTGCAGGTCTTCGCCGACCGCAACCGCGTCGAGCGGGAGGAGACCTTCGAGCTCCCGGCCGCGGCCCGCGACCGCTTCCTGATGGAGATCGGGCTGGAGGCGCCCCGGGACGCGGCGGTGCGCCGGAGCCTGGTCTTCGACCCGCGCTTCCACGACACCGACGCCCTCGTCGGCGCGGTCGCCGAGGGCGTGCTCGACCACGCCCGGATCGGCGGCATCGCGGCCGCGATCCAGCACGCCGTCCGCGCGGAGCCGTCGATCGAGGCCTACGTGGTGGCCCTCTGGGACGCGCTGGTCCGCCCCGCGCAGGCCGGGATCCGGCTCCCGGGCCTCGACACCGCCACCCTGGTGCAGGGCGGCGCCTCGCCGCGCGGCGTCGCCTTCCTGGTGCGCGCCGCCCGGGTGCGGGCGTGGCTGGAGGGCCGCGAGTGGCTGGTGCCGGAGGACGTGCGGGCGGTCTTCACCGAGGTGATGGCCCACCGCGTCTTCCTCGAGCCTGTCCACGAGCTGCAGCGCGGCGCGATCGTGCCCGCCCTGTGCCGGGCCGCGTTCGAGACGGTGCCGGCGCCGTGAGCGACCCGCGCACGGCCGACATCGTCTACCTGCCGCGCTGGCGGCCGCGCGGCAGCCGGGCCGGCCTCCACCGGGGGCGCGACGCCGGCGGCGCCGGCCCGTTCCGCGATCAGGTGCCGTTCCTGCAACTGCCGGATGCCCGCCGCATCGACCTGCGCGCGACGCTGCGCGACCCGTTCGAGGGCGTGCATGTCCGCCGCTTCGAGGCGCGGACCGCGGTCGAGACCTGGGTCCTGGTCGATCTCTCGGCCTCGATGGGCTTTTCCGGCACGGCCGACCGGGCGCGGCTCACGGGCGATCTCTGCCGGGCCCTGGCCGTCTCGGCGACCCGGATCAGCGACGGGTTCGGCCTGATCGGCTGCGACGAGACCCTGCGCGACGACCTCACCCTCCCCGCCACCCGCCACCGGGGCGCGGCCGTCGCCGCGGCCGAGCGGGTCGCGGGCGCGCCGCGCGCGGGACGCGGCTGCGCCGGCATGCTCGAGGCCGCGCGGCGGCTCGCCGGGCGGCCGAAGCTCGTCTTCCTCGCCTCCGACTTCCGCTGGCCGGAGAGCCTGATCGCCCGGGTCTTCGCCGCCCTGGCGCCGCACGACACGGTGCCGATCCTGCTCGCCGACCCCGCCGAGGCGGAGGCGCTGCCGGCCTTCGGCCTCGTCGAGCTCGACGACCTCGAGGGCGGCGGCCGCCGCGTGGTCCTGCTGCGCCCGAGCCTGCGCCGGGCCTGGATCGCCCGGGAGCGGGACCGGGTCGCCGCCCTGGAGCGCGCCGCCGCGCCCTTCGCGCGCCGGGTCTTCCGGCTCGCCGGACGCTTCGACGCCCAGGCGCTGACCCGCCACCTGATGACGACCTGAGCATGGGCGCGCGCGGTCCCGCCCTCCTGCCGGCCGGCCTCTCCGCCAGCCTCTTCGCCAGCCTCCGCGCCGGCATCCTGGCCGCGCCGCTCGCCCTGACGGCCGGCCCGGCCGCCGCGCAGGTGCGCTCCGTCGAGGTGCGCAGCCCCCGGCCCTTCGGGATCTTCCTGGGCGACCTGATCGAGGCGCAGGTGGAGATCCTCGCCGATCCCGACTTCCGGCTGCAGCGCGCGACCCTGCCCCGGCCCGGTCCGGTGACCTACTGGCTCGACCTGCGCGCCGTCGCGGTCGAGGAGGCCCCGGCGGCCGGCGGCCGGCGGGTGCGCCTGAGCCTCACCTACCAGAGCTTCTACGCCGCCCTCGACGCCCGCACCCTGGAGGTGCCGGGCTTCCCCCTGACGCTGGCGAGCGAGGCGGCGACCGGGCGCACCACCGCGGCCGTCCAGGTGCCGGGCTGGAGCCTCGGCGTCTCGCCCCTGCGCGAGGTGCAGCCGCAGCGGCGCGAGGATCCGGCCGAGTACCTGCGCCCGGACGGCCGGAGCGGGCGGGTCGATCCCGGGCCGGACGTCGCGGCGGCGGCGGGTCTCGGCGCCCTCGCGGGCCTCGCCGCGCTGGCGCTGGCGCACGATCGGGCCTGGGGACCGTTCCGGCAGCGGCGGGGCCGGCCCTTCGCGGCGGCTCTGCGCGCGCTCCGGCGGCAGCGGGCGGGGGCCGGGCCCGATCAGGCCTACCGGGCGGCGCTGCTGGCCCTGCACCGGGGCCTCGACCTGACCGACGGGAGGCGGGTGCTCGCCGACGATCTCGGCGCCTTCCTCGGCCGGCACGGGGCCTTCCGGGGCCAGGCGGCGGGGCTCGCGCGCTTCTTCGAGGCCTCGCGCCTCGCCTTCTTCGGCGGCCGGCTGCCGGCCGCGCGCGCGGCCTGGCCCCGCGCCGAGGCCGAGGCGCTCCTAACGCGGCTCGCGGCGGCGGAGCGGAGCGCGTGAGGCCGTGACCGATCTCCTCGCCCGCCTCGGCGCGACCGATCCCTGGGTCCTGTGGCTGCTGCCGCTGGCGCTGCTGCCGCTGGCCCGCTCGGCCCTGCGCCGGACCTCCGTGCCGGCGGTCGCCGCCGCCCCGGCCGACCCCCTCTCGGCCTGGCTCGGCCGGGCGCTGACGCTCGCCGGCGTCCTGGCCATCGCCGGCCTGATCGTGGCCCTGGCGGGCCCCTACCGGACGGGCGCGCGGATCGAGCGCCTCGGCATCGGCGCGCAGGTCTCGCTGCTGATCGACCGCTCGGGCAGCATGAACGAGACCTTCGCGGGCCGGCAGCCCTCCGGCGCCGAGGAATCGAAGGCCGCGGCCTCCCGGCGCCTGCTGGCCGATTTCGTCGGCGCCCGGGCGCACGATCTGTTCGCCGTGACGGCCTTCTCCACCGCGCCGATGCTGGTCATGCCGATGACCGACCGCCACGACGCCGTGCGGGCCGCGATCGCCGCCATCGACCGGCCCGGCCTCGACTACACCAATATCGGCCGGGGCCTCGGCATGGCCCTGTCGCAGTTCGGAATCGATGTCGGCGCCTCGCGGGTTCTCCTGCTGGTCTCCGACGGCGCGGCGGTGATCGACCCGCGCATCCAGGACCAGCTGCGCGCCGCGGTCGCGCGGATCCGGCCGAACCTGTACTGGCTGTTCCTGCGCACCCAGGGATCGCCCGGCATCGCCGACCGGCCGGCCGGCGAGGACACGCCCCAGGCCGCGCCGGAGCGCCATCTCGACCTGTTCTTCAAGAGCCTCGGCGTGCCCTACCGCGCCTTCGAGGCCGAGGGCGCCGAGGCGGTGGCCGCCGCCATCCGGCAGATCGAGGCCCTGGAGCGGGACCCGATCCCCTACGTCGAGGAGCGCCCGCGCCGGGACCTGACCGGGCTCGCCGCCGCGCTCGCTGCCCTGGGCCTCGCGCTGCTGGTCCTGGCCAAGCTCGCGGAGGTGGACCTCGCGGCGGCACCGGCGGATGCGGAGACTGCGACGGAGGCCGCGACCGAGACCGCGGGCGCGGCGGCGCGGAGGGCGGCATGAGCGCCGGCGCCCTCCTCGACGGCCCGGCCCCGCGCCGCACCGCCCGCCCCCGCCTCGGCTTGGCCGCAGCGTGGCGCCGGGTCCGGCCGGCCCTGCTGGTCGCGCTGCCGCTGGTCCTCGCGGCCGCCGCCCTGTGGTTCGCGGTCTCGGGCTGGAGCGCCGCGCGCGACGACGACCGGATCGCCGCCCTGGAGGCGGGCCGCGACCGGCCGGTCGAGCCGGATGCGCGGCCGGCCCTCCTGGCGGCGCGGATCGGATTCCTCGCCGCCAGGGACCGTCTCGGCGAGACCGAGCCCCTCCTCGACGCCCTCGACCGCGCCGGCGCGGTGCGGGAGGCGGCCCGGGCGCGGTACGTCATCGGCAACGCGCGGATGCGGCAGGCCTTCGCGCTGATCGGCCGGGGCGACCTCGACAAGGCCGCGCCCCAGGTGACGCTGGCGCGGCAGGATTACCGCCGCGCCCTCCAGGCCCGGCCCGAGTTCTGGGACGCCAAGTACAACCTCGACGTCGCCTCGCGCCTCGTGCGCGACTACCCGGAATTCGACCGCAAGACCGGGGACGAGCTGCGCGCCGAGCCGAAGAAGATCTGGACCGACATCCCCGGCCAGCCGCGGGGCGGCCCGTGAGCCCGCGGCGCGCCCTTCCCCCCGTCCTGCCCTCGGTCCTGCCCACCCTCGTCGCCCGCAACCTGCGCGACGGGCGGTTCCGCGCCCTGGCGGCCGCCCTCGCGCTGGCGCTGGCGGCCCTGGTCGCCCCGCCGATCCCGGTCACCCGCACCGGCGTGTCGGTGCTGGCGGTGGTCGACATCACCGGCAGCATGGCGGTGCGCGACTATCCCGCCGCCGGCGGGTCGGTGAGCCGGCTCGAGACCATCAAGGCGGCGCTGCGGGCGACGCTGCCCGACCTCCCCTGCGGCTCGCGGGTGGCGCTCGGCCTGTTCACCGACCGGCGGCCGTTCCTGCTGTTCACGCCGGTCGAGGTCTGCGCCGACTTCGCGCCGCTGGACGGCGCCATCGCGGCCCTCGACCCGCGCATGGCCTGGGAGGGGGACAGCCGCATCGCGGCCGGCCTGTTCCGGTCGATCGCCATGGCGGGGGAGATCGACGCCGACCTCCTGTTCCTCACCGACGGCCAGGAGACGCCGCCGCTGCCCGCCTCCGGCGGCCCGACCTTCGACGGCAGGCCCGGCGCGGTGCGCGGGCTGATCGTCGGCGCGGGCGGCTACGGCCTGTCGCCGATCCCCCGCTTCGACGATCGCGGGCGCGAGACGGGCTTCCTCGGCGAGAGCGACGTCCAGCAGGAGAACCGCTCCGGGCCGCCCCCGGCCGACGCGGAATCCCGCGAGGGCTACAACCCGCGCAATGCCCCCTTCGGGGCCCAGGCCGCCCACGGCACCGAGCACCTCTCGTCGGTCCGCGAGCCCTACCTGAAGCGCCTCGCCGCCGAGACCGGCCTCGGCTACGTCCATCTCGACGGCCCGGGCGGTCTCGCCGCCCCTCTGCGCGCCGCGGCGACGCCGCGCCCGCTGCCCGGCCGCCTCGACCCGCGGCCCGCCCTCCTGGCGGCGGCCCTGGCTCTGACGCTCCTGGCCCTCCTGGCGGGGCCCCTCGCCCGCGCCCTTCGCGCGCTCCGCGGGCGCGCGGGCCACTCTGCTCCAATCCCTGCTCCAACCCCTGCTCCAACCCCTGCTCCAACCCCTGCTCCAACCGGAGCGATCAGGACCTGACCATGCGGATGCCCCTCGCCCTCTTTCCGGCCCTCACCCCGGCCCTCGCCGTCGTCGGCCTCGCCGGCGCGGCGCTGGCCCACGGGCCGACGCCGCAGAAGATCGACCAGTCGATCACCATCCAGGCGCCCCCGGAGGCGGTCTGGAAGGTGGTGGGCGATTTCGGCGGCATCGGGCGCTGGCACCCGGACGTGGCCAAGGCCGAGGCCAGTGGCGGCAACGTCGAGGGCACGACCCGCCGGGTGACCCTCAAGGCCGGCGGCACCCTGGTCGAGGGGCTGGACGAGTGGCTGGCTGACGGCCGGACCTACTCGTACCGGATGTCCGACCCGGACCTGAAGGCGCTCCCGGTCTCGTCCTACTCGGCGACGCTCACCGTGACCCCGGACGGGACCGGCTCCAAGGTGTCGTGGATCGGCCGCTTCTACCGGGGCGACACCGGCAACGAGCCGCCGGAGAACCTCAGCGACGAGGCCGGGCGCGCGGCGATGAACCGCTACTTCGCGGACGGGCTCAAGGGCCTGAAGGCGGCCGTCGAGGGCCGGACGACCCATTGAGGCCCCGCATGCGCCACCTGTGGCTGATCGCGACGCTCGCGGTCGCGGTCGCGGCCGGGACCGGCGCTGGGACCAGTGACGCGTCCGCGGCCGGCGACTCGGTCTGGGTCGTCAGCCAGCAGGGGGCCGAGCTGGCGCGGATCGAGGCCGGGAAAGTGGCCGGGCGGATCCCGCTCGGACCAGCGCCGGTGACGGCGGCGACCGACCGGGCCGGCCGCCTCTATCTGACCCACCCGGACGGGCGCGCCGTCACCGTCGTCGCGCCCGGCGCGCTGCCCCGCCGCCTGCCCGTCCCCGGCCAGGCCTTCGGCCTCGCGGCGAGCCCGGACGGGGACCACCTGTACGTCGGCGACTGGTCGGGCGACCGCGTCCTGCGGATCTCCGCGGCGACCGGCGCCGTCGAGGGCGCCGCGGCGGTGGGCCGCGACCCGGCCCACCTCGTCCTCGACCGGCGCGGACGGCTCTACGTCGCCGACCGCGAGAGCCGTCAGGTCAGCGTGATCGACACCGGGACGATGGCCCGCGTGGCCGTGGTCCCGACCGGCGAGGCGCCCTTCGCCCTGGCGCTCGCGCCGGACGAGGCGAGCCTCTACGTCGCCAACGTGCGCAGCGGCGACCTCACGGTGATCGACACGGCGACGCTGCGGGCCCGCGCCACGGTTCCGGCCGGCCGGATGCCCTACGGCGTGGCGGTCACCGGGGACGGCAGCCGCATCTTGGTCACCAACCAGCACGCCGCCGCCGTGACGGTGATCGACGCGGCCCGGCTCGAGATCGTCGCCACCGTGGCGGTGGGCCCCTATCCCGAGGGTATCGCGGTGGTCGGTCCGCTTGCCTACGTGGCGAACTGGTTCTCGGACGACGTCTCGGTGATCGATCTCGCCACGTGGCGCGAGACGGCGCGCATCAAGGTGGCGGAGGGCCCGCGCACGGTCCTGGCGGGGGAGCCCGCGCGATGAGCCGTGCCGGCCGCATCGGGATCGCGTCCGGGCTGGTCCTGCTGGCCCTCGGCGCCTGCGACCGCGGGGCGGACGAGCGCGCCGACGCGCGCGCCGACGAGGCCGGCGCGGTGGTGGCCACCACCGCCGAGGGCACCCTGCCGGCTTGGCTCGCGCCGACCGACGGGACCGACCCGGCCCGCTGGCTCGCGGGCCGCGAGGCCGGCAAGGCCCTGCCGGCCGACGATCCCCGCGTGCGCGCGATGGCGACGGCGCTGGCCGGAGCCCGCGACGGCTTCATCGAGGACCCGCGCATGATCGCCAACCGCACCGTCCAGCTCGGCCAGATGCTGGCCGAGGCCGGCATCGGCGAGGGCTACGGCGCGATCCTCGACGGTCTCGGCGGCATCGCGGCGGAGCGCGGCCGCCGCAAGAGCCTCTACGGCGAGATGTGCCAGCACTACTACAACGCCCGGATGCAGGGGGCCGACCACGCGGCCGCGCTGGCGCGCCTCGCCGGCCCGCACCCGGTCGGCGAGGGGACGCCGTGAGCGCCGCCCGGGCCTCGGCCGACCGTCCGGCGGGGCGGGACGGCCCGCGGGTTCTCGACGCGGTGCTGATCGTCGACGACCACCCGGTCGTGCGGCGCGGCTTCCGCCATCTCGCCGAGGATGCCGGCGTCCGGGCGGTCCACGAGGCCGCGGACGTGGTGTCGGGCTACCGCACCTTCCACCGCCACCGGCCCGGGCTGGTGGTGACCGACCTGGGCTTCCGCGACCAGGGGCTGTCGGGCCTGTCGCTGATCCGCCGGGTGCGGGCCCTCGAGCCGGCGACCCGGATCCTCGCCTTCAGCATGCACGACGATCCGGTGATCGTCGCCCGGGCCATCGAGGGCGGGGCGCACGGCTTCGTCCTGAAGGACACGGCGGTGACGCGCTTCCACGAGGCGCTGGCGACCGTGTCGGCCGGGCACAGCTACCTGCCGCACGAGGTCGCGACCAAGATCGCCATGCTGAATGCCGGGCTCCTGGAATCGCCCCTGGCACGCCTGACCGCGCGGGAGGTTCAGGTGCTGTCGCTGCTGGGGGCGGGCAAGTCCAACGAGGCCATCGCCGACAGCCTGTCGATGAGCCACCGGAGCGTGTCGGCCGTCGTCTCGGGCATGAAGCAGAAGCTCGGCGCCGGCAGCCTAGCCGACCTCCTGCGCATCGCCCTGTCGCGGGACGGGCGCCCGGTGTGACGACGACCGCCGTCAGCAGGCCGGGGCTACCGCGGCACGATCAGGCCGGGAACGATCGATCCCTGCGGCCCGAACGTCGCCTCGGCCTTCCGGCAATTGGCCGCGACGTCCTTCTGGTAGGCCGCGATGTAGCGGGTCGCGGTCAGGTGCAGGTCGCCGGTCTCCAGGCTCGCCGCGTCGACGCCCAGGGCCTCGACGGTCTGCTTGAGGCGCGCCGGATCGCTGCGCAGGCCGGGACATTCGAGGTTCACGAAACCGGCGAGCCCCGCGAGCTTCGCCGCCTGATTGCGCCGCGGATCGGCGGACGCCGGGTCCTGCGCCTGCATTGGGGGCTGTCCCTGGGGCTGGATCGGGTGTTGCGGGATGGGATGCGCGGAGGGCTGCGCCTGAGCGTGGGCCTGGGCCGTCAGAAGACCCAGGAGGCCGGCCGAGATCGGGCCGGAAAGACGGATCGCGCGCATCGCTTCTCCCATCCAGTCGCAGGAGCAGCGCGTCCGTCGACCGTCACCGCTGCGAAGAGTCGCGCAGTTCTATGCCGCTGGATCGGAGATTTACAATGCAGACCAAGCTTATAATCGTCTTAGTGACTCTGGCCTGCGCGACTTTGCCGGCGAAGGCCGCCCGCCTGACCGTGGACGACAAGGCCTCGCTGTGGCCGCGGGCGAGCGCGACCGACAAGATCGATTTCTCGACCCGGATGGGCCGGGCCTTCCACACGCTGTCGCCCAAGCTGGACGCGGCGTACTTCATGCGCTGTCTGGAGGAGACCGCCAATATCGGGGACACCAAGGACCTGCGGCTCGAGGAGATGGTGCGGACCTGCATCTCCCTGGTCCGGGACGAGGCCGAGTGAGCGGCCGGCCCGGCCTCACGGAGGGCCTCGCGCGCGGCCTCACGCCAGATGGGCGACGATGTTGACCAGCCGGTCGAACGGGTCGCGGACGTAGAACCGCTCCACGCCCCAGGGCTCCCGGGCCGGGCCGTACAGCACGGGCAGGCCGGCCCGCCTCACGCGGGCGAGGACCTCCGCCAGGTCGTCGACCTCGACCGAGATGTCGGGAACCGGCGTGCCCGAGCCGCCCGCGCTGGCCACGCTGATCTGGGGCGTCGCCGACATCCCGGGGGCCGCGAAGGTCAGGATCCAGCCGTGATCCATGACCACCTCCAGGCCGAGCACCTCCGCGTAGAAGGACCGCGCCGCCTCGACCTGCGTGGTCCGGATGTTGGTGACGATCCGCCTCACGGCCATGGCCCGGTCCCCGCTGCGCGCCGCCTATCAGAGGGCTCCGCGGGCGGCCCGGCAAGGCCCGGGACGGCGCCTCGGGAATCCGCGCCCCGGCCTCGTCGCGGTCCGCCGCCCGGAAGTGCACGCAGCGATTGAAAGCGGGCCTCCGGAAAGAATCCGGAAAGCTCCCCGATGGTACCGTCCGCGCCGGTGGGACCTCGCACCGTCCAGCAGAATGTTCGCCCAGGCGGACGATTGGGATCCCCGGGTATGAACAGTGGGACGGTCGCGCTGCGGGAGAAGGCGAAGCTCCTCGACACCGTTCTCGACACGATGGATCAGGGACTGATGATGATCGACGCCGCCGGCGTCGTTCAGGTCTGTAATGCCCGCGCCCTCGCGCTGCTCGACCTGCCGCCGGACCTGATGCGGTCCTGCCCGACCTTCGAGGCGGTGCGGCAATACCAGATCGCGCGGGGCGAGTTCGGGAAGGCGAGCGAGACCCTGCAGCGCTGGGTGGCCGCGGGCGGCCTGGAGTGCCGCGCCCACACCTACGAGCGCGAGCGCCCCGACGGCACCGTGCTGGAGATCCGCACCGTGCCGCTGCCCGACGGCGGTGCGGTGCGGACCTTCACGGACATCACCGCGCGCAAGCGGGCCGAGGAGACGCTGCAGGTCAGCGAGACCCGCCTCGCCCTGGCGCAGGATGCGGGCAGCGACGGGCTCTGGGACTGCGACCTCACGACCGGGGAGGCGTGGTCCTCCGACCGCTGGTGGGGGGTCCTGGGCTACGAGCCCGGCGAACTGGCGAGCCACGCGCGGACGTGGCGGGCCCTGCTCCACCCGGAGGATGCGGGCGCGGCCGAGCGGGCGCTGATCGAGCACCTGAGCGGGCGGGCGCCGACCTACATGTCCGAGCATCGCATGCGCCGCAAGGACGGCTCCTGGGCCTGGATGATGACGCGCGGCAAGGTGGTGGCGCGCGCCGCCGACGGCCGCGCGGTGCGCTTCATCGGCACCCAGATCGACATCAGCGCCCGCAAGGCCGCCGAGGGGCAGGTCGCCCACATGGCGCGCCACGACGGCCTCACCGACCTGCCCAACCGCGCCCTGTTCTACGAGCGGCTCGAGATCCGGCTCGCCGACCTGCATCTGAACGGCGGCACCTGCGCGGTGCTGTGCCTCGACCTCGACCGCTTCAAGGCCGTCAACGACAGCCTCGGCCACGCGGCCGGGGACTTCCTGCTCCGGGCGGTGGCCCATCGCATCCGCGCGGTGCTGCGGGCCGACGACATGGTGGCGCGCTTCAGCGGCGACGAGTTCGCCGTGCTGGTGGCCGATGCGGACGACCCTGCCCGCGCGGAGGCCCTGGCGGCGCGCCTGATCGCGGCCGTCCAGGCGCCGATCCCCTTCGGCAAGCGGCGGCTGAAGGTGGGCCTGAGCGTCGGCATCGCCCGGGCACCCGGCCACGGCTTCGACAGCGAGACGCTGGTCCGCCGCGCCGACCTCGCCCTGTACCGGGCGAAGACCGAGGGGCGGAACACCCACCGGGTGTTCGAGCCCGCGATGGACGCGGCCGAGGCGGCCCGGCGCGATCTGGAGCGCGACCTGCGCCAGGCGATCGAGGGCGACGAGCTCATCCTGCACTATCAACCGCAGGTGAGCACCGCCACCGGCCGGCTTCTCGGGTTCGAGGCGCTCGTGCGCTGGGAGCATCCGACCCGCGGCCTCGTGCCGCCGAACGCCTTCATCCCCCTGGCGGAGGAGAGCGGGCTGATCCTGCCGCTCGGCGAGTGGGTGCTCCGGGCCGCCTGCCGCGAGGCGGCCCGCTGGGCGCACCCGCTGAAGGTGGCGGTGAACCTGTCGCCGCGCCAGTTCCAACAGGCGGATCTGCCCGAGCGCGTGCTGGCCATCCTGACCGAGACGGGCCTCGCGCCGACGCGGCTCGAACTCGAGATCACCGAGACCCTGATCATCAACGACATGGCGCGGGCGCTCGGCATCCTGCGCCGGCTGAAGGCCTTCGGCGTGTCCATCGCGATGGACGATTTCGGCACCGGCTACTCGTCCCTCGCGACGCTGCAGGCCTTCCCCTTCGACAAGATCAAGATCGACCGGTCCTTCGTGGGCCATGTCGAGGTCAGTCCGCAGGCGACGGTGATCGTGCGGGCGGTTCTGGGGCTCGGCCGCAGCCTCGGGATGAGCGTCGTGGCGGAGGGCGTCGAGACGGAGGCGCAGATGCGCTTCCTGGCCGCGGAGGCCTGCGACGAGGTCCAGGGCTACCTGATCAGCAGTCCGCAGCCGATCGAGCGGTTCGCCGCGCAGATCGACGCGTCCGAAACGTTCGTGCCGCCCGGCCGCCCCGACTCGGCCGTCGCCTGAGGCGCGCCGCGACGCCCCGGCGATCCGGCGACGGCCCGAACGCCCGGACGCCCGTCGCGGTACCGGTGCGGAGCGCCGAGCGGCGGCCCTGCCGCCGGCCTCTGTGGCACGGCCGCGACACCCGCCGACGACCGCCTGTGGATGACGCGACCTGCCCCCGATCCGTCAAGGTTCGGATGCCAGCGTGACCGCGCACCTCCGATCCGGCTCCCTCAGCTCCGCCATCCCATGTTCGCCCAGCCCCACGCCCTCATCCTCCGCCATCGCGAGCGCGTCGCCGTGCTCATCTCCTCCGCGCTGTTCCTGGCGGGCGCCCTGCCGCTCTTCTGGGCGATCGGCTGAGGCTCGATCCCGAGCCGGCCGCATCGTCGGCCGGCCGTCGAGCTTCCGCGCCGCCGCGCTCGCGAGGACGGCGGGCCGCGTTCGGCCCGCCCGAACGGCGAAGGGGCCGCCTCCTGTGGGAAGCGGCCCCTTCGCGTTTCGGGTCGGGTGCGACGGTCGGGGTGCGAGCGTCGCACCCCGACCGTCGCTGGTCGATCTCAGTAGGAGCCGAACTTGTAGTTCAGGCCGGCGCGGACGACGGCGAACTCGTCGGAGCGGCGACCGATGCCGCTGTAGACGACCGGGAAGTTGTTGGCGGCGTTGATGACGAACGCGCCCTGGTTGCGGGTGTTGCGGTCGAGGTTGACGTACAGGCCTTCGACCTTGAGCGTCACGGCCGAGGAGCGGAAGAAGTTCAGGAACGAGTCGGTGGGCAGGGCGTACTCGATGCCGCCGCCGACGGCCCAGCCGGTGCGGAAGCTGTCGTTGCCGGCGTAGCCGCCGAAGGAGCGGTCGGCGCTGCCGGAGCCGTAGGCGAAGCCGCCGGTGCCGTACACGAGGGTGCGGTCGAAGGCGTAGCCGAGGCGGCCGCGGACGGTGCCGAAGAAGTCGAGGCTGGAGAGGCCGCGCGGGTCGGTGACGTAGTAGCCGGGGGCCAGCGCGCCGGAGACGAAGGCGTTGTTCCGGTTACGGCCGAAGTCGAGGTACTGGGCGTCGGCCTCGACACCGATCACGAGGCCGGAGCCGGGGGTGATCTGCCAGTTGTAGCCGATCTGGCCACCGCCGGAGAAGCCGTCCTGGCTGCGGTTGCGGAAGGAGGCGACGGTGCCGGGGGCGGCGTAGGGGAAGGGGACGGCGAAGGTGTTGCCGGTGTTGCGGTCGCTGGCGTCGAAGGCGTAGCCGGCGTTGATACCGAAGTAGGCGCCGGTCCAGGTGAAGACCGGGACGGGGGTGAACACCGGCGGCGGGGCGGCGCGGCGCGGCAGGTCGGCGGCCGAGGCGGCGGCGGTGAGGGCCGTGAAGGCGGCCAGCGAGGCCAGGAGCTTGGTCATGTCGGTTCCCCGGATGTGTGATCTGGCGGTGTGGCTACCGATCACCGGGGGAAATGGCTGTAGTTTTGAGGTCACACCGCCTGTCGAAGGCCCGAAATGCCAGAGTAAAGCATCCTTCAAGACGCGACGAAGCGCGGAAATACAGCGCGCATTACGCGGGTGAGCGCGACAACAACGCGGCAGCGTTTTGGTTGCATCGAAATGTCGGGTTGGCACCGGGTGTGACGGGCACGCCACACCCGGTGCCGGTCGGCGCGGCGGCGATCCCGATCGCTCCCGCGGGATCCCGACACCGGCCTGGGCGACCCGGCAAGGTGCCGGAACGCCCCCGCCGCCGCGAGACAGGTTTTCATCCCGCGGATCCCGATCGAGGGTCCGATCACCCGCGCGTCCCGGGCCTCGATCCGAAGTTATGACTCCTGTTACCAGCGGGGAAATAGATGGACCCGAAAGTCGTCGTCGCGACGACCGCGCGATGGGAACCGGGGCGCCATGCATGTGAGAGTTCGCCTCGACGGCGCGAACCCGCGGCGCTGGCACGTCGCGCTGCTGGACCGGCTGTCCGGCCTGCCGGGCATCGCGGCGGTGAGCGTCGACGCCGCGCCCGGTCCGGAGGAGTGGCCGGCACAGGCCGACCTGCTGTTCCGCCTGGAGGCCCTGATCTTCCGGCTGGCGCCGAACGGGTCGCGGCCCGTGCCGCCCGCCGATCTCGCGGCCTGGACCTGTCCCGCGACCCCGGACCTTGTGCTCGACCTGTGCGGCGACGCGGCCGCCTCCTGCCCGGTCTGGCGCGTGGCCTACGACGGCGGCCTCGGCGAGACCGGCCTGCTCGCGAGCCTGCTCGCCGGCCGGGTCCCGCAGCTCGACCTCCTCGAAGGCGGCACCGTCGTCGCCGCGGGTCGCCTCGGCTCGGACTACCGGGGTTCCATCGCCGTCTCGTTCGAGGATGCCCTGTCGCGCACGGCGACGCTCGTCGCCGCCGCCCTGCGGGCCCGGTCGGACGGCCGCGCCTTCGCGGCGACGCCCGCCGCGGCTGCGGCCGCGCCCGCTCGTCGGGCGCGGATCCTGGCGTCCCGGCCGGCACGGCTCGTCGCCCGGAGCCTCGTCGGCCGCCTGTACAGGCTGTGCTACCACGCCCCACACTGGCGCACCGGGTGGCGGACCCTCCGCGGGCCGGACCTCGTCGCGCTGGGCCGCCATCCCGCGGAGGGCTGGCAGGTGCTGCCCGACGACGGGCGGCGCTTCTACGCCGACCCGTTCCCCCTCGCGGTCGACGGGACGACCCACGTCTTCGTGGAGGAGTTCCCGCACGCGACCGGTAAGGCGATCATCTCGGCGGTCCGCTTCGGGCCGGACGGACCCGAGGGGCCGCCCGTCCCGGTGTTGGAGGAGCCGCACCACCTCTCCTACCCGTTCGTGTTCGCGCGCGCGGGCTCCGTCTGGATGGTGCCGGAGAGTTCCGCGGCCGGCACGGTCGATCTCTACCGGGCGACCCGCTATCCGGGCGGCTGGGTGAAGGAGGCGACGCTCCTCTCCGGCGTGGTCGCGAGCGACGCGACGCTCCTCGAGCACGGCGGCCGCTGGTGGATGTTCGCCACCGTCCGGGACGTGCCCGTCGGCGCCCCGCCCGGATCGGGCTGCCACCACGACGCGCTGTATCTCTGGTCCGCGCCCGACTTCCGGGGGCCGTACGCGCCGCATCCGGCCAATCCCGTGCTGGTCGACCCGTCCTTCGCCCGGCCCGCGGGCCGGATCGTCGCGCGCGACGGGGTCCTGATCCGGCCGGTCCAGGATTGCGCCCACGGTTACGGCCGCGCCCTGTCGCTGGCGCGCATCGACCGGCTCGACCCGGAGGGGTTCGCCCAGACCATCCTCGACCGGATCGAGCCCGGCCCGGCCTGGCCCGGCAGCTGCCTCCACACGCTCAACACGGGCGGCGGGATCGAGTGCATCGACGGCTCCGGTCGGGCCTCGCGTCTCAGGGCTTATCTGAGCGCGCGGTCCGACGCCTAGGCCGGGCCGCGGCGGAAGCTCGGCCGTCCGGAACCAGCCGCCGCGATCCGTGTTCGCTCACGAACGCGGAGACCCGTTGCCCCCATGATCATGATCCTCATCTGCTTTCTCGCGCCGTGGCTCGCCATGTTCCTGCGCGGAAAGGTGTTCCAGGGCATCCTCTGCATCATCCTCCACCTGACGATCATCGGATGGATCCCGGCGACGATCTGGGCGCTCGTCGTCACCCGCAAGGAAGCGGCCTGACCGGGGCGGAGCGGCCGGGATCGGCGGCTCCGCCGCGCGGTCCGATCCCCGCATACGGGAACGGCGGGGCTCTCGCCCCGCCGCTCACGCCGTCCGTTCGGGCAGTCCGTCGCCCGGGCGGCCCCGAGGGCCGCCGCAGCTCAGAAGCCCATCAGCACCCCGGCCGAGCCGGTCACCGTCATCGCGAGGCCGCCCAGGAAGGCGCCGATCATCGCGTAGGAGAAGCCCTTCAGGACCATGTCGTGCACTCCTTTCATCAAGCGGCGGGTCCTCAGCCGGACCCGGTCGGTTCGTCTGCAATGATGATGCCGGATCGGCCGGCTGCGTGCGGTGCGAAGAGTCACGCTGCACCGCGGAACGGTTCGGCGCACGTTCAGGCGGCGACGGTCAGCGGGCGTGCCGCCGGGGCCGTCTCGCTCACGCGAAATGGGCCGGCAGGCTGAGGGCCTGCGCGTAGGTCACGAGCGCGACCGCGCCGGCGATCAGGCTCGCCACCAAGGCGATGCGGTTGGTCCAGGTCATCGTCGTCTCCATCGGGTTCGCGACTGTGTTCGCGGTGTGATCCCGATGTACGCCCAAGCTTTCGGGCCCGGCGTGTCCCGGAACACCCGCGGTCGCCGGAGCCGCTCGGAACCGTTGCGGCGGCGTTCCCGCAATTGCGTCCGGGCCGCTCCGACCACTCGGGAATCGGGAGCGGCGCCCCGTCTGCGTTAGGCGGCTTGCGGCCCCGACGCGCCGTCCTTCGCCGCGGCGCGCAGGGCGGCCGGGCGCGCCCGGCAGCGGTCCAGATAGGCATCGAGGGCCGCGCTCGGCGGGAAGGCCGCGCGGCCGAAGCCCAGGGCGCTGCCGATCAGGATGTCTGCGCCGGAGAACCGCGCGCCCATCACGTAGGGGCCGCGCGCCAGGGCGGCTTCCAGGCGGTCGACCACCGCCGCGTGGTTCCGGCGCTTCTGCGGCGATCCCGCGAGCTCACCCGTCAGGCCGGCGAACAGCGCGGGCTCGAACTCGGCGACGTACCAGGCCAGCCACGTCAGGTACGCGCCGCGCTCGGGGACGCCCACCGCAGGCGCCAAGCCGGCTTCGGGGAACGTCTCCGCCAGGTAGAGCACGATCGCCTGGGACTCGGTGACCAGACCGCCCGCGTGCAGGACGGCCGGGACGCGCTTGTCGGGATGCGGGTTGGTGGCATCCGGCACGCCCTCGCCCGTCATCGGCCGGAAGATCGAGACCGGCGCGATGGTGTAGGGAACCCCCATCTCCTCCAAGAGCCAGACGATGCGCGAGGAGCGCGATTGCGGGGCGTGGTACAGGGTGATCATGGCGCGGTTCCTGTCGGCACGGCGCGCGGGATGGCCGTGGCGGGAGGACTTGTAGGGACGCCCTGCTGACAGCATTCTGTCAGCAGGAGTCGGTGGATGCGGCGCGCGGACAGGCTGTTTCAGATCATCCAGATCCTGCGCCGCTCGCCGCGCCCCGTGACGGCCGCCGAGATCGCCGGAGAGCTGGAGGTCTCGGTCCGCACGGTCTATCGCGACGTCGCCGACCTCGTCGGCCAGCGCGTGCCGATCCAGGGCGAGGCCGGGCTCGGCTACGTGCTCGGCGAGGCGTTCGACATGCCGCCGCTGATGCTGACGCCCGACGAGATCGAGGCGGCCGTCCTCGGCGCGCAGTGGGTCGCGGGACGGGGCGAGCCGGTCCTCGCCAAGGCGGCGCGCGATCTCATCGCCAAGATCACCGCCGTGGTCCCCGAGCGCCTGCGCCCGCTCATCGCCTATCCGTCGATCGGCACGCCGACGGCCTTCGCGCAGGCCGCGGACGGGATCGACGTCGCCCGCGCGCGGGCCTGGATCCGCGAGGGCCGCAAGATCCGCATCCAGTACCGCGACGTCCGCGGCGATCCGAGCCGGCGCGTGATCTGGCCGGTGATCGTCGGGTTCTTCGATCAGGCCCGGATGGTGGCCGGCTGGTGCGAGCTGCGCGGGGCGTTCCGGCACTTCCGCACGGACCGGATCACGGACGCCGAGTTCCTGGAGGAGCGGCACGGCCTCCGGCCCGCCGTCCTGCGGGCGCGCTGGAAGCGGAGCCTGCCGGACCGGCAGGAGGCGGCGAACCCCGCCGCGCCGGCCGCGCCGTAGGGCCGGATGACAGGGCCACGCGGAATGACCTGGCGACCCCGGTAGGGCTCGAACCTACGACCTGCCGCTTAGAAGGCGGCTGCTCTATCCAGCTGAGCTACGGAGTCGGGGCCAGGCGGCCCCAGAAGCCACGGGCTCGCCCGAGGGTCAAGCGCGCGGGGCGAGGACCGGCGCGGCGTCCCGGATCGGGCCGAGGATGGAGAGACTGCCCCGCGGCGATGCGCCGGACGCGCCTTCGCGATCCGGCGCCGGGAGCGGGCCGGGGTTGCGCGCCGCCGCGGATCCGGTCAGGCCGGAGCGCGGTTCATGCCGGGGCGCCGCGCCCCCGTCGGGAGACCGAGCTTGACCGCGCCGAGTCCCACAGCCTCGCCCCCCGGACATGTCCGGCGCCGCCGCCTCGCCGCCGGCCGGGGCAGCCTGAGCCGGCCGGGCGGCGATCTGCGGCGCCTGCCCACGGGCCTCGACCTCCGGAACGTGCGGCTCGTGGAGGGCGTGCGCGCCGCCTTCGCGTTCGGCGTCGTCATCCTCCTCAACATCTGGATCCAGTGGTCGCCGCTGCTGACCATGGCGCTCGCCGCCAACCTCGCCTGCTTCTGCGACAACGGCGGCCCGATGCGGGCGCGCCTGCGCGTCCTCACCGCCTTCTCGTTCCTCGGCGGCCTGCTCTGGGCCGGCCTCGGCCTGATCCAGCCCCTCGGCCTGCCGGTGGTCGTCCCGGTCGCCTGCGCGCTGATCTTCGCCTGCTCGTACGCGCGCGTCTGGAGCGTGCAGGCCCAGTCGGCCGGCAACGTGCTCGTGGTGGTGCTGTGCATCGCCCTCGACCGGCCGCTCGACGTCGCGCAGGCGGCCGTCACCGCGGCGATGTTCGCGGCCGGCGGTCTCTGGGCGACCTTCCTGGCCCTGGTCATCTGGCGGCTGCACCCGTACCGCCCGGCCCACCGGGCGGTGGCGGAGGTCTGGCACAATCTAGCCCGGCTCTGCGGCGACCTCGAGCGGCTCGTCGCCCTGCCGGAGCCCGACACGGCCGCCTTCGACGGCCACGCGCGGGGCCACCGCCGCGGCGTGCGGGCGAGCATCGAGACCGCGCGGACCATGATCCTCGACCTTGCCCGCTCCCGCGAGCGGGTCTCGGACCGCACCGCCCAGGCCCTGCTGCGCCTGGAGAGCGCCGAGCAGATCTTCGCCGCGCTGATCGCCGTGGGCGAGTTGATCGACAGCCGGCCCGACGCGCGCCGCCGGGCGCTCGCCAAGGTCTTCCTGCGGCGCCTGCGCCCCCTGCTGGTGACCATCGCCCGGGCGATCCGCGACGACGTCAACCTCGACCTCGGCCGCCTGGAGCACTCCATCGCCCGGGTGGCCGACGGCCTGTCGGAGGACCCGACCCTGGCCCGCCTCGCCGACCGGATCGCCGGGCGCGTGCGGCTCGGCGCCAAGCTGTCGACGCCGGAGGGCTACCGGCCCGGCGGCACGATCACGGAGGGCGGCAGCCTCGACCGCTGGACCCGCTACGTCGGGCCGCTGGCGCAGAACTTCACCCTGGCCTCGCCCAACCTGCGGCACGCCCTGCGGGCGAGCGCGGTCGCGGCGCCGGCGCTCGCGGCCACCCTGACCTACGCGGGCGCCTTCACGCACTGGCTGGTGATGACCGTGGTGCTCACCATGCAGCCCTTCTACGCGGCGACGTGGCAGCGGGCCCTGGAGCGGATCGGCGGCACGGTGCTGGGCGGCCTCGTGGGGGCCGGGCTCGCCTACTACGCCACGAGCCCGCTGGCGGAGGCCGGGCTCATCCTCGTGCTCAGCATCGTCGGCTTCGCGGCGCGCCAGATCTCGTACGGGTTCTTCGTCACCTGCCTGACGCCCCTCGTGGTGCTGCTCGTCGAGTTGCTGGAGCCCGGCCACAGCTCCTGGGAAATCGTCGCCATGCGGGGCGGCTTCACGGTGCTGGGCGGCGTGATCGCGGTGGCGAGCTGCCTCGTGCTCTGGCCGATCTGGGAGCCCGATCAGGTCCGGCAGGAGCTGCGCCGGGCGCTGAAGGCCCAGGCCGGGCTCGCCGAGGCGGTGCTGCGCGCGCCGCCCGGCGAGGGCCGCGAGGCCGCGATCGCGGCGCAGAGCCGCGAGGCCGGCCTCGCCCTCAACGATCTGGAGGCGGCGCTCTCCCGCGCCCTGCAGCAGCCCCGGGCCGGCAGCCACCCGGAGGTGGAATCCGCCCTGGTGGCCGACGCGACTCTGCGCCGGATCAGCGCCCGGCTGATCGTCCTGCGGCACGCCCCGGAGGCGGCCGCCCCCGAGGCGGAGCCCTGGCGGGCCTGGATCACCGCGACGCTGGCGGCCCTGGGCGCCGACAGGCCCATGCCCGAGCGGCCGGCGCTGGATCGCGGACAGTCGCTCGTGCGCCTCGTCAGTCAGGTCGATCTTCTGGTCGGGACCCTGCGGCCCGGGGAGATCCGGGCCGCGACGGGGGTCGATGGCGGGGCCCCGGCTTCGAGCGACGGGACCGAGGCGCATGCCGGTCAGCCCATCCTACCGTCCTGACGGACGGCATCCCGGCGGCCGGTCCCGCGGCCGTCCTGACGGACGGCCTCCCGTCAGAACCGCGGCAGGGCGTTGGCCGGGCCGCCGGCATGCGGGCCGCTGTAGCGGTAGGCGGCCGGCCGGGCCGGGCCGGCGGCGTCCCGGTACAGGACGGGAGCGTTGCCGACCCAGCCCGAATAGGCCGAGGCCGGGTAGGGCGAGTGCTTCGAGTCCAGGCCCTGCGCGAGGGCGGGCGTGGCGACCGCGGCGACCAGGGCGGCGGCGGCGAGCATGCGAACGGTCATGATGATCTCCGAGTGTCTTCGTATGACTTCGACGGGAAGTCATCCGGTCAACCGTGTCGAGTGAGGAAGATCGTCGTCGCGATGCGCTGGGCGGCGGTCTTGATCGCTCCGGCTTTGCTTGGCCGAATGTGACCTCTCAACGGAGATACTCTGCCCCAGGTTCGACCGCCGCCGTGCGCTGGCGCACGGGGAGACGCGGCGCGGGCCGGAAGGCGCGCGACGAGTCCGGGCACGGCCGGGGATGCGTCCCGCGCCGAAGCGTGGCACAGACCGCGTCCTGAGAGGGATGCAGACCATGCGGCTGATCGTCGGCCTCGGAAACCCGGGCGCGCGCTACGCGGGCAACCGCCACAATATCGGCTTCCTCGCCGTCGACGCGATCGCCCGCCAGCACCGGGCGAGCCCGTTCCGCCACCGGTTCCAGGGCGAGGCCGCCGAGGTTGTGCTGGGCACCGAGCGGGCGATCCTGCTGAAGCCCTCGACCTTCATGAACGAGTCCGGCCGCGCGGTCTCGGAGGCGCAGCGCTTCTACAAGATCCCGCTGGCCGACGTGATCGTGCTGCACGACGAGCTCGACCTCGCGCCCGCCAAGCTCCGGGTGAAGCTCGGCGGCGGCAATGCCGGCCATAACGGCCTGCGCTCGATCACCGCGCAGTGCGGCAACGATTACCGCCGGGTGCGGCTCGGCATCGGCCATCCCGGCGACAAGGCGCTGGTCCATGCCTACGTGCTCAACGATTTCGGCAAGGCCGAGCTGCCCTGGGTCGAGGATCTCTGCCGGGCGGTGGCCGACCACGCCGCCCTGCTCGCCGCCGGCGAGGACGCGAGCTTCCAGAACAAGGTCCACCTCGCCATGGCCGGCCGCGGCTGGGACGACGTGAAGACGCTGGGCGCCAGAAATTGACACGCCCACACGGGGACGGGATATCGGGGCGGGCGAGAGGGTCCGATGAAGGCGGTGCGCGTCGCGCCCGGCTGTCGGCGGTTCGATTGCCTCCCGGCGGCCGCGGCCCGGCGCGTCGGTGCCGCGCGCTCGACCGAGGACGGGGCGCGCGGCGTCGTGTTCGCGGGCCCGATTCTCATCAACCCATTCCGCGCGTCGCCCGACGACGCGCTGCGACGGAACTGACCCATGGGCTTCAAATGCGGCATCGTCGGCCTGCCGAACGTCGGCAAGTCGACCCTCTTCAACGCGCTGACGCAGACGGCGGCCGCCCAGGCGGCGAACTACCCGTTCTGCACCATCGAGCCGAATGTCGGCGAGGTGGCGGTGCCGGATCCGCGGCTGAATGACCTCGCCCGGATCGCCTCCTCGAAGGAGATCATCCCGACGCGGCTGACCTTCGTGGACATCGCCGGCCTCGTGCGCGGCGCCTCCAAGGGCGAGGGCCTGGGCAACCAGTTCCTGGCCAATATCCGCGAGGTCGACGCGATCGCCCACGTGGTCCGCTGCTTCACGGACGGCGACGTCACCCACGTGGAGGGCAAGGTCGATCCGGCCGCCGACATCGAGACCATCGAGACCGAGCTGATGCTCGCCGACCTCGACAGCCTGGAGCGCCGCGCCCAGTCGCTGGAGAAGAAGGCCAAGGGCGCCGACAAGGAGGCCAAGGAAACCCTCGACCTCGTAAACCGCGCCCTGCCGCTGCTGCGCGAGGGCAAGCCCGCCCGACTCGTGGAGCGCAAACCCGACGAGGAGAAGCTGTTCCAGTCGCTCGGCCTGATGACCGCCAAGCCCGTGCTCTACGTCTGCAACGTCGACGAGGGCGATGCCGACAAGGGCAACGCCTACTCGGACGCGGTCTTCGCCCGCGCCAAGGCGGAGGGCGCCGTGGCGGTGGTGGTCTCGGCCAAGATCGAGAGCGAGATCGCCGTGATGCCGGAGGCCGACCAGGCCGAGTTCCTGGAGGCGGTGGGCCTCGCCGAGCCGGGCCTGAACCGGGTGATCCGCGCCGGCTACGACCTGCTCGGCCTCGTCACCTACTTCACGGTCGGCCCCAAGGAGGCCCGCGCCTGGACGATCACCAAGGGCACCCGCGCCCCCGGGGCGGCCGGGGTGATCCACTCGGATTTCGAGAAGGGCTTCATCCGGGCCGAGACCATCGCGTTCAAGGACTACACGGCGCTCAACGGCGAGTCCGGGGCCCGGGATGCCGGCAAGCTCCGGCTGGAAGGCAAGGATTACGTGGTGCAGGACGGCGACGTGCTGCACTTCCGCTTCGCCAACTGAGGTCGGCCCCACCCCGTCATCGCGCGCGCAGCGACGCGACCCAGGGCAGCGCGACCCCGGTGAGCGCGGCGCCGCCTGGATCGCTTCGCTCCGCTCGCAAAGACGGCGATCCCGATCGCCTGCCCCACTGATCAACGTGACGAGCCCGCCATGCCCGATCCCGCCCTGGAAGACTTCTCCGTCGGCGACGTGATCGTCGGGGAGCCGCTGACGGTGACCCGCGACGACATCGTGGGCTTCGCGAAGGATTTCGACTTCCAGCCCTTTCACCTCGACGAGGCGGCGGCGGAGACGACCTTCGCGGGCCGGCTGATCGGCTCGGGTTGGCACACGGCGGCCCTGGGCATGCGCCTGCTCCAGCAGGGGCCGTTCCGGGGCGGCTCGTCGCTGGGCGCGCCCGGCATCGACGAGCTGCGGTGGCTCGCGCCGGTCCTGCCGGGGGACGCGCTGACGCTGACCTTCCGGGTCGCGGGCCTGCGCGACTCGGCCTCGAAGCCGGGCCTCGGCTTCCTGACCGCCGAGGTCGCCCTCGCCAACCAGCGGGCTGAGACGGTGCTGACCCAGCGCTTCACCTTCATGCTGGCCCGCCGCGGCACCGATCCCCTGCCCCCGCGGCCCGTGGAGATCGGCGTGCCGGGGCCGGTCACCGAGCCGGAGGATGCCGAGATCCTGCCGTTCCTGCGGGACGCCGAGATCGGTGCCGTGCGGGAGCTGGGCGCCTACCCGTTCAGCGCCGAGGCGATCGTGGCCTTCGCGCGGGCCTACGACCCGCAGGCCTTCCACCTCGACCACGACGCGGCCAAGCGCAGCCATTTCGGCGGCCTCTGCGCCTCCGGCTGGCACACGACCGCCGCCTACATGAACCGGATGCTCACGACCCGCGCCCGGGACGCCGCCTACACGGCCACCCGCGGGCCGGTCCCGGAGGCGGGCCCCTCCCCCGGGTTCAAGAACCTGCGCTGGCTGAAGCCGGTCTACGCGGGCGACACGGTCCGGTTCAGCGCCAAGCTCACCGACAAGCGTGCCTCGGCGTCGCGGCCGGGCTGGGGCTTGGCCTTCGCGCGCAACACCGGGGTGAACCAGCGCGGCGAGGCGGTCTTCGCCTTCGACAGCGCGGTCTTCCACCAGTGGGAGCCGTGAGCGGGCCTCAGGCCGGCGCCTTGCCGAGCACCGCGAGGGACTGACCCAGATACACGCCCGACGGCCATGGGGCCGCCGTGCCGTCGAGGAACGTCACGCTGTCGAAGCCGATATGGTCGGCCCAGGTCTGCCAGACGCTGCGCTCGATGAACGTGTTGAGGTGCGGCACCGTGCTGGTGCGCTGCTCGCCGACCGTCTTGGTGAAGACGCCCCAGTGCGAGGCCATGCTGAACTCGAGGAACGAGGCCACGACGCGGCCCCCGGGCCTGAGGGCGCGGTGCATCTCCTCCAGGTAGATGTAGCACTCCGTGTGCAGGAGATGCGTGAACACGCTGAAGGCCGAGACGAGGTCGACGCTGCCGTCGGCGACCGGCAGCGACAGCGCCGTGTTCCGGGCGAAGCGGTAGTCCCTGGGACAGCGGCGCTTCGCGTAGTCCAGCAGGTCCTGAACGACGTCGAGGCCCAGATACGCGACGCTCGCGGTGCGGGCGAGATGCACCGCCAGGCGCCCGGAGCCGCACCCGAAATCGACCACCGACTGGCCGTCCCGGAGCCCGAAATGCTGGAGGATCTCGCACTCGATCGCGCCGATGCGGTCGTAGTCGCCGCCCACCGCCACGCTCATCGCCTCATCCAGGGGCAAGTCGCGCATCAGTTGGCGGACGTACGCCTCGTAATCCTCGACGAAATGAAATTTCGCCATCGCGGCCACCTCGAAGGTGTCGAGATCGGACTGGGATGATCAGTCCATCCGCCGTCGAGATTTATTCTTCCCCACGACGCTCCGGCATCCGTTCTGCCGAACACCGTCGAGCCGCGAAAGCGGCCGCGCGGATACGGGGCGCGAATTGCCCCCGAGGCTGCCTTTTCGGTCACACCGCGTTCGGGAAGACCCGGATACTGCGCCGGGCGGCCGCGGCTGCGGGAGAATCCGCCCTCACGCCGCCCGGCGGCGCTCTGGGTAGAGCTCGTACAGGCCCTCGCGGCTCGCCGCGCAGATGCCGCGCTCGGTGATGATCCCGGTCACGAGGCGCGACGGCGTCACGTCGAAGGCGGGGTTGGCCACCGGGCTGCCGGGGGAGACGACCTCGATCGTGGCGAAGCCGCCGTCGGGCAGCCGGCCGGTCATGTGGGTGACCTCGCGCCCGTCGCGCTCCTCGATCGGGATCTCCTTCACCCCGTCGTCGAGGGTCCAGTCGATGGTCGAGAACGGCAGGGCGGCGTAGAACGGCACGCCGTTGTCGTGGGCCGCCAGCGCCTTCAGGTAGGTGCCGATCTTGTTGCAGACGTCGCCGCTCGCCGTGGTCCGATCCGAGCCGACGATGCAGAGATCGACGCCGCCGTGCTGCATGAGGTGGCCCCCGGCATTGTCGGCGATGACCGTGTGCGGCACGCCGTGGCCGTTCAGCTCGAAGGCCGTGAGCGCGGCACCCTGGCTGCGCGGCCGGGTCTCGTCGACCAGGACGTGGACCGGCACGCCCCGCTCGTGGGCGGCGTAGATCGGCGCGAGCGCCGTGCCCCAGTCCACCGTCGCCAGCCAGCCGGCATTGCAGTGGGTCAGGACCGTGACCGGCCGGTCGCCGCCCCTTGCCGCGTGGAGGTCGGCGATGATCTGGCCGCCGTGGGCGCCGATCGAGCGGCAGCTCGCCACGTCCTCCTCGGCGATGCGGCCGGCCTCCGCGAAGGCGCGGGCGAAGCGCTCGTCCGGCGCGACCTGGCGCAGGTTGGTGGAGACCCGGTCCAGTGCCCAGCGCAGGTTGATCGCGGTCGGCCGCGTCGCCGCGAGGGTCGCCACCGCCCGGTCGATCCCGTCGTGGGACGCGTCGGCGCGCATGGCGAGCGCCAGCCCGTAGGCGGCCGTGACGCCGATCAGCGGCGCGCCCCGCACGATCATCGTGCGGATCGCCACCGCGGCGTCCTCCAGCGTGGCGAGGCGCTTCAGCTCGAACGCGAAGGGCAGGCGGGTCTGGTCGATCACCTGGACGCTGAGGCCGTCCGGGTCCGGGAAGATCGTGCGGTAGGGCTGGCCGTCGATGTTCATGGCCGCTCCTGTGCCACAGCGGGGCGGATTTTGCACCCGTGGGCGCGGACGGCGACAGCCTGGGGATGCGCGGCCGGGCGCCGGTGAGCCTTCCTCAACCTTAGCAGGTCGTTAAGGGGGTCGTGCCTAGCCTCGGGGGTAAGTCCCCGTCCTGCGTCCGGTCCCGCATGCGCTCGCTTCGCCGTCCCGCATCGCCCTACGAGACTTTCGTCGACAGCGTTCGCCCCTTCCTGGGCAAGCGCCTGACGGAGCTCGGCGGCTTCGTGCTGTTCACCGGCGCGGTCGCGCTGACCGTGGCCCTGGCCACGTGGTCGATCGACGACCCGAGCCTCAACCACGCCACCGACCACGCCGCCCACAACGTCCTCGGCCAGCCGGGCGCCGTCGTGGCCGACCTCGCCATGCAGATCCTGGGCCTGGGTTCCCTGGCCTTCGTGCTGCCGCCGGTGCTCTGGGGCATCCGGCTGATGCGGGAGCGCAACCTGCCCGAGGGCGGGCTGCGCATCGCCCTCTGGATCATCGGCTTCTGCGCCGCGAGCGCGGTGGCGAGCGCGCTCCCGCCGACGACCCGCTGGCCCCTGCCCACCGGCCTCGGCGGCGTGGCCGGCGACGGCCTGCTGTCGATGGCGCGGGTGATCGTCGGCGCGGTCTCGTCGGCGGCGGCCCACCTCGTCGGCTTCGGCTACGCCGCCGTGGCGATCCTCAGCCTGACCGGCGCCTGCCGGTTCGGCGCCGTCGAGGAGGACAGCCTGCACGACGATCCCTACCTCGTCCGGCGCGCGCCGGCGCGGGGCCGGGATTCCGGCCGCGACGAGCGCGAGGATTCCGACGAGCCGAGCCTCAGCCTCGTGGGTGTCGGCGCCCTGGCGCAGGGGCTGATGGGTCTGCGCGGCGCCGCGGCCGACCGGATCGCCGCGTGGCGCGCCGGCCGGGCCGAGCCGATCGACGGCGCGTCGCCCGCCCTCGCGGCCCGCCGCGCCTTCACGGACGCCGACCTTCCCTGGGCCGAGCACCTTCCCGAGGGCCGGCAGGCCGGCGCGAGCCGGCGCGAGCCCGTCTTCGACGCGTCCGAGGACGCCCCCGCGGCGCCGGCCCGCCGCGCCGCGCCGCCGCGGGACGACGCGGAGGACGATCCGGACGCGTTCGAGGCGCCGCAGCGCCCGGTCCCGCCGCGGGCCGAGCCGACCGCGTCCCGGGTGGCGCCGCCGCCCGCAGCGCCCGTGCCGGCACGGCGCGCGCCCGCGCCGCCCGTCCGTCCCGAGGATTACGCCCTGCCCGCCCTCGACCTGCTGGCGGCCCCCCGCGGCCCGTCCCAGGCGAGCCTGATCTCGGCCGATGCCCTGGAGCAGAACGCCACGCTGCTGGAGGCGACCCTCGGCGATTTCGGCGTGCGCGGCGACATCCTGGCGGTGCGGCCGGGCCCGGTCGTCACCCTCTACGAGCTCGAGCCCGCGCCTGGCACTAAGTCCAGCCGCGTGATCGCGCTCGCCGACGACATCGCCCGGTCGATGTCGGCGGTCTCGGCCCGCGTCGCGGTTGTCCCCGGCCGGAACGCCATCGGCATCGAGCTGCCGAACGCCAAGCGCGAGACGGTCTACCTGCGCGAGCTCCTGGCCTCGACGGACTTCGCCGAGAGCAAGCACAAGCTGGCGCTGTGCTTAGGCAAGAACATCGGCGGCGAGCCGATCATCGCCGACCTCGCGCGCATGCCGCACCTCCTGGTCGCCGGCACCACCGGCTCGGGCAAGTCGGTGGCGATCAACACCATGATCCTGTCGCTGCTCTACCGGCTGAAGCCCGAGGAGTGCCGCCTGATCATGGTCGACCCGAAGATGCTGGAGCTGTCGGTCTACGACGGCATCCCGCACCTGCTCTCCCCGGTCGTCACCGACCCCAAGAAGGCGGTCATCGCCCTCAAGTGGGCCGTGCGCGAGATGGAGGAGCGCTACAAGAAGATGGCCAAGATCGCGGTGCGCAACATCGACGGCTACAACGCCCGGGTCGCCGAGGCGGCGGCGCGCGGCGAGGTGCTGACCCGGACCGTGCAGACCGGCTTCGACCGCCACACCGGCGAGGCGGTGTACGAGGACGAGGCGATGGATCTGGCGCCGCTGCCGTACATCGTGATCGTGGTCGACGAGATGGCCGACCTGATGATGGTGGCCGGCAAGGACATCGAGGGGGCGATCCAGCGTCT
>NZ_JBNNWO010000027.1:0-60197 GCF_050281105.1 Methylobacterium sp. NPDC080182
CATTGCGGTGAACGTGGGAGTGATCACAACGGGGACCAGCGCTGGCGTGGGAGCGCCGACACGCTCGAACAGCAACTTGCGCCAGCGGAACAGCTAACTGACGTATAGACCGGCCCGGCGGGCGACATCCGAGGTCGACACACCCGGTTCAAACGAAGCGGCGACCAACCGCTGCTTCTCCGCCCGCGTCCAGCGTCGACGCGGCTCGGCTCGGCTCTCACCAGTTCGATACCTGCCGGAGTCATGCTCAAGGACCTAGGATTACTCCTATGACCTCAGCCTCGACGGGCCAGCTCACAAGGCGGCCTTCGCCGGATGCGCACGACGGTTCGGGCTTCGCCGGTCTTCGTCACCCTCAGATGCACAAACGGAATGCCGCCTTCGGTTCGTATGTCCTCACGGTGAAGGTTCGTCAGTTCGGCAATTCGTGCCCCACTGTAGGCGGCCAACCACGGGCACCACCGACGGGCGGCACGCCGGGTCGGGTTACGTGCGTCTGGTGTGACCTCAAGGGCTGCCGACAGAATCACCGCAATCTCGTGGTCCCGGAAAGTCCGCTCCCGCTGTGGTGCGATCCTTGGCTCATCCAGGGATATGCCGGCCGCCGGGTTTGAGGACAGGAGTTGACCTGAGGCCCGACCCGCACCCCATCGGAGCACCGAACTGAGGGCTACCAGATCGTTCTTGTTGATCGCGCGTGGGCTGATGCCTTCCACGTCACGTCGGCGCACAGCCCATGCGAACACGTCATCCCCGGTCAGCGTCCGAACGTCCCGCCCTTTGGCGAAGGCTTCGAATGACCGGATGCTCCCACGGTAACGCTTGATCGTGTTCGGGGCCCGCTTGTCCGCGCGGTCCGAAGCCCATCGTTCAAACAGGTCCCCTACGTTCAGGGAAGGCGTTTCAGACGCGATAGGAGAGGGGACTAGGGCTGGCGTGATGATGCGTGCAGGGGAGGGGGCCACGACGGCATCCGCTGCAATCTGAGCGTCTGAGGGAGTTCCGCATCGTTTATCGTGCCAAAACCCTTTGAGTGCACCATCGGCTATCGAGTGCCTGATCCGTGCTTCCCGAGGCTCTTTGGTCCTGAGCGATGCCTGGACGATAGAGCCCACGGTTACGGACGCCCAGGCTCCACCGATTGGAAGGGAGACGGTCTGCCCCTTCAACCGTGGGATCAGATCGGTCGGGGTGCGTTGGCGAAGATGGTAGACCCCCGTCTTAGGGTCCTTCCACGGTCGGGCAGTTCTGAGGGACAATGGGTGGGACCGCTGTGTGAGAGTCGGTCGCCTTCACCACATCGTTCTGCTCCTAACCTTTTCTCATCATTGAAGAAAAGGTTGGTGCGGCCAAGAGGACTCGAACCTCCACCCCTCTCGGGACTAGCACCTCAAGCTAGCGCGTCTACCAATTCCGCCATGGCCGCATCGGACGCGAAGACCGGTCCGTTCGCCCGACCGTCGCGCGCCGCGGGAGAACCCGGGGCCGCTTTCGTGTCGCGCGGCGCAGCGGATAACAGATCGTCCGGCCGCCGACAAGCGCAGTCACGGGGAATCGTAGCCGCCCTCCAGGAAAGGCGCCGCGCCGTCGCCGATGCTGACGCCCGGCTCGACGATCGAGGCCGCCTTGCGGATCAGCTCGGTCACCTCCACGGAGATGCGGTCGCCCGTCACCACGATCTGCCCGCGCGCGATCGGGTGGTCGTTGGCCAGGATCTCGACCATGTCGCTGTCGCTGGCTTCGAGCTCGATCACGGCGCCGCGGCCCATCCGGAGGAGCATGTGCAGCGGCATGCGGGCCCGGCCCAGCACCACCGTCAGATCGACCTTCAGGGTCTCGAAGACCGCCACCGTCCGCCATCCCGTCTCGCAGCCGGAACCTTGCAACCGCCGGCCGCGGATGTTGAGGCTTCGACCATCGACGCAGGATGGTGAACTCTTGGTAAACGCGCCCCGCCTCACGGTCAGCCCGCCCGCCTTCCCGAAGCGGCCCGGCACCGATCCGGTCGCCGGCCCGGTGGGCTGGCGCGTGAGCGACGCGGCAGTGGATTACGCCGCCGCCCTCGCCTGGATGGAGGCGCGCGCGGAGGCGATCGCCCGCGGCGCGGCGCCCGAATGCGTCTGGCTGCTGGAGCACCCGCCGCTCTACACGGCGGGCACGTCGGCCCGGCCGGAGGATCTCGTCGCGCCGGACCGGTTCCCGGTCCACGCGACGGGGCGGGGCGGGCAGTACACCTATCACGGCCCCGGCCAGCGGGTGGCCTACGTGATGCTCGACCTCGACCGGCGCAGCCGCGACCTGCGCGCCTACGTGGCGAGCCTGGAGGCGTGGCTGATCGAGACGCTGGCCGCCTTCAACGTCCGCGCCGAGCGCCGCGAGGACCGGGTCGGCGTCTGGGTGCGCCGGCCCGAGAAGGGGCCCGGCGGCGAAGACAAGATCGCGGCGATCGGCATCCGGGTCCGCCGCTGGGTCAGCTTCCACGGCATCAGCCTGAACGTGGAGCCCGACCTCGCGCATTTCGACGGGATCGTGCCGTGCGGCGTCCGGGAGCACGGCGTGACGAGCCTCGTCGACCTCGGCCTGCCGGTGAGCATGGCCGAGGTCGACATGCAGCTCCGCGCCGCCTTCGAGGCGATCTTCGGGGCGACCGCGATCGAGGCGGCGGAGTGAGCAGGGCCGCGCCATCGGGCGATGCCGCCGTCGTCGCGAGCGCAGCGACCCAGGGGGCGTGTCGTCCGGAGCCCGGACCGGATCGCTTCGCTCGCGAATACGCATAGCGTCCGAACGCTCCGGCCGGAGGCCGTCTCACCGGCGCCGATCAGAAATCGGCGTGCAGCCGCGAGGCGAAGAAGTGCGCCGGCCCGCGGTCGCGATTGTATCCGGGATTGTCGATGAACTGGTAGTCGAAGGTCAGGGTGACGAACTTCGTGAGGTTCAGGGCGTAGTAGGTCTCCAGCGCGCGCTCGGTGCCGTAGTTGAGACGCCCGTCGCCGATCAGCAGCCCGAGATAGCCGGCCGCGAAGGCGGCCCGGTGCGAGGGCGAGAGCCCGTTCATTGCGGCGCCGATGCCGACCGTGTCGTCGGGGCGGTCCCAGGCCTTGCCCTTCAGCGACAGGCCGCCGGAGAAGCTCCGGTCGATGTCGGTGAACGAGATGTTCTCGGTGCCCCCGTCGTTCAGGCTCGCCCGGGCGAACAGCCCGAGTTCGGGCGTCAGCGCCTGCTCCAGGTTGATGTAGCCGCCGGTCTTGCGGCGGGGACGCCGGGTCGCCGCGACGGCGTCGTTGATGTCGTCGAACAGGCCGAGCTGGGTCAGGGTGACGACGTCGCGGTTGTTGGCCGAGACGCCGACATTCGAGAACAGCCCGATGCGGATTTTGCCGGGCTGCTCCAGCCACGGGAGCACGTGCCGCTCCTCGAACTCGACGTTCAGCCCCGCGCGCCGGAACACCCGCGGGTCGAGCACGTCGCTCGACGGCTCCTTGGGCACCTGCGTGTAGGCGGCGCGGATCGCGAATTCGGGGCGGTTGTACTCGGCGTAGACGCCCTGCGTGAAGCCCGGGAGATTGGCCGGGAAGTCCCAGGCCGAGGAACCCCAGAGCGACCAGTTGAAGAAGTCCACGCGCGGGTCGTGCGCGTAGATGTTTCCGTCGAAGAAGTCGCCCAGCGCGAACTTGCCGGCGATCAGCGTGATCCGCTCGGCGTCGTAGCGGGTGGCCACTTGGTTCGGTCCGTCCGGCACCTCCACGGTCTCGCCGCCGAGCCCGAAGGTCTGCTTCACGTAGTAGCGGTTCGAGCGCAGCTTCGGGAACGGGGCGCCGGCCTTCTGCGCCTCGCCGTTGACGAAGCCGGCGACGCCGAGCGTCCGCGACAGGCCGAAGCCCTGGCTGAACTCGGGATTGTAGTAGATCTCGGTGCTGTCGGTGAGCTTGAGGCCGAGGAAGATCGTGGCCGTCGTGGTCTGCCGGGCCTGATGGGGGATCAGGCTCTGCGCGCCCTCGTAGGGCGAGCGGAAGCCGGGAACGCCCTGCGCGATCAGCGTCGTCTGGCCGTGGAGCGAGAAGCGGCCAGTATCGCCGTTGTCGGGATCGTGCGGGGCGGTCTCGTCCGGGTCCGGCGGGACCTTCAGCCCGTCCGGAAACCACATCAGCCGCGCGAACAGTTCGTTGGACGTGAAGCGCGCCCGGGTCGTGACCGGCCCGCCCGCGTCGCCGGGCACCGTGCCCAGCGGGAAGCGCCGGCTGCCTCCGAGATCGATGTAGCGGTAGTCGATGCCCAGCGCGAGGCTGTCGGTGATGGCGTACTGCACGCCCGCGCCGAGGGTGAAGCCGACGTAGCCGAGGTCCCGCCGCGCGGTGGTCTGGCCGCCCGTGTCGAGGTCCGGGTAATTCGCCAGGATGCGCGCGTTCGCCCCCGCGAGGCCGAAGGTGCCGTAGATCAGGTAGCGGTCGAAGCTGTAGCCGAGCCGGGCGCGCAGGGTGCCGTAGAGATCCGTCTTGGCGCGCACGATGTTGAAGGCCGGGTCCACGTTCGCGTAGCCGAAGCCCGCGATCGTCGAAGGGACGGGCCGCTTCAGATTCGCCGCGTCGAGACTCGCCTCGACGCCGTAGACCCACGGCCCGGCCTGCCAGTTCCAGCCGCCGAACAGGCCGCCGACCGCCGTCGTGGCGTTCTTGCCCTGGTCGCTGCGGCCGGTGGAATCGCCGCTCTTGAAGGCCGGGACCGGCCGGGCGCCGATCGTCGTCGGACCGAAATTGTAGGCGCCGTAGGACCCGCCGGCACTGCCCTCGAGGCCGACATAGCCCCCCGACCAGTCGGTGTAGGACGGCGCCTCGGCGGGGCGCAGCGGGGAGATGTCGGCCGCCCGCGCGGCGGCGGGCGCGAGGAGGGGGACGGCCAGGACGAGCGCCGCGGTGCGGACCAGGGACACGGAACGGGATCTCATCCGACTCACAGAAAAGTATAGCATTTGCTAAAACGCGTCACGGGGCCGCGCAAGCCGGGTCGCGCGCTCGTGATCGCGGGCCATCATGCGATCCATGGCCTTGCTGCATCGCATCCTCGGTTCGTCGCATGGCACTGGCGTGACGATCCAGCCCGCGTTGGATTCGTCAAGATCCAGAGGGCATCGCACCGCGAATAGCTTCGTGAAAGTGCGTCGTAATCGACCTTTTTCGATGCAACGACATGCGAATACCGTAATGTCGATGCAGCTGACCGGCAGATTAGAATTGTTATTATTTGACTGTCGTGCGATTCCGGTTTGAACTTCCCGCGGCCTGGATTATGTGCGGTCGCATGCACGCCTCGCACATCCTCCCGGTTCTCCGCGGCCTCGCCGCGGCCTCGCTCCTGGCGTTCGCCGGTGCCGCGGCCGCCAAGGAGGTGCCGATCGGTCCGCACGTGACGCGCAACGGCCTGGAGGTCGCGGCCGTCTATCTGCAGCCGATCGAGATGGATCCGCCCGGCATGATGCGCGAGGCCGCCAAGTCGGACATCCACCTCGAGACCGATATCCGCGCCGCCAAGGACAACCGCAACGGCTTCGCGGAAGGGGACTGGGTGCCGGCGCTCGACGTCCGCTTCGAGGCGGTGAAGCTCGACGGCGACAAGCCCACCGACCAGACGGTGTCGGGCATGCTGATGCCTATGGTCGCCAACGACGGGCCGCATTACGGCGACAACGTCAAGCTGTTCGGCCCGGGTCGCTACCGTCTGAAGGTCACCGTCGCGCCGCCCGGCAAGGACAGCCATTTCGGCCGCCACGTCGACAAGGAGACGGGCGTCGGCCCGTGGTTCGAGCCCTTCGAGATCACCCAGGACTTCACCTTCGCCGGCGTCGGCAAGAAGGGCGCCTACTGAGAGTGCCGGAGCTGACCGTGTCCCGCCTGCCGCGCTCCCTCGTCCGAGCCATCCCGCTGCTGCTGGTCGCCGCCGCGTCGGCCTTCGCGCCCGCGCGCGCCGACGACATGCCGGTCATCAAGGTGGAGATGCGCGACGGCGTGATCATCCCGACGGTGATCGAGGTTCCGGCCAACACCCGGTTCAAGCTCGAGATCTCGAACACCGGCCAGACGCCGGTGGAGTTCGAGAGCACGGAGCTGCGCCGCGAGAAGGCGCTGGCCGCTGGCTCGACCTCGGCGATCGTCTTCCGCACCCTTGATGCCGGCACCTACCAAGTGTTCGACGATTTCCACCCGGAAGCGAAGGCGACCCTGGTGGCCAAATGAGCGCGTCCACGACAGCGCCCGGCTCCCTGGCCGTCGCCGACGTCACGCCGCGCCGCTCCGCGGTCGACGCGCGGCTCGCCCGGTTCGGCGACGCGTTGCGCCGGTACGGCTGGATCATCCGGTCCGTGCAGTGGCTGATCGTCGCCGTCTACGCGGTGCTGGTGATCGTGCCGGCCCTGCTGCCGCTGCCCGACAACGCCGCCCACATCTGGACCAACCTGACGCTCGCCGCGCAGTTCGCCTTCTGGGGGATCTGGTGGCCGTTCGTGCTGGTCAGCATGGTCCTGGTCGGCCGGGCCTGGTGCGGCGTGCTCTGCCCGGAGGGGGCCCTCAGCGAGTTCGCGAGCCGGTGGAGCCGCGGCTACGCCGTGCCGCGCTGGATCACCTGGCAGGGCTGGCCGTTCGTGGCTTTCGCCGGAACCACCGTCTACGGGCAGATGACCAGCGTCTACGGCTACCCGAAGCCGGTGCTCGCGGTGCTCGGCGGCTCCACCCTCGCGGCGATCGTGGTCGGCCTGCTGTACGGGCGCAACAAGCGCGT
Organism: Methylobacterium sp. NPDC080182; assembly: GCF_050281105.1. Taxonomy (NCBI): domain Bacteria; kingdom Pseudomonadati; phylum Pseudomonadota; class Alphaproteobacteria; order Hyphomicrobiales; family Methylobacteriaceae; genus Methylobacterium; species Methylobacterium sp. NPDC080182. The sequence continues at coordinate 6,769 of NZ_JBNNWO010000027.1, forward strand.
CTGGTGCCGCTATCTCTGCCCGGTCAACGGCGTCTTCGCGGTGCTGTCGAAGCTCGCGCCGGTGAGCTTCCAGGTTGACCGCGCCGCGTGGGCGGCCTCGCCCAAGCCCGTCGGCGGCACCGAGGCCTTCAACTGCGCGCCGCTCGTGCCGGTCAAGACCATGCGCGGCGCGGGCGCCTGCCACATGTGCGGGCGCTGCAGCGGCCATCGCGGCGCCGTGCACCTCGCCCTGCGCTCGCCCAACCACGAGATCGTCCACGTGGCCGGCGAGGAGCCCAGCCTCGACCAGACCATGCTGATCCTGTTCGGCATGCTGGCCCTGGCGGTAGGCGCGTTCCAGTGGTCCTCGAGCCCCTGGTACGTCGACGCCAAGCAGTGGGCCGCCACGTGGCTCATCGAGCGCGGGACGACGTGGCCGCTGGAGCACTCGGCGCCCTGGTTCGTGCTGACGAACTATCCCGACCGCAACGACGTCATGACGCTCCTCGACGGCGGGCTGCTGCTGGCCTACATCGGCGCCGCGACCATCGTGCTCGGGCTCGCCCTGTCGGGGATCGTGGCGCTCGCGACCCTGAGCCTCGGGGGCTGGTCGCTTCGGCGCTTCCACCACCTGACCCAGACGCTGATCCCGGTGGCGGGCTGCGGCGTCTTCCTGGGCCTGTCGGCGCTCACCGTGACGTTCCTGCGCGGCGACGGCATCGTGATCCCCTACGTGGCGGAGATCCGCGCGGGCCTGCTGGCCGGCGCGAGCCTGTGGAGCGTCTGGCTGGCCTGGCGTGTGGCGGGTCTCGCCGCCGGCGGCCTCCGCCGTGTGGCGGCCTCCGCCTGCATCGCCGGCGCGGCCGCCCTCTCGGTGGCCAACTGGGTGCTCCTGTTCTGGATCTGGTAGCGCGCGGTTCGCGCGCGACGTCACACGACCTCACAACTCTTGGAGACCGCCATGATCGGCGCCTTCGTCATCGCCTTCCGCGAAGTCATCGAGGCAGGCCTCATCATCTCGATCGTGCTGGCGGCGACCCGCGGCATCCCGGGCCGGATGCGCTGGGTCCTGCTCGGCATCGCCGGCGGCCTCGCGGGCGCCGCCCTGGTGGCGCTGTTCGCCGAGACGATCTCGGACGCGTTCGAGGGCAGCGGGCAGGACATCCTGAACGCCGCGGTCCTGATCGTCGCGGTGCTGCTGCTGATCTGGCACAACACTTGGATGAGCAAGCACGGCAAGGAGCTGGCGGGCGAACTGCGCGCCGCCGGCGCGGCGGTGCGCTCGGGCGAGCGGGAGGCGGCGGCCCTGTCGATCGTGATCGGCGCCGCGATCCTGCGCGAGGGGGCCGAGCTGGTCCTGTTCCTCTACGGCCTCGTGGCCTCGGGCACCTCGGGCGCCGACATCCAGTTCGGTGCGGTCGCCGGCATCGGCGCCGGAGCGCTCCTCTCGGCGGTGACCTATCTCGGGCTCGCCTCGATCCCGAGCCGCTACGTCTTCTCGGTGACCAGCGTCCTGATCATCTTCCTCGCGGCCGGCCTCGCCGCGCAGGCGGCGCAGTTCCTGGCGAATGCCGGGGTGGTCGAGGTTCTCGGATACACCCTCTGGAACAGCTCCGGCGTGATCGCCGAGAATTCCTGGCCGGGCCGCGTCCTGCACGCCCTGGTCGGCTACACCGACCGGCCGACCGCCCTCCAGGGGCTGGTCTACGTCGCCACCATCGCGGTGATGGTCGGCCTGATGCAGTGGAGCGCCGCCGACAAGCGCCGCGTGGTGCGGCCGGCCTAGTTGCGACGGGCCGGCGGGCGGCGGGCATCGACCTCGCCCGCCTCCGCGGCGTCCGATCGCCGCGCGCTACGGCGCCCCCGTCGCCACCGCCCGGGCCGGGTCGGCGCCCCATTCCGACCAGGAGCCGTCGTAGAGCCCCCGCGCCGGGCGGCCCATGGTCTCCAGCGCCAGCGCGATGATCGCCGCGGTCACGCCGGAGCCGCAGGTGGTCACGATCGGCCGGTCCGGATCGACGCCGTTCTCGGCGAAGACCGCCTTCAGCTCCTCGGGGCTCTTCAACCGGCCGTCGCGCTGGAGGGCCGCGTAGTGCAGGTTGCGCGCGCCGGGCATGTGCCCCGGCCGGACGCCGGGGCGGGGCTCCGGCTCCTCGCCGCGGAACCGCGTCCCCGAGCGGGCGTCGACGACCTGCGCCGAGCCGCTGCCCAGGGCGCGGGCGACGTCGTCCGCGTCCGCCACGGCGCCGTGGTCGAAGCGGGCGGTGAAGTGCCGCCGCTCGGGCTGGCGCGGGTCGCCCTCCTCGGTCGGGTAGCCCGCCGCCACCCAGGCCGGCAGGCCGCCGTCCAGCACCAGCGCGTCGCGCACGCCGAAGGCCTTGAGCATCCACCAGACCCGCGGGGCGGAGAACAGCCCCTGCCCGTCGTAGACGACGATCTGAATGCCGTCGCCGACGCCGAGCGCGCGCATCCGCGCCGCGAACACCTCGGGCCGCGGCAGCATGTGCGGCAGGCTCGACTCGGTGTCGCTCATGGCGTCGAGATCGAAGCGGCGGGCGCCGGGTATGTGGGCGGTGCGGAACTCGGCCTCGGGATCGCGGCCCGCCGCGGGCAGGTACCACGAGGCGTCGAGCACGACGATGTCGGGGGCCGCGAGGCGGTCGTGCAGCCATTCGGGTGACACGAGGGGCGCTTGGGCCATGGTCGGCGGATCCGGCTCTGTTCGCGTTGCGGGCTCACAGAACCACAGGTCGCACCGCGTTGCACGCCCGGGCCATCGCGGGACGGCGGCGTTCGGGCGGATTCGTCAGCCGCGCCAATGCCAATCGAGCGCGCGCCGGATCGGGGGAGCTACGCATCCCGCACCGTGGTCCGATGCATCCAGCGCAGGCTGGTCTTGTTTTAAAGAGCCGTAACCCCAGTTACGACACCATGATGACGCCAATCGCGTCGGCCGTCCGGCCGGCATCGTGTTGGCCGCCCCGGACGTTCCGCTCGCGGACGCGATACGGGGACGTCGCCTGAACGAGATGCGTTCAAACCTTCCCTGTCTGCCCGGGTGCCCGACCCACCGTGCAGGATGCTTATTGAGCCGATCGACACCATGAATCAACTCGTCCGCATGTCCCAGATCGGCGACGCCGAGTCCGTCGAGGAGCCGTCGGCCGACCTGCGCGTGCCCTTCGCGCAGTCCGGCGCCTTCGTGTGCAAGTACATCATCGGCGAGCCGAACGACCGCGCCGTCTGCTGCGGCGCCCCCGTGTCCGACGGCAAGAGCTGGTGCGCCTACCACCGCCGCATCGTGTTCGAGCCGACCCGCCCCGGCCGCATCCGCTGAGCCTCTCCCTGCGCCATCCCGGCCGTCACTGCGTCCGCATGATCTGGATGACCGCCGGGGTGATGATGACGACGAACAGCACGGGCAGGAAGAACAGGATCATCGGCACGGTGAGCTTCGGCGGCAGCCCGGCCGCCTTCTTCTCGGCCTCGTTCATGCGCATGTCGCGGCTTTCCTGGCTCAGCACCCGCAGCGCCTGACCGACCGGCGTGCCGTAGCGCTCGGCCTGGATCAGCGCCGTCGCCACGGACTTCACCGGCTCGAGGCCGGTGCGCATCACGAGGTTCTCGTAGGCCTGGCGCCGGTCGGGCAGGAACGACATCTCGGCGGTCATCAGCGCGAGTTCCTCGGCCAGCACGACCGAGGACGTGGCGATCTCGGTGCTCACCTTCCGGAACGCGTTCTCGATCGCCATGCCGGATTCGACGCAGATCAGCGTGAGGTCGAGGGCGTCCGGCCACGCCTTGCGGATCTCGGTCTGGCGCTTCTTGGCGGTGTTCACCAGGAACAGCTCGGGCGCCTTGATGCCCATGTAGGCCGCGCCGATCACCAGCCCGAACCGCATGAGGTACGAGGCGTCGAGCACCTCCAGCACGAACAGGTAGAACAGGGCCGCGATCACCGCCGCGACCGGCACGACGAGGCGGAAGAACAGGAAAGCGGTCTCCGCCCCCTGGCCGCGGTACCCTGCCTGCATCAGCTTGCGCTTGGCCGTGTCCGTGCCGAGCCAGCGGCGCAGCTGGTACTTCTCGACGACCGACTTCATGTAGGCCTTCGGCTCCGTGCGCAGCGTCGCCCGGCTTCCGGTCCGCTCCGCGCTCAGCCGCTCGCGCCGCCGGATCTGCTCGCGCTCGTCGCTGACGAGCTTCATCCGCTTGCCGAGGCGGTCGGTCTCCAGGAAGGGCTGCGCCACCGCGTAGGCGGTCGCGGCCGCCGCGACGGCGGTCAGCAGCGTGCCCATGAAGCGGGGATCGAACAGCTTCTCGGCGATGGCGTCGATCATCGGGCGGGATCCGGCAGACGGCGCACCGCGCCTAGAACTCGAAGGCGATCATCTTCTTGATGGTGAAGATGCCGATGGACATCCAGATCGCCGCGCCGACCAGGGCGATCTTGCCCGTGTCGGTGGTCCAGAGCAGCGAGATGTAGTCGGGGCTGGTGAGCGCGGTGATGCCCGCCACAGCGAAGGGCAGGCAGGCGATGATCGAGGCCGAGGCCTTGGCCTCCATGCTCATCGCCTGGACCTTGCCGCGCATCTTGGCGCGGTCGCGCAGCACCGTGGAGAGGTTGTTCAGCGCCTCGGAGAGGTTACCGCCCGATTGCTGCTGGATGTTGATCACGATAGCGAAGAAGTTCACCTCGGCGGTGGGCACGCGCTCGAACAGCCGCGTGCAGGCCTCGCCGAGGGACAGGCCCATCGCCTGCGTCTCCACCACGGTCCGGAACTCGCTGCGCACCGGCTCCTCGGCCTCGCGCGAGACCATGCGGAAGCAGTCGCCCACCGGGATGCCGGTGCGGATGCCGCGTACCACCACGTCGACGGCGTTGGGCAGCTCCTTGTTGAACTTCGCGATGCGCTTGAGCCGCAGGTGGCGCAGCAGGTAGGCCGGCAGGCCGAAGCCGCCCGCGAAGGCGGCGCCGAGCGCCACCAGGGCGTTGTCGGTGATGACGAAGAGCAGGAGCCCGAAGACGACCCCGCTCAGGGCCGAGACCCCGTAGAAGGTCTGCTTCGTCCAGCCGAGGCCGGCGCGGGCGAGCTTCAATTCCACGCTGGCCTTCGAGGCGCCCTTGGCCTTCGCCTCGATCTCGCTCAGCGTCTTGGCGACCTGCTCGCGCCGGTTGACGGCGACGCCCCGGGTCGCCGCCCCCGAGGCGGAGACGCTGATCGTCTTCAGGCGCTTGGTGGCCCGGCGCTCGCCGCCGAGCAGGGGCAGGACCGCCACGTAGGCGATGGCGGCCACCGCGATGCCGGCGAGGCCGGCGGCGATCGGCAGGTTGGAGGCGTCCGCCATCGGCTCAGTTCCGGTCGACGACCTCGGCGGCGTCGAGCGCCTCGCCGAGCCGCTGTTCGAGGCCGTAGTAGCGGGCGCGCTCCCAGAATTTCGGCCGGCCGACGCCGGTGGAGCGGTGACGCCCGATCAGCTTGCCGTTCGCGTCCTCGCCGACGATGTCGTAGAGGAACACGTCCTGGGTGGTGATGACGTCGCCCTCCATGCCGAGCACCTCGGTGATGTGGGTGATGCGCCGGGAGCCGTCGCGCAGACGCATCGCCTGGATCACGACGTCGATCGAGCCGCAGATCATCTCGCGCAGGGTCCGCGACGGCAGTGTGAAGCCGCCCATCGAGATCATCGATTCGATACGCGACAGGCACTCGCGCGGGCTGTTGGCGTGGAGCGTGCCCATCGAGCCGTCGTGGCCGGTGTTCATCGCCTGGAGCAGATCGAAGGCCTCCGGTCCGCGCACCTCGCCGACGATGATCCGCTCCGGGCGCATGCGCAGGCAGTTCTTGACGAGGTCGCGCATGGTGACCTGGCCCTGGCCCTCCATGTTGGGCGGCCGTGTCTCCAGGCGCACGACGTGCGGCTGCTGGAGCTGCAGCTCGGCCGCGTCCTCGCAGGTGATGACCCGCTCGTCGTGCTCGATGAAGGCGGTGAGGCAGTTGAGCAGCGTGGTCTTGCCCGAGCCCGTGCCGCCCGAGATGACCACGTTGCAGCGCGACTGGCCGATGATCTTGAGGACCTCGGCGCCCTCGGGCGAGATCGCCCCGAAGCGCACGAGCTGCTCCAGGGTGAGCTTGTCCTTCTTGAACTTGCGGATCGTGAGCGCCGGGCCGTCGATGGCGAGCGGCGGCGCGATGACGTTGACGCGGGACCCGTCCGGCAGGCGCGCGTCGCAGATCGGCGAGGCGTCGTCGACGCGCCGGCCGACCTGGCTGACGATGCGCTGGCAGATGTTCATCAGCTGCTGGTTGTCGCGGAACCGCACGCTGGTCAGCTGGATCTTGCCGTTGACCTCGATGAAGGTCCGGTGGGCGCCGTTGACCATGATGTCGGCGATGTCGTCGCGGGCGAGCAGCGGCTCCAGCGGGCCGTAGCCCAGCACGTCGTTGCAGATGTCGTCGAGCAGTTCCTCCTGCTCGGAGATCGACAGGACGATGTTCTTGAGCCCGATGATCTCCGTGACGATGTCGCGGATCTCCTCGCGCGCGGTCTCGGCGTCGAGGCGCGAGAGCTGCGTCAGGTCGATCGCCTCGATCAGGGCGCCGAAGATCAGGCTCTTGGTGCGGTAGTAATCCTCCGAGCGCGCGGTCTCGACGACGACCGGGGCCGCCGGCGCCGGGCGCTGGGCCGGCGCGGGCGCCGGCGCGTCGCGCAGCACCGGCGTGGCCGGGGCCGGGGTCCGCATCTGCGGCATCGGCGGGGGCGGCGCCGACGCGCCGCCGGACTGTCGCCTACCGAACATGGGTCAGAGCCCCGACGCTGACCCGCGGCACCGGCCGGGTGAGGGATCGCGTCCGCATCAGGATGCCTTGCGGCCGGAAAGCTTGGCGAGCAGCGGCTCCAGCAGGCTCGGACGGCCCCGCCGGCTCTCGGGACGCCCGAGGGTCATGGCCGCCAGGTCGTTGAACAGCTCCGCCACCTTCGAGCCCGCCTGGATCTCGGCGATCATCTGGCCGTTGTTGGCGGCCGTGCCGAACAGGGTCGGCTCGAACGGGATCGTCAGGGCCACCGGCGCCTCCAGGGCCTTGGCGAACTCGGCGGTGCCGATCTCGGGGCGCTTGGGCACGCCGACGCCGTTCAGCACGATGCGGGGCGGCTGGTCGTTCGGGCGACCGTGCTTCAGCGCGCCGAGGAGGTTCTTGGCGTTGCGCAGGCAGGCGAGGTCGGGCCCGGTCACGATCAGGATCTCGTCGGCCGCCGTGAGGACGCGCTTCGTCCACGCGTTCCACTGGTGGGGGATGTCGAGGACCACGCACGGGACGCTCGCCCGCATGTGCTCGATCAGGGTGTCGAAGGCCGGCTCGGACAGGTCGATGGTCCGGTCGAGGCTCGCCGGGGCCGAGAGCAGGCTCAGGTTGTCGCTGCACTTGGACAGCAGCCGCTCGACCAGGGCGGAGTCCAGCCGCTCGGGGGCGAACACCGCCTCGGCGATCCCCTGCGGCGGGTCCTGGTTGAAGTTGAGCGAGGCGGTGCCGAAGGCGATGTCGAGATCGGCGATCACCGTCTGGACGCCCTGGCCCCGGGCCACCGACCACGCGAAGTTGTGCGCCACGGTCGAGGCGCCGATGCCGCCCTTGACGCCGTAGACCGCCACGGTCCGGCCCACCGGCTTGACGCCCGGGGCCGTGAACAGGTCGGAGATCGCCGCGATGAGCGTCAGGGGCTCGACCGGCGCCATCAGGTAATCGGACACCCCGCGCTGGATCAGCTGGCGGTAAAGCATCACGTCGTTGACGTGACCGATCACCAGGACGCGGGTCCCCTCGTCGCAGACCTCGGCCAGGGCGTCGAGGCACTCGATCGGCCGCGAGCGCGCGCCCTGGATCTCGAGGACGATGACGTTGGGCGTCGGCGCGTGCCGGTACGCCTCGATCGCCGCGGCCCCGCCGCCCATCCGGACCTTGACCTGCGCCTTCTGCATGCGCCGGTCGAGGGCCGCGCCCTCGATCATCGCCGCGGTCTCGCCGGTCTCGCAGAAGGCCTGGATGGTGATCCGGGGCACCGGGGCGATCGTGCGCTCGGTTGTCTCGGACAGCTCTGCCATGACGGCGCTTTCGGGTTCGCGTGCGGGGTGCGGCGTTGCGATCGGCGGCGGGGCTGCCCATCCCCGGCGCCGGCTGTCTCAGTTCGTGACCTGGGCCTTCACGGCGGTCTGACCATCTTGCCGCCATGTGGTTGACGGATCCTTGCCGTCCCGCAACTGGCCAATGTCCCGGACCCGCTTGACCGTGTCGATGCGGCCCTCGGGCCGGCCGCGCACGAGGTCGACCGGGTCGGCGACCTGCGCGGCGACGTTGGACTGCATGGCGCAGCCCAGGTTCCAGCTCGGCCGATTGTTGTAGTCGGTCGCGAAATTGCCGGCCCCGAGGTCCTGAGGCCAGAGGCCGCAGGCGTCGGCCACCTTGGCCTGCATGCGCTGGAAGCTCAGCCGGATCGGCGCGGCGAGGGTCGGCGCCGCCACCGCGTAGCCGCTGACGGCGATCTCGCGGGCGTTGACGCCGTTCTGCGTGCCGAGCCGGCCGAGAACCGAGGCCGTCCGCTGCACGGCGGCGACCTGGTCGGGCGGGACGCCCTGGGGTACCTGCATCAGAAGGGTTCCGCGGCCGTAGCGCCGGTACTCCAGCATGAAGGCGTCGACATCGGTCGCCTGGCGCGGGTCCAGATGGCCCGTGCCGGTCGGGAACACGTCGAGGCTGCGGGGCCCGTCGGTCAGCACGATCGGGTGGCGCGCGCGGTAATCCGTGACGTCGATGCCGCCGGTCGTGACGGGATCGGTCTTGCAGGCCGCCGCGAGGGCGGAGAGCGCGCAGGCGGCGAGCACGCTCGCGGCGCGGCGCGGCAGTGCGGGCGGGTGACGTCCGGTCGTGGGTCCGGTCATGGGTCCGATCCTGGGAGGCGCGGCGGGGCGCTACTCGACGATGAAGCCGACGCGGCCGCGGTAGGTGCGGCCGAGCGGCGCCGCGGCGGCCGCGCCGGGCGGGGCGACCTTGCCGTAGATGCGGTTGATCTGGCCGAGCAGCACGGCTTGGCCGTCGCTTGAGTCGACGAAGTTGTCGTCGGGCCGGCTGACCTGCTTCGCCTCCATCGGCCGGGCGATGTAGGGCGTGCACATGATCATCAGCTCGGTCTCCTGGCGCTGGTAGTCGCGGGAGCGGAACAGCGCGCCGAGGATCGGGAGGTTGATCAGGCCGGGCAGGCCGGCGATCGCCTGCTTGTTGAACTGCTGGATCAGGCCGGCGGTCATCATCACACCGCCGGAGGGCAGCTCGACGGTGGTCTCGGAGCGGCGCACCCGGGTGCCCGGCACTGCGACCGAGGTGTTGCCGATCACATAGTTGAAGCTCTGCTGCGTATCGATCTCGGTCACGTCCGTGGCGACGCGGATCGAGATCCGGTTGTCGGCCAGCACCGTCGGTGTGAACGACAGGGCGACGCCGTAGGGCTTGTATGTGATGCCGGGCGAGCAGACGCCGCCGACGGCGCAGGTTGCCGAGGCCGGCACCGCGAACTCGCCGCCGGCCAGGAACTTGGCGGCCTCGCCCGAGATGGCGGTCAGCGTTGGCTCCGCCAGGATGCGCGAGACGCCGGCCTGCTCGAACGCCTTCAGGGTCGCCTGGAGCGAGAAGCCGCCCCCCTGCACGGAGGCCTGAACCAGATTCCCGGTCGGCGTGTTCGTGTTGATCGGGAAGGGCAGGTTGTTGGTGATAACATTCGGGATGTACGCCGGGACCTGCGTGGCCGCCGCGGTGCCGCCGTTCACGAGCGTCTGCCCCAGGTTTCCGACCGGGTTCAGAGCCGACCAGTTGCCGGCCATGTTGATCCCGAACTGCTTCAGGACGTTGCGGGACACCTCCACCACGGTGACGCGGAGCATCACCTGATCCTTGTTGCGGATCGTGAGGTTGTTGATCACCGCGCCCCGCGAGCCGGCGGCGACGCCGCCGCTGGCCGCGCCCGCGGCCCCCGCGGCCCCGGCGCCGCCCAGGCCCACGAAGGCGTTGGCGATGTCGATCGCCTGCTGCGCGTCCGCCGAGGAGTTGACCGCCCCCGACAGGAGCACCGAGGCGCCCGAGGAGCGCACGTCGAAGCGTCCGCCCGGGATGCTCTGGTTGAGCAGCTCGCGCAGGGTCCCAAGGTTCAGGTCCCGCGCCACCGTCACGTCGAGAGCGGCAATCTGGCGGCCCTCGGCATCCATGATGAAGATCGAGGTCGCGCCGTCCGCCATGCCGATCACGAAGACCTTGCGGGTCGAGCGGACCACGGCGTTGGCCACCGCGGGGTTGGCCACGAACACCTCCTTGGCGTCCCGCGGCAGGTCGACGATGACGGACCGGCCCGCGGTCAGCTCGACCCGCCGGGTCGAGCTCGCTTCCGCGGCTCCGACCGTCAGGATCGGCGCCGGGCCGAAGGTCTGGCGGTCCTGGGCAGAGGCCGGCCCGGTCAGGGCGACGAGCAGCGCGAGGGCGCCGGCCGAGCAACGGCGCGGGCCGCGGTCAGGGCGCCGCGTCGGGCGCGTGAGGGGCAGCGAAGCGGTCATGGCGGTCACGGCGTCTGCTGCCGCGCGACGCCGAAGCGCACCACGGTCAGGGCGGGTTCGGGCATCTGCGCGGCGGACGCGTCGGCCAGCGGCACGGCTTCCGGCGGCAGCCCGGCATCGGCGAGGCTGCGCAGGGAGAGCGTCAGGGCGCCGACCTTCTGGGCGAGCGCCAGGGTCTCGGCCTGTGCGGGCGTCACGGCCAGCGTCGCGGTCTCGCCGGTGACGACGTTGGTGCCGTTCTTCTCTTGGACCAGCTGACCGATCGCCAGGACGCGGATGTCGGTGAGGATCGTCTGGGAGAGCTGCACGTCGCTGTTGTTGGCCCGCGAATTGGACTCGTCGCGGAAGGTGCGGATCACGTCGACGCGGTCGTTCGGCAGGATGAAGCCGCCGGCCGAGTTGGTTCCGCGGCTGTCGGTGACGATGGCGACCGCGCGCATGCCGGGCGGCAGGATCGCCGCCATGAACCCGCTCTCCGGGCGCACCAGCTTCTGCGCGCGGATCGGCTCGCCCGTCAGGAAGCCCGAGCGCACGGACGCACCGACGGTCTCCTCGAGGGCCTTGGGGTTGATCTTGCGGGTCATGTAGCCGTTGGCCACGGCGCCGTCCGGCCAGGGCTGCCAGCGCAGGTCCGCGGCCCGGAGCACTTGGCCCATGGGCATGTCGATGGCGGCCACGAGCACGTCGGTCGTCGGCTGCGGCGGCGCCTCGGCCGTCGGCGGAGGTGGCGGCGGTGGCGGATCGCCGCCGCTCATCAGGAAGGCCGCCCCGGTGCCCGCCGCGAGGGCGATTCCGAGGACGGCGAAACGGGCTGGGTTCATCGCATCGCCACGCGCCGGAGACGGCCGGATTGCCGTCCATGACGGGAACCTGCGCGGGGATTCGTGTAATTATGGTTAAGGTATTATAACCTCTGCCGTTGTCGCCGGTCCGGAAACGGGTCGATCGGAACCGCGTCACAATCCGCGGAATCCTTCAGCTCCCGCCCGACCTCGGCCGTGGCGCGGCGCCGGGTCGTCCCCTATCGTGCCGCCGGAACCGCCTCAGAAGCGGGCACTCGGGCGAACCGGGGGGAGACATGATCAGGACAATCGGCGGCGCGGTGATGGCGGCCGCTCTCGCGGGGACCGCGCTCGGCTCCGCTCCGGCGGCCGCGCAGGGAAGCTTCTCGGACAACGCCATACGGATCGGCGTCCTCAACGACCAGTCCGGCCTCTACGCCGAGTACGGCGGCCAGGGCTCGGTCGAGGCCGCCCGGATGGCGGTGGAGGATATGGGCGGCAAGATCGGCAGCGTGCCGATCGAGATCCTCACGGCCGACCACCAGAACAAGCCCGACATCGCCTCGGCGATCGCCCGGCAATGGTACGACCGCGACAATGTCGACGCGATCATGGAGCTGACCACCTCCTCGGTGGCGCTGGCGGTCCAGGGCCTGTCCAAGGAGAAGAAGAAGATCACCATCACCACCGGGGCCGCGACCAGCGACCTCACCGGCAAGGCGTGCTCGCCCTACGGCTACCATTGGGCGTTCGACACGCGGGCGCTGGCGGTGGGCACCGGCGGCGCGCTGACCCGGGCGGGCGGCAACACGTGGTTCTTCCTCACCGCCGACTACGCCTTCGGCTCGGCGCTGGAGGCCGACACCAGCAAGGTCGTGCTCGCCAACGGCGGCAAGGTGCTGGGCAGCGTCCGGCACCCGCTCTCGAACCAGGACTTCTCGTCGTTCCTGCTCCAGGCGCAGGGCTCGAAGGCCAAGGTAATCGGGCTCGCCAATGCCGGCCTCGACACCTCGAACGCGATCAAGCAGGCCGCCGAGTACGGCATCGTCGAGGGCGGCCAGAAGCTCGCGGCGCTGCTGTTCACACTCTCGGAGGTGCACGGGCTCGGCCTCAAGGTCGCCCAGGGCCTGACGCTCACCGAGGGCTGGTACTGGGACGCCAACGACGAGACCCGCGCCTTCGGCCAGCGCTACATGAAGCGCACCGGCCGGATGCCCAACATGATCCAGGCCGGCACCTACTCGGCGGTCCTGTCCTACCTGAAGGCCGTCAAGGCGGCCGGCACCGACGAGACCGACGCGGTGAACGCCAAGCTCAAGGAGCTGCCGGTGGACGACGTCTTCGCCCATGGCGGGATCGTGCAGCCGAACGGCCGCATGGTCCACGACATGTACCTGTTCGAGGTCAAGAAGCCGGCCGAGTCGAAGGGTCCGTGGGACCTCTACAAGCTGATCTCGACGATCCCCGGCAAGGAGGCCTTCGCCTCTCCGGCCGAGAGCGGCTGCCCGCTGACGGCGGCGAAGTAGGTCTCACCCCGTCATCGCGAGCGCAGCGCAGCGACCCGGGGCGGCGCGTCCCTGGATTGCTTCGCTCCGCTCGCACAGACGGCGGCGGGTCGAATGTCCCGTCTCAGGATGTGCTCTACTCCGAGAGGGTATCACCCCGCCCAGACGCGCCGGTACAGCGCCACGATCTCGTCGGCGCTGGGCTCCACCGGGTTGTTGGCGGGGGAGCCGGAAGCCAGCGCCTGGGCCGCCATGGTGGGGAGCAGCGCCTCCCAGCGGGCCGGGTCGATGCCGTATTCCCGCGGTCCCGGCACGTCGAGGTCGTCGTTCAGCGCCTCGAGCTCGGTCACCAGGGCCGACACCGCCGAGCGGTCGTCGGTGTCCGGGCCGGCGATCTTCATGGCGCGGGCGCAGGCGGCGTAGCGGTCGATCGCGGCCGGGGCCGAGAAGGCCGTGACCGCCGGCAGCAGCATCGCGTTCGAGAGCCCGTGCGCGACGTGGAAATGCGCGCCGATCGGCCGGCTCATGCCGTGGACGAGCGCCACGGAGGCGTTCGAGAAGGCGATGCCGGCCTGGGTCGCGCCGAGCATCATCGCCTCGCGGGCCGCCCGGTCGCCCGGATCAGTCCAGACCCGGCGCAGGTTCGGGGCGATCAACCGCATCGCCTGAAGCGCCAGCCCGTCCGAGAACAGGTTCGACTTGCGCGAGACGTAGGCCTCGATCGCGTGGGTCAGGGCGTCGATGCCGGTATCGGCGGTGAGCCGCTTCGGCTTGGTGAGCGTCAGCTCGTAATCGACCAGGGCCGCCACCGGCAGGTAGGCGAGGCCGATGCAGAGCATCTTCTCGTCCGAGGCCTCGTCGGTCACGATGGTGAAGCGGGTCGCCTCCGAGCCGGTGCCGGCGGTGGTCGGGATCGCCACGATCGGCAGGCCGGGCTCGTCCTGCTGGCGCGGCGCCTTGTAGTCGCGCATGTGGCCGCCGTGGCGGGCGAGCACCGCCACCGCCTTGGCGGTGTCCATCGGGCTGCCGCCGCCGAAGCCGACCACGCAGTCGAAATCGCCCGCTTGGAGGGCCGCCAGCGCCGCCTCCACGGACGCCACGGTCGGGTCCGGCACGGTCTCGGAGAAGATCGTGGCCTGCGCGCCCGCCTTGGTCAGCCGCTCGAGCAGCGTGTCGGTGCGGCCGCTGCCGGCGAGATAGGGATCGGTGACCACGAAGGGCCGCGACAGGCCCAGCTGGCCGAGCACCTCCGGCAGGAGCCGCGAGGCGCCGGCGCCGACGCGCATCAGCCGGGGCAGGGCGATCGAGGCGACCATACTCTTGCTTCTCCCACCCGGCGCCTCTGCTGGTGCGCCGGAACGACGATCTTAGGACCTGCGCCCGCCGGGCGAAACTGCCGGTGCTTACACTGCCGGCCCGGCGAAGAGCGCGGCGGCGGCCTCCACCTCGCCCGCGATGAAGCCCGCCACGGCGCGGATATGGGCGGCCTTCCGGTGATCCTCGTGGATGTGCATGTGGAACGAGCGGGTCAGGGACACTGCCCCGGGCAGCACCGGCACGAGACCCGGATGGGCCGCCGCGATGAAGGCCGGCAGCACGCAGAGGCCGGCGCCGCCGAGCGTCGCGTGGACCTGGGCCAGGAGGTTGGTGGAGCGCAGCCGCGCCGAGACCGGCGGGCCCAGGGCGCCGAGATAGTTCAGCTCGCGCGTGAACAGCATGTCCTCGATGTAGCCGACGAAGGGATGCCCCGAGAGATCCCCGACCTCCGCGATCGGCCCGGTCCCGGCGAGGTAGGATTCGGCCGCGTAGACGAGCAGCCGGTAATCGGTCAGCCGGCGCGCCACCACCCGCGCCTGCTGCGGGCCGGACAGGCTGATGACGATGTCGGCCTCGCGCTTCGACAGGCTGAAGATCCGGGCGGTCGCCATGATCTCCACCTCCAGCCCCGGATGGCGCGCGGTGAGCCGGTGCATCCGGGGGGCCAGGAATACGCTGCCGAACCCGTCCGGCGCGCCGATCCGCACCGTGCCGGAGACCGCCTGGGCGGCCTCCGTGGCGGCGCTCGCCGACAGGAACGCGCTCTCCATGGCCTCGGCGACGCCGAGCAGGTTCGCGCCATCCTCGGTGAGCGCGTAGCCGAGGTTGCTGCGGTGGAACAGCCGGGCGCCGAGCCCTTCCTCCAGGGCGCGGATCCGGCGCCCGACGGTGGTGTGCTCGGTGCCGGTACGGGTCCCGGCGGCGCTCAGCGTTCCGGTCCGCGCCACGGCGAGGAAGAAGCGGAGGTCGTCCCAGTTGGGCCCCGTCCTGGCCATGATCGCACCCTCGCTGTGCATCGATGCACGACGGCTGTAAGCGCATCCGGCTTTATCGCTCAAGCGATCCTGATAGGGTGCGCCAAAATCGAACGCCACATCACAGGGAGGCGCGCATGCGCACGATCGGGCATTACATCGGCGGCCGGAACGTCGGCGGCGAGAGCGGGCGGTTCGCCGACGTGTTCCACCCCTCGACCGGCGAGGTGCAGGCCAAGGTCGCGCTCGCCAGCAAGGCCGAGATGCGCGCCGCGGTCGAGAACGCCGCAGCGGCCCAGCCGGCCTGGGCGGCGACCAATCCGCAGAAGCGCGCCCGCGTGATGATGCGCTTCCTCGAGCTCATCCGCGGCGAGAACGATTCGCTGGCCGAGCTGCTGGCCTCCGAGCACGGCAAGACCGTGCCGGACGCCAAGGGCGACATCCAGCGCGGCGTCGAGGTCGTGGAGTTCGCCTGCGGCATCCCGCACCTGCTCAAGGGCGAGTACACGGAAGGGGCGGGTCCCGGGATCGACGTCTACTCCCTGCGCCAGCCGCTGGGTGTCGTCGCCGGCATCACGCCGTTCAACTTCCCGGCCATGATCCCGCTGTGGAAATGCGCCCCGGCCATCGCCTGCGGCAACGCCTTCATCCTGAAGCCGTCCGAGCGCGACCCGAGCGTGCCGATCCGCATCGCCGAGATCTTCCTGGAGGCGGGCCTGCCGCCGGGCATCCTCAACGTCGTCAACGGCGACAAGGAGGCGGTCGACGCGATCCTCGACGACGAGGACATCAAGGCGGTGGGCTTCGTCGGCTCCTCGCACATCGCCGAGTACATCTACGTGCGCGCCGCCGAGACGGGCAAGCGCGCCCAGTGCTTCGGCGGCGCCAAGAACCACATGATCATCATGCCGGACGCCGACATGGGCCAGGCGGTCGACGCGCTGATCGGCGCCGGCTACGGCTCGGCCGGCGAGCGCTGCATGGCCATCTCGGTGGCGGTGCCGGTGGGCGAGCAGACCGCCGACCGCCTGATGGAGAAGCTGGTCCCGCGGGTCGAGTCGCTCAAGATCGGTCCCTCGCACGACGGCTCGGCCGATTACGGCCCGCTCGTCACCCGGGAGGCCGTGCAGAAGGTCGCGAGCTACATCGACAAGGGCGTCGCCGAGGGCGCGCAGCTCGCCGTCGACGGCCGCGGCTTCAAGCTCCAGGGCTACGAGAACGGCTTCTACATGGGCGGCTCGCTGTTCGACCGCGTGACGCCCGACATGACGATCTACAAGGAAGAGATCTTCGGCCCCGTGCTCTCGGTGGTTCGGGCCAAGGATTACGAGGAGGCTTTGGCGCTGCCCTCGACCCACCAGTACGGCAATGGCGTCGCGATCTTCACCCAGGACGGCGACGCGGCCCGCGACTTCACCGCGCGGGTCAACGTCGGCATGGTCGGCGTGAACGTGCCGATCCCGGTCCCGATCGCCTACCACACCTTCGGCGGCTGGAAGCGCTCGGGCTTCGGCGACCTGAATCAGCACGGGCCGGACTCGATCCGGTTCTACACCAAGACCAAGACTGTGACGCAGCGCTGGCCGAGCGGCATCAAGAGCGGGGCGGAGTTCTCCATCCCGACGATGCGGTAGAGCGCGACGGCTCGAGGTGGGGCCCGGGTCCCCCTCTCCCGCGCGGGGAGGGGGTACGGCCCGCCTTGGGGCGGCCGATGTGCGTACCTCGCGCGGTGGCTGACGAACATGAGGGAGTGCCCATGAGTTTCGGGCTCGACGAGGACCGGACCGCGATCCGCGAGATGGCCCTCGGCTTCGCGGCCGAGCACATCGCGCCGCACGCCCTCGACTGGGACCGCGACAAGACCTTCCCGGTCGAGACCCTGCGGGAAGCGGCCGCCCTCGGCATGGCGGGCATCTACGTCCGCGAGGATGTCGGCGGTTCCGGCCTGTCGCGCCTCGACGCGACGCTGATCTTCGAGGCGCTCAGCACCGGCTGCCCGACCGTGGCGGCGTTCCTGTCGATCCACAACATGTGCGCCTGGATGATCGACGCCTACGGCGACGACGATCAGCGCCGCCGCTGGCTGCCGTCGCTCATGGGCATGGAGCGGATCGCCAGCTACTGCCTCACCGAGCCGGGTTCGGGCTCCGACGCTGCGGCGCTCCGCACCCGCGCCGAGCGGGACGGCGACCATTACGTGCTCTCCGGCGAGAAGCAGTTCATCTCGGGCGCCGGCGCCAGCGACCTCTACGTCTGCATGGTCCGCACCGGCGAGGCCGGCCCGGCGGGGATCTCCGCGATCGTGGTCGAGACGGGCACGCCCGGCCTGTCCTTCGGGGCCGACGAGCGCAAGATGGGCTGGAACGCCCAGCCGACCCGCGCGGTGCGCTTCGACGGCTGCCGTGTGCCGGTGGGCAACCGCCTCGGCGCCGAGGGCCAGGGCTTCAAGATTGCCATGAGCGGCCTCGACGGGGGGCGGCTCAACATCGCGGCCTGCTCGCTCGGCGGCGCGCAGGCGGCCCTCGACAAGGCGCTCGCCTACATGGGCGACCGCCGCGCCTTCGGGGCGAGGCTCACCGACTTCCAGGCGCTGCAGTTCCGCCTCGCCGACATGGCGACGAGCCTGGAGGTGTCGCGCACCTTCCTGCGGCACGCGGCCGCCGCGCTCGACGCCAAGGACCCGGCCGCGACCCAGCTCTGCGCGATGGCCAAGCGCCACGTCACCGACGCGGCCTTCGAGGTCGCCAACCAGGCGCTCCAGCTTCACGGCGGCTACGGCTACCTCGCCGAGTACGGCGTGGAGAAGATCGTCCGCGATCTGCGCGTGCACCAGATCCTTGAGGGGACCAACGAGATCATGCGGCTGATCATCGCCCGCGGGCTGACCGGGGGCCGCCGATGAGCGACGTGATCGTCGAGCGGGTCGGCGCGCTGGGCCGGCTGCGGCTCAACCGGCCGAAGGCCCTCAATGCCCTGACCCACGGCATGGTCGGCGAGATCTACCGGGCGCTCGACCGGTTCTCGGCCGATCCGGGCATCGCCGCGGTGCTGCTCACCGGGGAGGGCGAGCGCGGCCTGTGCGCCGGCGGCGACCTGCGCTCCCTCTACGACAGCCCCGACACCGCCTTCGCCGAGACCTTCTGGCGGGACGAGTACAGGCTCGATGCGCGCATCGCGGCCTACGAGAAGCCCTTCGTGGCGGTCATGGACGGCATCACCATGGGCGGGGGTGTCGGGCTCGCGGGCCACGCCGCGCACCGGATCGTCACCGAGCGTTCCCGCGTCGCCATGCCGGAGACCGGCATCGGCTACCTGCCGGATGTCGGCGGAACGTGGCTGCTGCCGCGCGCGCCCGGGGAACTCGGCACCTATCTCGGCCTGACCGGCGAGCCGGTCGGCGCCGCCGACGCGATCTTCTGCCGGCTGGCCGACGCCCTGGTGCCCTCCGCGGGTCTGCCTGACCTGATCGACGCCCTCGTGGCGGTCGACCCGGATGCCGGGCAGGCGGGCGTGCGGGACGCGATCGCACGGCTCGCCCGTGATCCGGAGCCGGCACCGCTCGCCGCGCACCGGGCGGTGATCGACCGCTGCTTCGCCTTCGACATGGTGGACGAGATCCTGTCGGCCCTGGCGGCGGACGGCTCGGATTTCGCCGCCGCGACCCGGGCGACGCTCCTGACCAAGGCGCCGTCGAGCCTCGTCCTGACGCTGTGCCTCCTGCGGCTCGGCCGCGGCGCGCCGAACCTGGAAGCCTGCCTGGAGCGCGAGTTCCACGCCTCGCTGGCGCTGCTAGCGGAGGGCGATTTCCGCGAAGGCATCCGCGCCGCGGTGATCGACAAGGACAAGAGCCCGCGCTGGAACCCGCCGACCCTCGACGCGGTCGATCCGGCGCAGATCGCCCGCTGGCTGGAGAAGCGGGCGGAGCCGGTTTTTTCGGAATCGCGCACGGGGCCGGTGTGATGACGCGTCGCTCGTTCCCACCCACACCCTCATCCTGAGGTGCCGAAGCGTAGCGTAGGCCTCGAAGGAGGGCTCCGGAAGCCGCCGTGATTCCTGGAGCCCTCCTTCGAGGCCCGCGTCGCGGTCACTTCAGGATGAGGACGCGCGTGGAAGACGCGAACGACAGCAATCAAGGGAGAAGCAGGATGGCGCAGACCATCGGGTTCATCGGTCTCGGCAACATGGGCGGGCCCATGGCGGCCAACCTCGTGAAGGCGGGCCACACCGTGCGCGGCTTCGACCTGGTGCCGGCCTCGCTGGAGGCGGCGCGCGCCGGAGGCGTCGCTGTCACCGGCTCGGCCCTGGAGGCGGCCCAAGGGGCGGACGTCGTCATCACCATGCTGCCCGCCGGGCGGCACGTGGTCGAGGTCTGGACGCAGCTCGCCGAGGCCCTGCCCGCCGGCACGCTCCTGATCGATTCCTCCACGGTCGACGTCGAGAGCGCCCGCAAGGCCCACGCCCTCGCCGAGGCGCGGGGCTGCCTGTCGGTGGACGCGCCGGTCTCCGGCGGCACCGGCGGCGCGAAGGCCGGGACGCTGACGTTCATGGCCGGCGGCGCCGCGGCCGCCTTCGCCAGGGCCGAGCCGCTGCTGAAGGTGATGGGCAAGAACGTGTTCCATTGCGGCGATGCCGGCGCCGGGCAGGCGGCCAAGATCTGCAACAACATGATCCTCGGCATCTCGATGATCGGCGTCAGCGAGGCTTTCGCGCTCGGCGAGAAGCTCGGCCTGTCGCACCAGGCGCTCTACGACGTGGCCTCGGTCTCCTCGGGTCAGTGCTGGTCACTGACCACCTACTGCCCGGTGCCGGGCCCGGTGCCGACCTCGCCGGCCAACAACGGCTACAAGCCGGGCTTCGCCGCCGCGCTGATGCTCAAGGACCTCCGACTCGCTCAGGCCGCCGCCATCGCCGCGGGGGCGGCGACGCCGCTGGGCGCGGAGGCCGCGCAGATCTACGGCCTGTTCGAGGGCGCGGGCCACGGGGGAGAGGACTTTTCCGCGATCATCCGTATGCTCCGCGGGCGGGGAGGCGAGTCGTGAGCGACACGTACGAGACGATCCTGACGGAGACGCGCGGGCGCGTCCTGCTGATCACCCTCAACCGGCCGAAGGCCCTGAACGCCCTCAACGCGCAGCTCACCCGCGAGGTGATCCGGGCGGCGACCGAGGCGGATGCGGATCCGGGGATCGGCTGCATCGTCCTCACCGGCTCGGCGAAGGCCTTCGCGGCCGGCGCCGACATCAAGGAGATGCAGCACGCCACCTACGCGGAGATGTATTCCGGCGACCGGTTCGCCGACTGGGACCGGTTCGTCGCCGTGCGCAAGCCGATCATCGCCGCGGTGGCGGGCTACGCGCTCGGCGGTGGCTGCGAGCTCGCCATGATGTGCGACATCATCCTGGCAGCCGACACGGCGCAGTTCGGCCAGCCCGAGATCAAGCTCGGCGTGATGCCGGGGATCGGCGGCAGCCAGCGGCTGACCCGCTTCGTCGGCAAGGCCAAGGCCATGGAGATGTGCCTGACCGGGCGGATGATGGACGCCGCCGAGGCCGAGCGTGCCGGCCTCGTCTCGCGCGTGATCGCGGCCGACCAGCTCCTCGACGAGGCACTGAAGGCGGCCGAGACCATCGCGTCGATGTCGCTGCCGATCGCGATGATGACCAAGGAGGCGGTCAACCGGTCCTACGAGACCACGCTGACCGAGGGCATCCGGTTCGAGCGGCGGGTGTTCCACGCCATGTTCGCCACCAAGGACCAGAAGGAGGGCATGGCCGCCTTCGTAGAGAAGCGGCCGCCCCGGTTCGAGAACACCTGAGCGGGGACCAGGCGATGGATGTGCTGGACCACGACGAAGTCCGGTTCGAGATGGCCTTCCCGCGCGCAATCGTCGCCCAGAAGGCGCGCGGGCGCGAGGAGACCATCAACGAGCACCTCGTGAAGCTGCTCGCCTTCGACGTGCCCCAACGGACGCGGTCGGTCTGGCGGAAAGAGCTGACGCGCCATTTCCGTTTCCTGGCGGCGCTGCGGGTCAAGCCCGGCGCCAGCCTGATCCCGCTCCGCGATTGGTGGGCATGGCTCTACGCGGATCCGTTCGAACACAACGAGGCCGGCTACACGGCCGGCCTGATCGCGCTGAACGCCGACGATTTCGCCCGCAACGACCGCAGTGTTGGGGCGATTGCCGGGCAGATCCGCGACTTCCACGCCGCCATGGTTCAGCGCCTCGCGCAGGGCGAGGCCGGTGAGGATCTGATCCCGGCCTGAAGACGCCGGGTCGGGATCGGTCAACGAGGACGAGGGGGAACGACCATGCCGAGCTTCCGGGAGGCCCGCGACCTTCTGCTGGCCCATCGCACCGACTACGCCGCCGCCGTCGCGGCCTTCGCGTGGCCGGACCCGGTGCCGTTCAACTGGGCGCTCGACTGGTTCGACGCCGTCCTCGCCGGCCCCGAGAGCCGCGACCGCGCCGCCCTGCGGATCGTCGAGGCCGGCAGCGGGGCCGAGCAGAGCCTCAGCTTCGGCGAACTCGCGGCACGGTCCAATCAGGTGGCCAACCACCTGCGTCAGCTCGGCCTGAAGCGCGGTGACCACCTGCTCCTGCTGCTCGGCAACGTGCCGGCCCTGTGGGAGACCATGCTGGCCGCGATGAAGCTCGGCGCCGTGGTCATCCCGGCGACCACGCTGCTCACCGCCGACGAGCTCGCCGACCGCCTCGCCCGCGGCCGCCCGCGGGCGATCGTGGCCGGGCCGGAGCAGATCGCACGGTTCGCTGGCCTCGACACGGGCGGCGCCGTCCGCCTCGTCACCGGGGCTCCGACGGAGGGCTGGGCGGCCTACGACGACGCCTTCACGGCCTCGGACAGCTTCGCGCCGGACGCCCCGACCGCCGCCGACGACCCGCTGCTCCTCTACTTCACCTCCGGCACCACGGCGAAGCCGAAGCTGGTGCGCCACAGCCACCGCTCCTACCCGGTGGGCGCGCTCTCGACCATGTACTGGCTCGGGCTGCAGCCGGGGGACGTGCACTGCAACGTCTCCTCGCCGGGCTGGGCGAAGCACGCGTGGTCCTCGTTCTTCGCGCCCTGGAATGCCGGCGCGACGATCCTGGTGATCAACCAGGCGCCGTTCAACGCGGCCGCGCTGCTGGCGCAGCTGGAGCGCACCGGCGCCACGACGCTCTGCGCGCCGCCGACCGTCTGGCGGATGATCATCCAGGAGGACTTGTCCGGGAAGCGGCTCGCCCTGCGCGAGGTCTGCGCGGCGGGCGAGCCCCTGAATCCCGAGGTGATCGAGCGCGTGAAGAGTGCCTGGGGCCTCACGATCCGCGACGGCTACGGCCAGACCGAGACCACCGCGCTCATGGCCAACACGCCGGGGCAGCCGGTGGTGCCGGGCGCCCTGGGCCGGCCTCTCCCGGGCTACCGGGTGCGCGTCCTCGACCTCGACGGTCAGCCGGCCACCGAGGGCGAGGTCTGCCTCGAACTCGGGGCCTACCGGCCCGCCGGCCTGATGCAGGGCTACGACGACGGCCAGGGCAACCTGTCGGGCGCGGCCGGCGACCTCTACCACACCGGCGACGTCGCCTTCGTGGACGAGCAGGGCTGCTACACCTTCGTCGGCCGCGCCGACGACGTGTTCAAGTCGTCGGGCTACCGGATCAGCCCCTTCGAGCTGGAGAGCGTGCTGATCGAGCACCCGGCCGTGGCCGAGGCGGCGGTGGTGCCGGTGCCCGACCCGATGCGTCACACCATCCCGAAGGCCTACGTGTCCCTGGTGGCCGGAGCGAGCCCCGGACCCGAGACGGCGCTCGACATCTTCCGCTTCACCAACGCCCGGCTCGCGACCTTCAAGCGCCTGCGCGGGCTCGAATTCGTCACCGATCTGCCCAAGACGATCTCGGGCAAGATCCGGCGGGTGCAGCTGCGCCGCCTGGAGCACGAGGGCATCACCGAGGACCCGCACCGGGGCCGCGCCTACACGCAGGCGGACTTCCCGGAGCTGAAGGGCGAGGCCGAGCGCAAGCTCGACCAGACGGCGGGCTGAGCGTTTCCACCTTGTGATCGCGGGCGCAGCGAGGCGACACAGGGCAGCGCGACATCGGTCGGCCTAGCGCAGTCCTGGCGCGCCCCGCTGCGCCCGCGATGGCGGCGGCGCTCCTGAAGGCTCGGGTCCCCGGGTGACGAACCCTCAAGGTTTCCGGTTTCCGAAGCCGAAGCCGCCGATTTACAGGGGTTCTCAAGTCTCCCGTCGACGCTGTCGCGCGTGAGCGGGCCCGCGCCGGCGGATCGGTAAAATTGCGCGCATCCGCTTCAGCGCCGCGGAGGCTCTGCGGCGCAATCCTGTCCTCAACAACGGGGACGGGTTCGATGGGCGCGGCGCTTCTCAGGACGGTTCGGGGGATGCTGGTCGGAGCGGCGACGCTGCTCGGCCTCGCCGCTCCGGTTCAGGCGCAGACGCTGGCGAGCCTGCCCGCGGACGTGGGCGCCAAGATCCTGGGCGACGCCAAGCCGATCGCGGCGTGGGTGACGTTCTGTCAGAATTACGCGGCGGAGTGCGCGCTGGACCGGGGCGAGCCGGCCCGGATCAGCCTGACGCCCGCCACCTGGGCGACGATCGTGTCGGTGAACCGGCGGGTCAACAAGGCGATCGAGCCGATGACCGACCAGGACCACCTGCACGTGGCCGACCGCTGGGACCTGGCCGAGGACGGCATCGGCGACTGCGAGGACTTCCAGCTGCTCAAGCGCCACATGCTGGCCGAGGCCGGCCTGCCGCGGCGGGCGATGCGCATGACCGTGGTGATCGACGAGAAGGGGGAGGGCCACGCCGTGCTGACCCTGATCACCGACCGGGGCGACCTGGTGCTCGACAACAAGACCAGCGCGATCCTGCCCTGGCACAAGACCGGCTACGTGTTCATCAAGCGCGAGAGCCAGGACGCCGTCGCCTGGGTCTCCCTCGGCGGCGTCACCTCCCCGGTCACCACCGCAAACCGGTGAAGCGGCCTCAGGCCGCCCGGCTCAGCGACGGCTGGGCGAGGCTCGCCACGTAGGACTCCACCCGGCCGATGAAGGCCGCGAGATGCGGGGCGACGCCCCGGAGACTGGCGAGATCCCGGACCAGGATGTCCCGCGACAGCGCCCTGTCGCCCTCGCTCGGCGCGTCGGCGAGGTAGGAATCGACCGCGTGCTCCGCGATATTGATCGCGCCGGCCCGACCATCTTCGGCGAGCGCTCTGATCACCTGCTGGATGGCGGGCTGCATGGCGGGTCCTTTCCTGGGGTGCGGCCCCGTCGGCGACGGGCTGGCCGGCTTCACGCGTCTCGATCGAGCCCGCCGCGAATCCCCCGTGCGAGCCGTGCTGAGAAGCCGGCAAAGCTGACCTGAATCAAGGCCTTCCGAGAAAGCGCAGAGCGGCTATTCACTCAGTGCATACGGCTTCGGCCAGCCCCGCGGATGCAACACTCTCTTAAATCGGAACCGATACGGCTCCCCGCGCGTTAGCTACCTCGCCCTGACCCATTGTGCGTCGCACGTGGCCGTGTCACCCTTCCGTCATCATCGGGCGGCGGGGGCTTGAACCATGCGGCACGCGGATGGCGATATCTCGTGTCAGGTCTTCGGCCCGCTCCGTTGGCGCGGGTGGACGCACGCGGCGTGCCGCGCGCGGCAGGCGGCGAGTTTCGCCCTGCTGTGCACGATCCTCGCGATGGGCGGCGCCACGACCCACGCCCACGCGCGGCTGGTCCTGCCGGATCAGGTGACCGCCGCCGAACCGACCGGGCCGGTGCGGGCGATCGCGGGCTGGACGGATTTCTGCGCCCGCACGCCTCAGGAATGCACGGTCGACACGGCCGAGCCGGCCGAGATTTCCCTGACCGTGGCGGTGTGGCGGACCCTGCAGATCGTCAACCGCCGCGTGAACGCGCGCATCCGGCCGATCACCGATCAGGCGCATTGGGGCGTCGTCGACCGCTGGGACTTCCCCGATGACGGGTTCGGCGATTGCGAGGATTACCAGCTGCTGAAGCGGCGGATGCTGGTGGAGCGCGGCCTGCCGCGGCGCGCCCTGCTGATGACCGTGGTGATCGACGAGACCAACGAGGGCCACGCGGTGCTGACGGTCCGGACCGACCGCGGCGACTTCATCCTCGACAACAAGACCGACGCGATCCGCTCCTGGCGCCGCACCGGCTACAACTTCATCAAGCGGGCCGGCCAGGACGGCGCGGCCTGGGTGTCCCTGGAGGGCAAGGACGGGACCGCGCAGGTGGCTACCGCCGAGCCCTGAACCCGGTCAGGCGCCGACCAGCATCGCGGCGAGGTCGAGGGCGACGCGGCCGGAGAGCAGGCTCCAGCCGCACGCGATGACCGTCGCCAGCATCACGAACGGGATCGGGCGCCCCTCGATCCGCCGGCCGCGCACCGTGTTGCGCAGGATGATGAACGGCGCCGAGAAGGCCAGCATCGGCAGGGCGGCGACCGCCGGCAGACCACCGCGCTCCAGCAGGCTGAAGCTCGCCCGCCGCGCCGCGAACAGCTCGAAGGCGCTGGCGATCAGGCCGGACAGCGCCAGTCCGATGCAGAGGGTCCGGATCGACTCGAGGGCGACGGGCGTGAGGACCATTATTCGCGCTCCTGATACAGGTTGCGCGCACTGTACTCACGCCGTTTACCGGTTGTTAAGCACGAGTCTTTGTTAGCGTTAATCCGTGCACAGGTGCGGCCGGCGGGACCCGATCCGAGACGCGGGTCCGGCCGGAGCGCGGGGCCTCAGGCCTCTTCCTCGAGATCGATGTCGAGGATCGCCATCCGGAAGACGAAGGAATCGTCGCCGTCCTCCTTGTCGTCGGCGATCACGCCGATCGACTCCTCGCCGATGAACACCTCGGCGGAGTCGCCGGTCTTCATCGCGGTGAGGCGGATATTGTTGTTCGCGAACTTGCGGCGCAGATAGTCCTGAAGCTTCGCGGTCTCGGCTTTGGTCACGCTGGTCGATCTCCCCTGGCGGCGCTGGCGCCGCGGATGGGCCGAGGGCTTGCCACGCCGCGGGCGGAGCGGCAAGCGCGACGGCCCCGGGTCAGATCCCGTCGCCCAGGTGGATGAACTGATCGAGGGCGACGAGCTGGTCCATCGCCCGGGCCGGATCGTCGCAGCCGGCGGTGCCGACCACGCGCGCCGGCACGCCGACGACCGTCGTGTTCGGCGGTACCGGCCGCAGCACCACCGAGCCCGCCGCCACCCGGGCGCAGGCCCCGACCTCGATGTTGCCCAGGATCTTGGCGCCGGCGCCGATCATCACGCCGCGGCGGATCTTGGGGTGGCGGTCGCCGCGCTGCTTGCCGGTGCCGCCCAGGGTCACGGCGTGGAGGATCGACACGTCGTCCTCGATCACCGCGGTCGACCCGACCACGAGGCCGGTGGCGTGGTCGAGGAAGACGCCCCGACCGATCCGCGCCGCCGGATGGATGTCGCACTGGAACACCTCCGAGACCCGGCTCTGGAGGTAGAGGGCGAGGTCGCGCCGACCGCGGTTCCAGACATGGTGGGCGAGGCGGTAGGCCTGCAGGGCGTGGAAGCCCTTGAAGTACAGGACCGGTTCGAGGGCCCGGAGCGTCGCCGGATCCCGGTCGATCACCGCGCCAATATCGGCGCGGAACGCCTGGCCGATTTCGGGATCGACCGTGATCGCCTCGTGGAAGGCGTGGGCGACGAGTTCGGCCGGGAGCGACGGGTGCCCGAGCCGCGCCGCGACCCGGTGGGAGACCGCGCCTTCCAGCGTGGTGTGGTTCAGGATGGTGGCGACGATGAAGGAGGCGAGCTGCGGCTCGGTCCGCAGGACATCCTCCGCCTCGTCCCGCAACCGCGACCAGACCGGGTCGACGACCGCGAGGTCATGCGATGGGTGAGTGAAGGCAGGACTGGCGCTCATAGTCGGATGCTCATGTCCGGGACTTCGCAGGGTCTGCCGGTCGCGCGTAGGGCGGGGCCGGTTCAGCGCCCGCTCGAGCGGGGTGGTTGTCCCGCCCGGAGAGACGGCAGCGGCGGCGACGGACCGCGGGTACTGCCCTAGCGTGGTGCGCTGCACCGCGGCGATCAAGGGCCGGCGCGGCCCGGGGGTCGCATCGGTCGCATGGCTGTCAGCGAACGCGGGCGGGTCAGTCCGCCAGCGGCACGCCCTGCCCGAACCGCGCCTCGATCGCCGCCGTCAGGCGGTCCAGCATCGTCTGGACAGGGATGTTGGAGGTGTCCACCGTCGCCGGGGCCCGGGCGTAGAGCGGCTCGCGGCTCGCCAGCACGGCGCGCAGCTCCTGCATCGCGGAGGCGTGGTCGCCCGTCGTGGCGAGGTGTCCCTGCTCGCGGACGCGGCTCATATGCTCCTCCGGCCGGGCGCGCAGCCAGATGGTGTAGAACGCCTGGAGGAGCAGATCGTAGGTCAGCGGTTCCGCGACGATGCCGCCGCTCGTCGCGAGGATCAGCGGCCCGGGATGCTCGGTCAGGCGCCGCAAGGCCGCCTGCTCGAGCCGGCGGTAGCCTTCCTGGCCGTAGATCGCGAAGATCTCCTGGACCGAGAGGGCGTTCTCCCGCTCGATCTCGGCGTTGAGCTCCACGAAGGTCCAGCCGAGGCGCTCGGCCGCGAGCTTGCCGAGGGTCGACTTGCCGGCGCCGCGCAGTCCGGTCAACGCCACACGCGGCCGGTTGCTCGATTCGGGCCGACTACCGCCGGACAGGGCCTCCTTGGCGGCGACGATCTGGGCCGGGCTCGCCTGGGCGAGGAGGTCGCGCACCACGGGCCAGTCGGGCAGCGCGTCGTTGCCGGTGATCAGGTCGTCCAGCCGCACACCCATGGCGTTCGCCACCCGCCGCAGCAGGATGATCGAGACGTTGCCCTGGCCGCCCTCTAGCTGCGCGATGTAGCGCTCGGACAGGCCCGAGGTCTGCGATAGAACCTTGCGCGACAGCCCGCGCACGGTGCGCGCGTGCCTGACGCGTCGCCCGAGGTCCGTGAGAAAGAGAGATTCCTGTTCCACGCCGGTCATGGCGCCGTCCGCTTTCCTGCCAGCTCGAAAGCAGAGTCCGTGCCCTGCATGCCTGCCGCTTCGAGATCCATTGCGCTATGGCGTTCCGCCAGACAGGAAGCTGCCTGAGAACGTGCGCGTGTAGACCGGCGTTTCCTGCCCTGAGATCCGTCGTGCGCCACCCGCGTACGGCCGCTATCTCGCGGCGCCGGTCCGTACCGTAACGATCCAACCACGTTGCTGGCGTGGCGCCTATGTGTTGCGGATCGACCCGATGGTCAAGCCTTGGGCATGATCCTTGTGTGGGCAGAAGGCCCGGCCGGGCGGGCGATCGGCGGTCTGCACCCGCGCCGGAGAGGGCGCGCTACTCGACCGGCAGGGCCGTGGCCTCGCGCACCGGCGCGGCGGCCGGAGCGCGCCGCGGCGTCGCGGCGGCGAGCATCTGGAGCGACGGACGGCGCGGCGGCAGCGGCACCTCGACCGCCTCGACTGCCGCCTCGGTGGCCGGTGCCGAAGCGGCCGCGGGGGTCATCGGGGTGGCGGCCGCCGCGGGCTGCGGCGAGAGCCGGAGTTCCGCTATCTGCGCCGGCGAGGCCTCCGCGCTCCCGAGTGCGGTGGGTCGGCGCGGCGGCAGCGGCACCTCCACGGCGGGAACCGAGGCGGCCTGCGGGGCGGCCGGGGTCGCGCCTGCGGCCGGGTCGATGGAGAGGCTGGCGAGTTCGACCGCGGCGCCGGCCAGGGCGGCGGGCCGACGCGGCGGCAGCGGCACCTCGACGGTCTCGGTCGGAACCTCCGCCACGGCGGCGGCCGTCGGCGCGTAGGCCAGGGCGGCCGCGGGGTTGGGTTTGGAGTCGGCGACGCCGCCGCCGAACAGGCTCGCGAGGGCGCTGGCCGACGCCGCCACGGGGGCGACCACCGAGGCGACCTCGGTGGAGATGCCCTGGCGCTTGGCGGCGTAGTAGTAGCCGCGGTTGTAGTACTGGTAGGCCTGGGCGACGTTGCCCTTGGCCGTGCGGTAGGCGCCCGCCAGATAGGCCACGCCATAGCGCAGGTTGGTCTCCGGATCGTACAGGCCGGCGGCGTCGCCGGTGTAGCCCATGCCGCGCGCGGTCGCGTGCTTGATCTGCATGAGACCCAGGGCGCTGCCGCCCTTCGCCCGCGGATTGTAGTTGCTCTCGCGCTTGACCACGGCGTGCACGAAGCTCGCCGGAACGCCGTTCGCCTTCGCCTGCTGCTCGATCAACGCGTCGATATTGTCGCGCGCGCCCTGCCCGAAGGCGGCGGCGGGCGCGACCGCGAGGACGGCGGCCAGGATGAGGCGATGCATTCCGAGACCCGGTGCTGCTTGTTCTGTAGTCAAGCTAGGTCACGGGGAAATGAGGCCGGAAAGCGGCCCCCGTTCGGCAGCCTGTGGGCGGCCGGGGCGACGGGCGTGCTTGTGATCCGCGCGCCACAGGGCGGCGCGCGGACGCGGTCGGCCGGTCTGGGGAGCCGGTCAGGGAAGGATGAAGCGCTCGACCGCGCGGGCGAACCCGTCGGCGTCGTTGCTGTCCGTGACCGCGCTGGCCGCCGCCTGGACGCTCGCCTCGGCATTGCCCATCGCCACGGAGTAGCCGCTCTGCGCGAACATCGGGCGATCGTTCCCGGCATCGCCGAACGTGGCGATCCGCTCGCGCGGGATGGCGAGATGCGCGCTCATCCAGGCGACGAAGCGACCCTTGTCGAGATCGGGCGGCGTCACGTCGAGATAGTACTTCTGCGAGCGGTGGACGGTGGCCCGGCCGGCCAGCGCCGCCGCGATTCGCGTCTCGCAGGCCGCGAGATGGGCGTGGTCGCGGCTGACGCCGACGATCTTGGCGGCCGTACCCATGAGCGTTCCGAGATCCGGCACGACCCGGGGCTCCGCGTCGATCGTGCGGCGCTCCAGGTCGGTGTAGGGACCGTCCGGGTCGCGCAGGCACCACGCGCCGTCGGCGAAGACCCAGACGTCCAGCCCCTCGGCCAGGAGCCGGTCGAGGGCCGCCCGGGCCGCCGGCTCCGGGATGGTCCGCTCCTCGATGATCGACAGGTCCGGCCGGACGACGCTCGCGCCGTTGAAGGCCCCCATCGGCAGGTCGAGGCCGAGCTCCGCCACGAGGCTCCGCAGCCCGATCGGCGGCCGCGCCGAGGCGATGCTGAAGCCGATCCCGGCCGCGCGCAGGCGGCGGACGGCCGCCACCGTCGCTGCCGTCAGGCGCTTGTCCCCGGTGACCAGGGTGCCGTCGACGTCCGAGATCACCAGGGCGATCCCCGCGGCCTTGCCGGTTCCTGCAGTCATCGCGTCACTCTCCACCCGGATCCCGGCGCGCCGCGGTGGCGAGTTCCGCCACGACCCGGTCGGCAATCGCCTCGGGCGGCTCGAGGATCCCGACGGTGATCGGGTGCTCGTCGGGGCCCGGGACCTCGAGGGTCGCGAACTGGCTGTCCAGGAGATGCGGCGACATGAAGTGACCCTGGCGTTCCGCGAGACGCCGCGCGATCAGAGCCTTGTCGCCGTCGAGGTAGACGATGCGGACCCGCCGGCTGCCCCGGGTGAGGACGTCCCGGTACGCGCGCCGGAGCGCCGAGCAGACCACCACGCCGGACTCGCCGGCGTCGAGGCGCTGCTGGATCCAAGTCGCGATCCGGGCTAGCCACGGCGCGCGGTCCGCGTCGTCGAGGGCGTGGCCCGCGTGCATCTTCGCCACGTGCTCCGGCGCGTGGAAGCTGTCGCCGTCCACGAAGATCCAGCCGAGCTTCTCGGCGATCAGCGCCGCCACGGTGCTCTTCCCGGACCCCGAGACGCCCATGACCACGAGCACCTGAGCGGCCGTCCCGGCATCGAATGGCGAGTCTGATTGGGACGTCATCCGGACCACCGTGGCTCCGAGGCGCGCCGGGGCGCCGCGCGTCACGATCATGCGGAGCGCGCGCGCGGAAGGGAAGATCGCCGCGCCCGACGTTGCCGCCGTGTCGGCAGGAACCGTCGCGGCGCGGGCCGCGTTGACGACCCAGAACGCGAACATTTAGGGAACATGAGTCGCATGGCTGCCACCACCGCGAAGGCGACGTCGAAGGCCGATCGGGATTCCGGAGCGCGCCAGGATGCGCACCAGAACGCGCCGGAGAACCCCAAGACCGACCCGAAGGACGTGTCGAACCAGATCAAGGATCCGGACCAGTGGACCACCGGCGGCGAGCCGATGACCGGCGCGCAGGCCTCCTACCTGAAGACGCTCTCCGAGGAGGCGAAGGAGCCGAAGGCGTTCGATCCCGACCTCGACAAGGCCGAGGCCTCCAAGCGGATCGACGACCTGCGCCACAAGGCCGGCCACGCCTGAGCCGTCGCGGGCGCGCCCTCGCCGGGCGCGCCCGCCGCGCGGCGCGGTGCATATCCCGCCCGGAATCAGCCCGATGCCCTGTTTCAGACACTTCGTTAAGCCGGCGGCAAGCGCGGGCCGGTAACAGCCTTCCGAGCGCGTGAGGCCACGCGGACGGCGGGACGGGAAGGCGCGTTCGACTATGGATGAGCCGGGCGGCGACGGGGCGGGGCGGCGCGCGGTGCGATCCCGGGCGGCGGCCGCCCTGACGGATCGGATCCCTGTCGCGGCCGCGCGCTTCGCCCGCGACGTCCGCGGATCCACCGCGACCGAGTACGCCCTGCTCGGGGGCCTGATCTTCCTCGTCGCGGTCGGCAGCATCCGCTACTACGTGTCCCGCGTCAGCGCCGTCTACGGCGACATCACCGCGGCGGTGACCCAGGGTCAGTGAGCGGATCGCGCCGGGGCCGTGCGGCCCTGGAGTCGATGGGGCGACCCGTTACCGTCGACAGCGCCCGGATTTGTGTCCCGATATTTCAGCAGCGCGCGCTGCGCCCGGCATTCGTCGTCCCTGTGCCCCGAAAAAGCTGTGCTTAACGAGGATGACTTAGCAGTCTCGGTCGTGGCGGGCGGAGTGTGGCTCACCCGCTACGGACACCTGGGCCGCTATGGGCTAGGCACGGGCTCGGCAATACCGATGGGCAACATCTGGATGCGCAAACTTCCCCTCGTCCTGCTCGCCGTCACGGCGATGTCGGGCTGCACGTACCTGCCCGCGGCGGGTCCGACGGCGAGCGCGATCCAGGCCGGGGCCGAGGTCGCCACGGCCGACGGCGGGATCCTTGCCCGCTACGAGATCATCGACGTCACCCCCTCCGTGGTCGAGGCCCTGCGCGGCCGCCCCCTCGACAGCCTGCTCGCCTCCTTCGGCGACCATCGCCCCTCCTCCGAGCCGGTGATCGGCATCGGCGACATGGTCTCGGTCTCCGTCTGGGAAGCCGGATCCGGCGGCCTGTTCTCCGGACCCCTCGTCGCCGACCGCTTCTCCGCCGGATCCAAGTCCGCCCTCATCCCCGAGCAGCCCGTCGGGCGCGACGGCGCCATCTCGGTGCCCTATGCCGGCCGCATCAAGGTCGCCGGCCGCCGCACCCAGGACGTCCAGGCGCTCATCGAGAACGAGCTCGCCGGCAAGGCCATCCAGCCCCAGGTGCTGGTCTCGGTCACCCGCCCGATCTCCCAGGCCGTCACCGTCACCGGCGAGGGCGCCGCCGGCGCCCGCCTGCCGCTCTCGGGCCACGGCGACCGCATCCTCGACGTCATCGCCGCCGCCGGCGGCAACCGCGCGCCGGTCAACGAGACCTTCGTGCGGCTCTCGCGCGGGCCGGTGACCGCGACCGTGCCGCTGACCACGGTGGTGTCGAACCCCAGGGAGAACATCTACCTGCGGCCCAACGACGTGCTGACGCTGGTGCGCGACCCGCAGACCTTCATCGCGGTGGGCGCGCTGGGCAACAGCACCGAGCTGCCGTTCCAGGCCGACGGCATCACGCTGGCGCAGGCGCTGGCCAAGGCGCGCGGCCTGTCGGACTTCGCCGCCGACCCGGCCGGGACGTTCATCTTCCGGTTCGAGCCGGCCAGCGTCGTGCGCCGGCTCAGCCCCGGCTCGAAGCTTCTGGGCACGCCTCTGGTGCCGGTGGTCTACCGGATCGACATGCGCGACCCCAACAGCCTGTTCGTGTCCCAGGCGTTCCGGATGCGCAACCGCGACCTGATCTACGTGTCGAACGCCCCCTTCACCGAGGTCCAGAAGGTCCTCACCGCCTTCAACGGCGTCACCGGACCGGTCGCATCCGCCGCGACGGCCTACGCCTACGCCAAGTAGGGACCAAGTCGTCGACAGGACCGCCGCGGAAAAAAATCGCGTTTCGCCGCGTCCTCGCGTATGGGCACTGGGTGCGGGGCGGGATCGAGGCTACGGAGCCGCATCCGCCGTCGCGCCGACGTGTCGCGCAAGGATGCCCAGAAGAGCCCGATGAAGATCGGACGTTTCGTCCCCGCCCACGGGCCGCTCCGGCCCGCGCTGATCGCCCTGAGCCTGTGTCTCGCGCTCCTGCCCGCCACCCAAGCGGTGGCCGACGTGGTGGTCGGCGTCGCGGTTCCGCGGTCTGGTCCCTACGTGGCGGTCGGCGAGCAGGTTCTGCGCGGCGTCGAGGCCGCCGCCCGGGACGCCAACGCCATGGGTGGCCTCGACGGCCAGCCCGTGACCCTCGACGTGCAGGACGATGCCTGCGACTCGAACACCGCCATGGCGGTGGCCAACCACTTCGTCCGGTCGAACGTCCGTCTCGTCGTCGGCCATGTCTGCTCCAACGCCTCCATCGCGGCCTCCGACATCTACGCCCAGAACGGGGTGGTGATGATCACCGCGGCCTCGGTGGCGGCCCGGCTCACCGACCGAGGGCTGCCGAACATCTTCCGGGTCTGCGGCCGCGACGACGACCAGGCGCGCCTGTCCGCCGCCGTGCTGGCCGAGCGGTTCCGCGACCGGAAGATCGCGCTGATCCAGGACCAGACGCCGGCGGCGCGCAGCCTCGCCGCCGCCACCAAGGACAACCTCAACCGCATCGGCGTGAACGAGGCGCTGTTCCTGTCGTTCTCGCCGAGCGACGCCGACGACGCCGCCCTGGTCGACCGCCTCAAGGGCGCGGGGATCGAGGTCGTCTACTACGGCGGCGACGCCGCCGAGATGGGCCGCCTCGTGAAGATCGCGGCGGACCGGGGCTTCCGGCCGCAATGGTTCGGTACCTCGGCCATCGCCACGCCGGACTTCGCCAAGATCGCCGGATCGGCCAGCAACGGCGTGCTGATGACCTTCTACCTCGACCCGAGCCGGCAGCCCGCCGCCGCGGCCGTCGTGAAGGCCTTCAAGGCCGAGGGCGTCGATCCCACGGGCTCGACGATCTACGGGTACGCAGCCATGCAGGCGCTGGTGGCGGCCGGCAACTTCGCCCACTCCACCGAGCCGAGGCCGATCGCGCAGGCCCTGCACACCGAGCGCTTCGATCTCGTGCTCGGCACCGTCGGCTTCGATGCCAAGGGCGACGTCACCGCCCAGGGCTACGTGCTCTACGTGTGGAAGGACGGGAGCTTCACGCCGGCCGGCAAGTGAGGGGCGGACCCCGCACAGACAACCTCACAAGGTCTCTGCGGCCTCGACCTCCGCGCCGCGGCCGAGGCCGCGCAGCAGCTCTGCCAGATGCGGGCGGACCCGCAATTGCAGGGCGTGCAGCCGCCGCACCGCCGCGCTGAGTTCCCCGTCCCGCCCGAGCATCACGTCGGCGTAGCCGATCATGCGCGCGTTCGGCCAAGCCGGCTCGCGCAGGGCGTGGAGCCGCTCCACCAGGGCGGCGGCGGACGCGTCCGGCTCGGCCTGCGCGAACAGGGTCAGCAGCGCCGCCGTGGAGCGCGACAGGCCGTAATGGCAGTGGACCAGGAGATGGCCGGCCCCGTCGAGCGCCCGCCCGAAATCCAGGATCGCCGCGACGTGCTCCGGCTCGGGCGGGACGAGACCGTCGCCCGGGCCGAGGCAGTCGTGGAACCGGAGGGTCGTGCGGGCGTGGGCGCCGTAGGCGGTGAAGGCCGCGGGCTCCGGCGTGCCGGGATCGAGCAGCGACAGGACGTGGCTCACGCCGCGCGCGCCGTGGCCGGCCAGTTCCTCCAGGCCGCAGACGGTGTGCAGGGTGACGGCGGGCTCGGTTCGCATCCCGGGCGCCTAGCACGGGCACGGTCCGGTTTCGAGGCGCCACGGAACTGCCCGGGCGGCCCACGGCTTTCGAGAACCGGCACGCACGTGCTACCTGCGACCCCCGATCCGGCCCGGACGGGTCGGACCTGCTCGGACGAGATGCCGTTGGACGAACCTCACCTCGCGCGATCCCCCGCGGCCGGGACGCGGCGCCGCAGCGTGCTGACCGCCGGCCTCGGCGCCGCCGCGGCCCTGACCGGGCCGCTCGCCGCGCCGGCCCGGGCCGAGTCCGCCCCGGAGCTGCGCTGGCGCCTGTCCTCCGCCTACCCGAAGACCCTCGACATCCTGTACGGCGCCCCCGAGGCGCTCAGCCGGATCGTCGCGGAGGCCACCGACGGGCGCTTCCAGATCCAGGTCCAGGGCCCCGGCGAGCCGGTCCCGGCCGAGGGCCTGCTCGACGCCGTGGCCGCCGGCACCGTCGAGATGGGACACGGTCCTGCGACCCTCGGCATGGCCAAGGATCCGACCTTCGCGCTGGCCACCGCGGTGCCCTTCGGCCTCAACGCCCGGGGCGCCGCCGCGTGGTGGCAGGCGGGCGGCGCCGCCGAACTCTTCGCCGAGGTCTTCGCCAAGGCCGGGCTGGTCTGCCTGCCGGGCGGCAACACCGGCGCCCAGATGGGCGGCTGGTTCCGTCGCGAGATCAAGACCCTCGCGGACCTGCAGGGCCTGAAGTTCCGGATCGGCGGCATGGGCGGCCAGGTGCTCGCCAAGTTCGGCGTCCAGCCGCAGGCGGTGCCGGGCCCGGAGATCTACGCGGCCCTGGAGAGCAAGAAGCTCGACGCCGCCGAGTGGATCGGGCCCTACGACGACGAGCGGCTCGGCCTGCAGAAGGTCGCGCCGATCTACCATTATCCCGGCTTCTGGGAGGGCGGCGCCCTGCTGCACTTCTGGTTCAACGCCGAGAAGTGGAAGGCGCTGCCGAAATCCTACCAGGGGATCCTTCGGGCCGCGGCGGCCGAGGTCGGCGCCGACGTCCAGGCCAAGTACGACGCCCGCAACCCGCAGGCCCTGCGCCGGCTGGTGGCCGGGGGCGCGCAGCTGCGGCCGTTCCCCCAGGACGTCATGGAGGCCGCCCTCAAGAACGCCAATGACGTCTACGCCGAGATCGCCGCCAAGAACGCCGATTTCCGCCGCGTCTACGAGGCGATGCGGACCTTCCGCAACGAGGAGTACCTCTGGTTCCAGGTGGCAGAGTACACCTACGACAACTTCATGATCCGCGCCCGGGCGCGGGGCTGAGGCGC
Organism: Methylobacterium sp. NPDC080182; assembly: GCF_050281105.1. Lineage (NCBI taxonomy): Bacteria > Pseudomonadati > Pseudomonadota > Alphaproteobacteria > Hyphomicrobiales > Methylobacteriaceae > Methylobacterium > Methylobacterium sp. NPDC080182. The sequence continues at coordinate 43,329 of NZ_JBNNWO010000027.1, forward strand.
GCGCCGCCGCGGGAGGCCGGCGCGGCGCCCCGGGGGCGCTTCAAAGATGGGGACGTCGGGGCCGCGCCCGATTGCCACGCGATCGGGAACGGCTCTAGCGTCCGGCACGGCATCCGCGAGGGGAGGGCTGCATGTTCGGGACGCTGCGGGTCGGATTGGCTCTGCTCGGGGCGGCGCTGCCCCTCCAGGCCTTTGCACAGTCGGCCGCCAACCTGTCGGCCCTGCGCGGGCTGGTCCCGGTGGCCCGGCTGCAGTTGACCCCCGACGGCAAGGCGGCGCTCGACGCGAACCTGCGGGTCACCGGCGACATCCAGAGCGGCGCGCTGAAGCAGCCGACGCTCCTGCCGTTCCCCGAGCAGCAGCAGCTCGCCCTCCGGGACTGCTTCATCACCGACGGCAACGCCGCCAACCTCGCCGACGGCCTCGGCACCACGCTGGCCCAGGCCTACCACGCCAAGGCGACCTACAGCGACTACAAGACCTTCACCAGCATCGCGCCGGCGGTCGCCAACCTGATCGGCTACACCAACAACGTGACCAAGTCGGATTCGAATTCCGGCAAGTACTTCTTCGCCAACGCCACGACCAACGGCAAGCATCCGGTCTCGGACGAGGCCGCCGCGATCCTGTCGAACGGCGCCGTCACCGACGTGTTCGGCAAGGCCTACGACCGGCCGGCCGGGAGCCCCGGCGCCGACCGCTACGGCAATTCGCGGCCGTTCCAGACCCTGCCACGCCTCCTCTCTTATCGCGGCAAGGACTATTTCGGTGACGCGTCTGACAGCCTCGACTGGCTGCGCGGCCCCTCGCAGGACCTCGTGAACAGCCCGTCCTACCCGAGCGGGCACACCACCTACGGCTACACCGAGTCCATGGTGCTCGCGCTCCTCGTGCCCGAGCGCTACCAGCAGATGGTCGCCCGCGCCGCCGAGTACGGCAACGACCGGATCATCGTCGGGGCGCACTACGCCATGGACGTGCTGGGCGGCCGGGCGACCTCGCTGCACGCCCTCGCGCACCTGCTCGCCAACGATCCGGCCTATGTCGGCCAGATCCGGAAGAACCCGGCCGTTCTCGACAAGGCGTCCGCCGAGGCCGACAGGACGGTCGGCGTGACGGATTACCGGGCGCTCCTGACGGAGGCCCGCGCGGCGATGACCGAGGCGCTGAAGGCCGGCTGCGGCGACGCGGTCTCGGCCTGCGCGGCGAAGGATACCGGCCGGTTCAAGGACGCGGCCGCCAACGCCGCCTTCTACGCGGCGACCCAGACCTACGGCCTGCCCGTGGTGCATCCGGACACCGCCGGCCGGCGGGAGGACGTGGGCAAGGTCGCGCCGGAGGCCGGCCACCTGCTGACCGCGGCCTTCCCGGCGCTGACGCTCGACGAGGCCAACGCGATCCTCACCGAGACGCAGGGGCCGGGCGGCGGTTTCCTCGACGACGGCTCGGAATTCGGCGTCTACGCGCGCCTCGACCTCTACACGGCGGGCGGCAAGGCCGCGGCGCTGGCGGCGAGCCGGGCGGGGTCCAGCGCGACGCGCTGACACGCCGTGGCCGAGGGCCTGTCGGATCGCCGGCGGCGCGGATCTCCGAGAGAGGCAGGGCCGCCGGAGAGGGGTCCGTCGCGCCCCGGGCGCCCCGCCTGCGCGGGAAGCGCGCTGCCCCTCAACGCGCCCGTGGAAGGGCCGTACCGGGGCCCGCGCCTGCTCCGGACAGAAAAAAGGCCACTCCCGAAGGAGCGGCCCGAAGTCTAGGGAGGAAACGCCCAAGAAGGGCTGCGGAAGGGCGACGCCATCGCCTTCCCGCGCTGCACAATCTGCGCTCCTCGACGGAAAATTCAAGAGCGTCAGGACAGCAGGGCTGTCCTTTCGTGCGCTCGCGCACGCGTCGCTTCCCGCCTGTGTTGAAAATGTCGCAGGCCGTCGAGCGCGATCGAAACCTGCATTGTCGCGGGCGGGGCCGATCGATCGCCGTGCAAGTCCCTGATGAGGCGGGGTTTTGGCGGCTGGAGTCAGAGTTCGGCCCGTCGCCTCGACTGCGGCTTTTCATCCGTCCGGTCCGGACGGACGAAAATCCCGCCCGCTCTACCTTCTCCGGCCAAGGTTCCGGCGCGGCGCGCCAAGCAAGGAGCAGGTGAGCATGGCGATCCAGGGCGAACGGATCCGGATCCTCAACGATGTCGAGCCGCGCGAAGACGGCGCCTACGTCCTGTATCTCCTGCAGCAGGCCAACCGGGCGACGTTCAATCCGGCTCTCGAACTCGCCATCGAGGAGGGAAACCGCCTCGATCTGCCGGTCGTCGCCTGCTTCGGCCTGCTGGACGGCGCGAGCGGCTTTCCCGAGGCCAATGCCCGGCACTATGCCTTCCTGCTCCAGGGTCTCGCGGATGCGAAGGCAGGCCTGGAGAAGCGCGGGATCGGCTTCGTCATGCGCAAGTGCTCGCCCGCCGAGATCGCCATCGCCCTCGCCGAGGACGCCGCGCTCCTCGTGCTCGACCGCGGCTACCTCGCGATCCAGAAGGGCTGGTACCGGGAGATCGCCAAGTCGGTGAAGACGCGGATCGTCCAGGTCGAGGGCGACGTCGTCGTGCCGGTCGAGACGGCCTCGCCGAAGCACGAGTACGCCGCCCGGACGCTGAGGCCGAAGCTGAACCGGCTGTGGGACCCGTTCCTCGCGGCGCTGAAACCCCGCCGGGTGAAGCGCGCGGCCGATCGCCTGACGCTGAAGAGCGCGATCGACGTCTCCGATCCGGAGGCGGTGCTCGCCGGGATGACCCTCGACCGGGAGGTCGGCCCGGTGAAGCGCTTCACGGGTGGCGAGACGCAGGCCCGCAAGCGCCTGAAGGCGTTCCTGAAGGACGGGTTCTCGGGCTACGGCGCGGGGCGCAACATGCCGGAGGCGGCCGCCGCCTCGCACATGAGCCCCTACCTGCATTTCGGGCAGATCTCGCCGGTGGAGATCGCCCTGGCGGTGCGGGAGGCCAAGGTCGGCGATGCCGACGACCGCGGCGCCTACCTGGAGGAGCTGATCGTCCGACGCGAGCTCGCCATGAACCACGTCTTCTACACGGAGGGCTACGACGCCTACGACAGGGCCGTGCCGGACTGGGCGCGCAAGACCCTGGCCGAGCACGCGAAGGACGAGCGCCCCCACGCCTACTCGGAGGCGCAGCTCGCCGCCGGCGAGACCCACGACCGCTACTGGAACGCCGCGATGCGCGAGATGCGCGAGACCGGCTACATGCACAACCAGCTGCGGATGTACTGGGGCAAGAAGATCCTCGAATGGTCCCCGTCGCCCGAGGAGGGCTTCGCGCGGACGCTCCGCCTGAACAACCGCTACTTCCTCGACGGGCGCGATCCGAACTCCTTCACCAACGTCGCCTGGGTGTACGGCCTGCACGACCGGCCCTGGCAGAAGCGCGAGATCTTCGGCACGGTCCGCTATCAGAGCGAGAACTCGCTCAAGAAGTTCGACGCCAAGGCTTATGTGCGGGCGGTGGAGAAGCTCTGCGCCGCCGAGGGCTGAGGCGGGACGGCCGCGCGGCCGCTGGGGCGCTTCGGTATCCTCGCAATCGTCGCACGATGACCGGACCGGGCGGCAGCGTATTGCGACGCTTGTCTTCGCGGAGGCTCAGTCGTCTCGCGCGCACAGGTTCGTGAAGAAACGCTTCCCCAGCCTCGGATGTTTCGAGCCCACTTCCGGCCCGTCGCGGACGGCCGGACATGATCCGGCGACAACTCGGTCGGACTGGGGTCGGATCATCGCGCTGCTCGAAACTGAACGGAGGACGACGATGCGGATGAAGCTGGCAGGCGCAGCACTCCTCGCGCTCGGAACCTTGGCCGCCACGGCCGGTACGGCGGAGGCTGCCCAGGGCTGCGGCCCGGGCTTCCACCGGGGCTGGTCAGGCTGGTGCAAGCCGAACTGGCGCCCCTACGCGTACCGCCCGGTCTACTACGCCCGGCCGGTGGCTTACGGCTGGGGCCGTCCCTGGGGCTGGCACCATCGGTGGGGCTGGCGCCACGCGGGCTGGCATCGCCCCTGGGGCTGGCACCATCACGGCGGCTGGCATCGGGCGGCCTGGCACCACAGGTGGTGATCGGCTGAGCGGCGGGGCCGGCACGCCGGTGCCGGCCCCCGTCTAGCCCGCGGAGGGGCCTTTCCTTGACCATTGCGCTATAGCGTCCGCTCTCACTGCGCGGACGAGGTGCTCTTTCATGGTCGAGAAGCGGGACGAGGTGCGGGACACGACGGATGCTCCGCCCCCGCAACGGTCGCGCTACCGCCGCTCGATCATGCGCCTGCGGTCGGCCTCGATGGAGGCCTATCCGCTCTGGCGCGGGCGGCTGCTCTTCCTCGTGGGCGGCATCGGCGTGGGCCTCGCCGCCGTGCTGATGGCCAAGGGCGCCGACCTCGCGCAGGACGGGTTCCGGCGGCTCACCGCGCCGTCGCCGCTGATCGCCCTGGTGCTGACGCCCGCGGGCTTCGCCCTCGCGGCGCTGCTCGCCCTCACGGTCTTCCCGAACTCGCAGGGCTCGGGCATCCCGCAGGTGATCGCCGCCCGCCACGCCCGAGATACCGGCTTCCGCTACTCCCTGATCTCGCCGCGCGTGGCCTTCGGCAAGGTACTGGTCCTGTTCCTGGGCCTGTTCTGCGGCGCCTCCGCGGGCCGCGAGGGGCCGACCGTGCAGGTCGGCGCCGCGATCATGGCCGCCTTCGGCCGCCTGACCCCGGAGCGCCTGCCCGGGCTGCTCCTCGCGGGCGGCGCGGCCGGCGTCGCGGCGGCCTTCAACACGCCCCTCGCCGGCATCGTGTTCGGCATCGAGGAGCTGGGACGCGCCTACGAGGCGCGCTCCTCCGGCCTGATCGTGGCCGGGATCGTGGCCGCGGGCCTGACCTCGCTCGGGCTCCTCGGCAACTATACCTATTTCGGGACGACCGACGCCGCCCTGCCGCTGGCGGCCAGCTGGATCGTGCCGCTGATCGCCGTGGTCGGCGGCCTCGCGGGCGGCCTGTTCAGCCGCCTCGTCATCCTGTTCGCCCGCGGCCTGCCGGGCGCGGCCGGACGGATGATCCGGAAGCGGCCCGTGATCTTCGCGGCGGCCTGCGGGCTGTGCGTCGCCCTGTGCGGCCTCGCCTCCGGGGGCGCCGCCTACGGGACCGGCTACGAGGAGGCCAAGGCCATCCTCCACGGCGACGCGACGGCCGGCTGGACCTACGCGCCCCTGAAATTCGCCGCCACCGTGCTCAGCTCGATCAGCGGTATCCCGGGCGGCCTGTTCGCGCCGTCCCTGGCGGTCGGGGCCGGCCTCGGCGGCACGGTCCACGGATTCCTGCCGGGCATGCCCGTCGGCGCCGTCGTGCTGATCGGGATGGTGGCCTACCTGACGGGCGTGCTGCAGGCGCCGATCACCAGCTTCGTCATCGTCACCGAGATGACCCAGAACCACGCGATGGTGATCCCCCTGATGGTCGCGGCGCTCCTGGCCGACGCGGCCTCGAAGGCGATCTGCCGCGGCGGCCTCTACCACACCCTGGCGGAGATCATGCTGGAACGGGCCGACGTGCCGGCGCAGCCCGTGGCGAAGACCGGCTGACCGCATCCCCGACCGAGCGGCCGGACGCGGGTAAGAATAAAAGCGGACCGGCCCCGAATCCGCGGAACGGTCTCGCTTGGCGTCGGTTGAGGCAGCAGCATCAGGCCCCGCGCCGGGGCGCAGCCGGAGTGACGCCATGACCCTTCTGAAATGGGCCCTCATCTGCTTCGTGATCTCGCTGATCGCCGGCGGTCTCGGCTTCACCGGCATCGCCTCCGGCGCCGGCTCGCTGGCCCGAATCCTGTTCGGCCTGTTCCTGCTCATCGCCATCGTGATCGTGGTCATCGCCTTCGCGGTCGGCCAGGCGGTGTTCTGAGGCCGGCGCGGTGCGCGGCGCGGTCTGCCTCGTCACCGGGGCGACCGGCGGCATCGGCTACGAGACGGCCCTCGGTCTCGCGCGCCTCGGCGCGCGGGTCGCCATGGTCGGCCGGGACAGCGGGAAGCTGCAGGCCTGCGCCGACAGGATCCGCGCCGCGGTGCCCGGCGCCGCCGTGGAGCCGCACCGCGCGGACCTGTCCGCGCAGGCCGAGATCCGCCGGCTCGCCGGGACCCTGCGGGCGGCCTATCCGCGCCTCGACGTGCTGGTGAACAATGCCGGCGCGATCTTCGACCGGCGCACGCTGACCGTCGACGGGATCGAGCGGACCTGGGCGCTCGACCATCTGGGCTACGTGCTCCTGACCCTCGAACTCCTCGACACGCTGAAGGACGCGGCGGCGGCGGGCGGGAAGCCGCGGATCGTCAACGTCGCATCGGCGGCCCATTACCGGGGGCACATCGACTTCGACGACGTCGAGGGCGCCCGGCGCTACCGGGCGATGGGCGCGTATGCCCAGGCCAAGCTCGCCAACGTGCTGTTCACCTACGCGCTCGCCCGGCGCCTGCGCGACAGCGGCATTACGGCGAACGCCGTCCATCCGGGGGTGGTCAATACCGGCTTCGCCAAGAACACCGGCGGCCTGCTCGGCGCGGCCTGGGCACTGATTCGGCCGTTCCTGATCACGCCCGAGAAGGGCGCGCGGACCTCCCTCCACGTGGCCAGCGACCCGGAACTGGACGGGGTCACCGGCCAGTACTTCTCGCACGGGCGGCCGAAGGTCTCCTCGGCGGAGAGCCGCGACGAGGCCGTCCAGGAGCGGCTCTGGGCGCTGAGCCTCCGGCAGGTAAGCCGGAGCGACTGAAGTCGGATCGTTCGGCGGTGGCGGTCTCAGGCAGCCGGCGGGTCGAGCAGCACCCAGAGTCGCGCGATCCTGCCGTCGACGATCTCGGCAACGTCCGTCCCGGTGACCGCGACCGGGCCGCCCTCCGGACCGGCTTCCCAGCGCAGCGATCCCACGCCGTGGTGTCCGGCGGCCGTGCCGACGGGCACGAAGCGGAAGGTCGGCCCGAACCGGTCCAGGAGCGCCCCGGCGACCGCGGCGATCGCGGCCCGCCCGCGCACGACGTTGTCCGGCTCGAACAGGGTCGGCTCGGCCACGTAGAGCTCGGCCAGGGCGGCCGCCCGCGCGCCGGCGTCCCGCGCGTTGAAGATCCGCGCGAGATTGGCGCGCAGCAGCCGGTCGTAGTCCGGCTCCGTCGCCGGCGCGGCCTCCGTGCCATCGGACATCGCGCGTCTCCTTCGAAGGGGGTTGTCGGGCGTGCCGCGCGGCGGCCGGCAGCTCAGATCAGGCGGCCGCCGCCGTCGATGTGCAGGGTCTCGCCGTTCATGAAGCCGCTGCTCATCAGGAAGACGACGGCGGCACCGGCCTCCTCGGCGGTGCCGAGGCGTCTCTGCGGCAGCCTCTCGGTCAGCCCGGCCACGTAGGCGTCACGGTGGGCGCCGAGCGTGCGGGCCAGGAGCGGGGTGTCGGTGGTGCCGGGCGAGAGTGCGTTCACCCGCACCGGTGCCAGTTCGAGCGCGAGGCCGCGGGCGAAGGCCTCCATCGCGGCCGACGCCGCCGCCAGCACGGCAGTCCCCTGGGCGCTCGGGCGGTCCGCCAGGGCGCCGGAGATGAGGGTGACCGAGCCGTCCCCGGCGAGCCGGCCGCCGAGGGCGCGCAGGGCGTGAATGGCGGCCCAGATCCGCTCGTCGAAGGCCCGCGCGAGGTGCTCGACCTCGGCCTCGAGGACCCTGCCGGCCACGAAGGTCCCGGCCAGCAGCGCGAGGTGGTCCACGCGCGGGATGTCGGCCAGGGCGGTCGCGATCGTCTCGGGCCGCGTCACGTCGGCGGCGCGCCAGCCGGCGAAGCCGTTCTCCGCCGCGGCCCGCTCGGCGCCCGCCGCGTGGCGGCCGACGACGACGACCTCCGCGCCCGCCGCCCTGGCCTGGCGGGCGGCCGCGAGGCCTATGCCCGAGGTGCCGCCGAAGACCACGACGGTGCGATCCTGAAGGGTGCTGCTCATGGCGGGAAACCTGGCCGGTCGCCGCCAGCGCGGCGCCGATGGACGGGAGATTGGGCCAGCGATCCCTCCTTGATAATCGGTCCGCTCTTCGCTTCAGTCGTGCCGTCATGGAACAGATCGGACTCGACCGGCTCACGGGCATCGTCGCCTTCGCCCGCTCCGCCTCCCTCGGCAGCTACTCGGCGGCCGCCCGCTCCCTCGGCATCTCGCCCTCGGCGGTGAGCAAGAGCGTGCAGCGGCTGGAGGCGCGGCTCGGCGTGAGCCTCTTCACCCGGACCACCCGCTCGCTGACCCTGACGCCGGAGGGGCGCGACCTGCAGGAGCGCGCGCTGCGGCTCCTCCGCGAGGCCGAGGCGATCGAGCAGGCGGCGGTCGCGGCACGCTCCGAGCCCGCCGGCACTCTGAAGGTGGCGGCGTCGATCCCGGTCGGCGTCCACCTGCTCGCGCCGGCCCTGCCACGCTTCCGCGCGCGCCATCCGAAGCTGTCGGTCGACCTGCGCCTGAGCGACCGCTTCGTGGACCTGATCGAGGAGGGCATCGACGTCGCGATCCGGGTCGGCGACCTCGCGGATTCCCGGCTGGTCTCGCGCCGCCTCGCGCCGCACCGGGTCTGCGCCTTCGCGGCCCCGGCCTATCTGGCGCGGCGCGGCACGCCGCGGCATCCGGACGATCTGGTCCACCACGACTGCGTGAACTTCCGCTTCCAGAGCACGGGGCAGGCCCTGCGCTGGCCGTTCCACGTGGGCGGCCGCAGGGTCGAGATCACGCCGGATACCGGCATCGTCGCGGATTTCAGCGACGCGGTGACGGCGGTGCTGGTGGCCGGTGGCGGTATCGGCATCTCGCCGACCTACATCGCCGCACCGCATGTCGGGCGGGGCGCGCTCATCCCGATCCTGCAGGACTTCGCGGTCGAGCGCTCGGTCTTCACGGCGCTCTGGCCGGAGAGCCGGCGCGGCAGCCCGAACGTGCGGGCGTTCCTCGCTTTCCTCGACGAGGTCTTCCCGTCGCCTGTCCCCTGGGAAGGCGTGCTCGCGCCGGCCCCGACGCCCGGTGCGGCCGCCTGACAGAGGTCCGTGCGCGCCGGCGAGGCGGCACCCCTCAGGCGGCCGCCCGGACCGTGTGGTCGCCCTGCTGCTGGATCTCGATGAAGACCCGGGTCACGTCGGGGCTGCGCGCCTTCAGCGCCCGGTCGAGGCGCGTGACGAGGCTCTCGACCTCGCCGGCGCTGAGATCGTCGGTCATGTCGATGCTGAGATTGACCAGGATGTCGGACGGGCCGAGGTGCTGGGTCAGCACCTCGTTGACATGGACCACGCCCGGCTCGCCGCGGACCAGCTCCGCGATCGCCGCTACGACCTCGGGATCGGCCGCCTCGCCGATCAGCAGACCGTGCGTCTCGACCATCAGGAACGCCGCCATGCCGATCAGCACGAGGCCGATGCCGACCGACGCCCAGCCGTCGAGGCTCGGCATCTCCAAGAGGTGGGACAGGGCCACGCCGGCGAGCGCGATCAGCAGGCCGATCAGGGCGGCGGTGTCCTCCGCGAGCACCGTGAACAGGGTCGGGTCCTTGCTGCGCCGGATCGCCCGCACGGCCGAGTGCTTGCCCTTCTCGGCCCAGAACTGGCGCATCGCAACGAAGAACGACGTGCCCTCCGCCGCGATGGCGAAGCCCAGGATCGCGACGTTCACCCAGAGGCCGGGCAGGCGGTAGCCGAACAGCTCGGCATCGACGTCCGGCTCGGGATGGCGGACCCGCTCGATCCCCTCGTAGGCGGCGAACAGTCCGCCGCCGAGGAAGATCATCAGCGCGACTACGAAGGCGTAGAAGTAGATCTCGCGCCCGTAGCCGAACGGGTGGCGGGCGTCGGCCGGGCGCTCGGCCCGCTTCATGCCGACGAGGAGCAGCACCTGGTTCGCCGTGTCGACCACCGAGTGTACGCCCTCGGCGAGCATGGCGGTCGAGCCGGTCAGCGCCCCGCCCACGAACTTCGCCGCCGCGATGGCGAGGTTGGCGCCCGCCGCCGCGTAGATCGCTCCCGTGCTCTCGTGCGCCATCCGGAACTCCCTGCGCGGTCTGGGGGACACCGGGCTCTCGGACCCCGGCACGGCGCCGCCGCCGCGGCGATGCAAGCGTCGCTGCGCGCAGGTTGTTCCCGTGTGGACGCGGGCCGGTGCCCCGTGCAACCTGCGGCCGCTCAAGGAGTCCCGGAGGCAGCATGGCCGACGCCCGCTACGATCCCGACAACATCTTCGCCAAGATCCTGCGGGGCGAGATCCCCTGCCACCGCGTCTACGAGGACGCCCACACCCTGGCCTTCATGGACGTGATGCCCCAGGGCGAGGGCCACACGCTGGTGATCCCGAAGGCGCCGGCCCGGGGCCTGCTCGACGCCGACCCGGACTCGCTCGGCGCCCTGATGGCGAGCGTCCAGAAGGTCGCCCGCGCCTTGAAGGCGGCGTTCCGGGCCGAGGGTCTGACCGTGTTCCAGTTCAACGAGCCGGCCGGCGGCCAGACCGTCTTCCACCTGCACGTCCACATTATCCCACGGCGCGAGGGCGTGCCGCTGAAGCGCCACGAGGGCGGGATGGCCGATAACGGGGTCCTCGCCGAGCACGCCGCCCGCATCCGCGCGGCGCTCGAGGCACAGGCCTGACGCCCAGGCATGAGGATCAGGCCGCGCTCGCCGAGTCGCCCGACTGGGCCATGCTGGCGAGCAGCCGGCGCAGGGCGGCGTTCTCGGTCTCGAGCTCGCTGATGCGCTTCAGCAGCAGGGTCACGGAGGCGTCCGTCGCGGCCGGATCGGGCGAAGCGGGCGCGGTGCCGGCCCGGGCCGGCGCCTCGAAGGTCACGCCGATGCCGTCCTCCCGGCGCCAGCGCAGGGTGGCTCGGTAGGTCCGGTCTTTCTGCGGGATGTAGAGGTCGAACGCGTCCGGAAGCGTGGTGGCCTCGCTCATCACGAGGCGCGCGCCGGTGGGGGACATGTCGCGCACCAGGCAGTCGAGGCTCGACGACCCGTTGTTGAAGACGATGCGGCCCTTGAGGAAGACCCTCTGGCGCGCCTCTCTGCGATGCTCCGACATGCGGGCGGCTCCGGACAGCTGACGGTTCAGCGAAACCTGCACGCGAGCCCTTAAGGAATCTTGGTCGCGATCGCCGAGTCGAGGCCCGCTATAGGGCTCGATACCGGTAACGTGCTGCCGCCAAGGCTCCGGAAGAGCGAGTCCGCGCCCCGGGCCGGTCCAATTTACCCGCGACGATTTCGGTTCGTCGTTCCGTGGCCGGAGCGGCGACCCGGCAGGACCGCGCCGATCGTCCCGACGCCGTCCCGCTCGCCGTGACGGTCATGTCCCGCTCAGGCGATGAAGCGCCGGTCCACGGTCTGGAACAGGTAGAAGCCGTTGAAGCGCACCGCGGTGTCGGCGGCCCGCCCGTCGAAGTCGAGGGGCTGCCGGCCGCCGTCGCCCAGCTTGCCGCCGAAGGTCCAGCGACCCGCGCCGATGAAGGGCGGGACCGTGCTGGCCTCCGGCACCGCGCAGCAGAGGCCCTCCTCGCCCTTGAGCTGGAACAGGTTGTAGCTTCGCATCCGAAGTCCTCCGCCTGGCCGCCCTCGAAGCCAATTTTCCCAATACAAGATTTCGCATTGCGAAGAATCGGCTTGACCGTGCTCATAATGGCACAATCGGTCGAGTTTGTGACGGTCAAGTTTCAGGGACGTTTCGGTTCAACTCGTCGATCCAGATCCGCGCCGACCCGTCGGAGGGCGCGCGCCAGTCGCCCCGGGGCGACAGAGAGCCCCCCGCCGAGACCTTCGGCCCGTTCGGGAGCGCCGAGCGCTTGAACTGGCTGAAGCCGAAGTAGCGGCTCAGGAACACCCCGAGCCAGCGGCGGATCTCCGGGAGGTCGTAGGCGACCCGCTTGGTCTCCGGGAAGTCGGGCGCCCAGGTGCCGCGCTCCCTGTCGCCCCAGGCGTGCAGCGCCAGGAAGGCGATCTTCGAGGGCCGGAACCCGTACCGGAGCGTGTAGAACAGGTTGAAATCCTGCAGCGCGTAGGGGCCGATCGTCCCCTCGGTGCTCTGCGGGCTGTCGTCCTGGTCGACCGGCACCAGCTCGGGGGAGATCTCGGTGTCGAGGATCGCCTGGAGGGTGCGCGCCTCGTCCGGGCCGACCTCGCCGTTGCCGATCGCCCAGCGGATCAGGTGCTGGATCAGCGTCTTCGGCACGCCGGCATTGACCGCGTAGTGGCTCATCTGGTCGCCGACGCCGTAGGTGCACCAGCCGAGCGCCAGCTCGGAGAGGTCGCCGGTGCCGACCACGATGCCGCCGGCGTGGTTGGCGAGCCGGAACAGGTAGTCGGTGCGCAGGCCCGCCTGCACGTTCTCGAAGGTCACGTCGTAGACCGCCTCGCCCTTGGCGAAGGGGTGGTCCATGTCGGCGAGCATCTGCTTGGCGGCCGGGCGGATGTCGATCTCGGCGGCCGTGCAGCCCAGCGCCTTCATGAGCGCGTGGGCGTTGGTCTTGGTGGCGTTCGAGGTGGCGAACCCCGGCAGCGTGTAGGCCAGGATGTCCGAGCGCGGGTATCCCAGGCGGTCGAACGCCTTGGCGATCACGATCAGCGCGTGGGTCGAATCGAGGCCGCCCGAGACGCCGATGACGGCCTTGCGGGTGCCGGTGGCCTCCAGGCGCTTGGCGAGGCCGGCGACCTGGATGTTGTAGGCCTCGTAGCAATCCTGCGCGAGGCGCGACGGGTCGGCCGGCACGAACGGGAACCGCTCGATCCGCCGGATCAGGCCGAGATCGGCCTCGGGCGGGTTGAGCCGGAACGGCACCCGGCGATAGGGCAGGGCGCGGCCGCGCGCGTCGTCGTCGAAGCTGCCCGCCTGCAGGCGCTCCTGGGCTATCAGGTCGAGGTCGATGTCGGCCAGCGTCGTCACCGGCTTCTCGGGGAAGCGCTCGCCCTCGGCGAGGCGCACGCCGAGCTCGTCGACGCTGGTCTGGCCGTCCCAGGACAGGTCGGTGGTCGATTCGCCCTGGCCGGCCGCCGCGTAGACGTACGCGCAGGCGCCCCGCATCGAGGCCGCCCGGGACAGGAGCGCCCGCGACTCGGCACGGCCCACCGTGATCGGGCTGCCCGAGAGGTTCGCCAGCACGGTGGCGCCGGCGAGCGCGGCGCGCATGCCGGGGGGCTCGGGCACCCACAGGTCCTCGCAGATCTCCACCCCGACCACGAGGCCCGGCAGGTCCTCGGCCGGGAACAGCAGGTCGGTGCCGAACGGCGCGTCCTGACCGGCGACCCGGACGGTCTCGCCGACGATCCCGGCGCCGGAGGCGAAGTGGCGCTTCTCGTAGAACTCCCGGTAGTTCGGCAGGAAGGTCTTCGGGACGACGCCGAGCAGGCGGCCGCCCTGGATGGCGAGCGCGCAGTTGTAGACGCGGTGCCGCCAGCGCAGGGGCGCGCCGACGATCAGCAGCGGCCGGAGACGGGCCGAGTCGGCGATCACGCGGGCGGCCGCGGCCTCGACCGCGTCGAGCAGGGTCTGCTGGAGCAGCAGGTCCTCGATCGCGTAGGCCGAGAGGCCGAGCTCGGTGAAGACCGCCAGCACCGCGCCCGAATCGTGGCAGGTCCGGGCAAGGTCGAGGACGACGTCGGCGTTGCGCTCGGGCTCGGCCGGATGGCTCCGGCCGGTGCAGGCCGCGACTCGGGCGAAGCCGTGGCGGTAGAGGGAGCGGAAGCGGGCCGGCGATTCGGAGGTGGCTGGAGACACGGGCACCTGTCCGGGTGAGGGGTGGCTGCGGGTTACTATAGCGGACGCGGGCGGGGGGCGGCGCGGAGCCTGTTCGCGCCCTGGCCGGTTCCCGACGTCATCGCGAGAGACTGCGCTGCGGCGGATCGGGACGGGGCCCAGATCGCGATTTCCGGTCCATCGGGCGTCGTTACCTCGAGATTCCGCGTTCGAATCGGTCGCCGGTGGCCGTGACGGCCCGGCCGCGGCGATGCGGGGCCCTGCCGGAGCGCCGGGCCGAACGTCCCGCATGGTTTCCGCGCCGCGGCCGACGGCAAGCCTCCATTAACGACGAATGGCCTAACTCAGGAACAGCCGCCGCGCGTCGGCGGATCCCTGTTTCGAGTATCGTCTGAGAACCCATGCGCGCATCGGGACGGCCTCCGTACTCCCACCGTGACCCCGCCCGCCCTGTCCGCGGCGGCGACCGCTCGGGCCTCTCCCTGGGAGCCCTGGCGCACCGGCTGATGGCGCTCCGCGCGAGCCTCACCCGCCGCCTCTCCGGCTCTCCCGCGGGCCTGCCCGCCCGCCCGTCCTACGGCGCGCCCGGGCGCCGGGCCGAGCCGAGCTGGCTCACCCCGCCGGGCGCGATGGTCGGCCGCGAGGGCTCCGAGCGCGCCCCGCGCCCCGCGGTGCCCGAGCCACACTGGCCGGCCCAGGTCTTCGACGACCGGGCGAGCCTCGACGCCCTGGACGCCCCGATCTTCGAGAGCCGGATCGACCGCAGCGCCTCCTCGCCGGGCGTGCTGGTGCGCCAGCCGCGCCGCCCCGCCGCCATCGCCCCCGACTACGCGCCGGCCGCGGCTCCGCTCGCGAGCCATGCCGCTGGCCATGTGACCGGCCATGTGACCGACCACGTCGCGACGCCGGCCGCCGCGCCGGCGCCGGCCGCGCCCTCGGCGGTGCGCTACACCCGCACCCCTGATTCGGTTCTGCAGGAGCGCCGCCAGCGCGCCCTCGAGGCCGAGCGCGTCGCCCTGGAGCGCGCCCGTGCCGAGGCGCAGGCCGCTGCCCTCGCCCTGGAGACCGAGCGGGCCGCCCGCGAAGAGGCCGAGCAGGAGCGGGTCGAGCGCGCGCGGATCGCGGCCGAGGCGGCCGTGCGCGCCGCAGCCGTGCCGGCCCTGCCCGAAGCCGCCGCGCCGGACGCGGAGCCGGTGCCGCTGTGGCGCCAGCCCTTCGTCGCGCCGCCGGGCGTCCGCTTCTTCCGCACGCCGGACCGCCGCCCGGTCCGGCCCGCGGTCGAGCTGGCCGCCTCCACGGCGGCGATCGCCCCGGTCGCGGCCGCGTTGGTCGCCGCCGCGCCGGTCGAGACGGTCGCCGAGGCCCCGGCCCGCGACTGGTCGGACCTGCCGGACTGGTCCGAGGTCCAGCCCTGGTTCGACGGCGGCGACTGGTCGTCCGTCGATGCCTGGTCGGCCCTGGAGGCGCAGCCCGCCGAAGTCGCGCCGACCCCGGCCGCCGTCTCGGCGCCGGCGGCGTCCGACGAGCGCTTCGTCTCCATGCCCCTCGACATCTCGCACCTGCGGTCGCTGCCGCCGCGGCCGGTCTACGTGCTCGACCGGCTCGTCCGGTTCGACCAGCCGCCGCGTCCCGCCGACGGGCAGGATAACGGGACGGAGACCGGCCAGCGGATGGACGAGGCCGCCTCGATCCGGAGCGCCTTCCTGCCGCCCGTCGCGCCGCCGGCCGCGTCCGGCCTGTCGCTGGTCTTCGGCCCCGGCAGCGTTGCGGCGGAGCCTCCGGCCGCCCCCGCGTCCGAGGCGCCCCGCCGCGCGCCGGCTCTCAGCGCCATGGCAGCGCGGGCGGCGATCCGCGCGGCCGGCCAGCCGACCGCCGTCCCGCCGCCACCCCCGGCCGTGCCCGAAGCCGGTCCCGCCCCGGTCGTTGCCGCGCCGGTCGCCGCGCGCGCCGAGGCGGAGCGCGTTGTGATCCCGATGACGCCGCGCCCGGTCCTGCTCCGCGGCAAGCTGGCGCCGCAGCCGGAGCCGGTCGAGACGGAGATCGAGGCGGAGATCGATGCCGAGGCCGAGCCGGTCGCCGCTGCCGTCGAGGCGATCGAGGTCGCGGCCCTGCCGGCCCCCGCGCCGGCGTCGGTCCCCCTGGTGGCGCCGCGGGCACACCTGATCCCGGCCGGCCGCCACCTCGAGATCGCGCCGATCGAGAACGCCGATTACGAGCTGCCGTCCCTCGAACTGCTCGCCCTGCCGGCGCCGGGCGGCAGCGAGGAGGTCGACGCCGACGTGCTGGAGCAGAACGCCCTCAACCTGCAGCAGACGGTCCAGGATTTCGGCGTGCGCGGCGACATCCTGGCGGTGCGGCCGGGCCCGGTCGTCACCCTCTACGAGCTCGAGCCCGCGCCGGGCACCAAGTCCAGCCGCGTGATCGGCCTGTCGGACGACATCGCCCGGTCGATGTCGGCGGTCTCGGCCCGCGTCGCGGTCGTCCCCGGCCGGAACGTCATCGGCATCGAGCTGCCGAACGAGACCCGCGAGACCGTGTACCTGCGCGAGCTGCTCTCGTCGGCCGACTTCGCCGAGAGCAAGCACAAGCTGGCGCTGTGCCTGGGCAAGAACATCGGCGGCGAGCCGATCATCGCCGACCTCGCGCGCATGCCGCACCTCCTGGTCGCCGGCACCACCGGCTCGGGCAAGTCGGTGGCGATCAACACCATGATCCTGTCGCTGCTCTACCGGCTCAAGCCCGAGGAGTGCCGCCTGATCATGGTCGATCCGAAGATGCTGGAGCTGTCGGTCTACGACGGCATCCCGCACCTGCTCTCCCCGGTCGTCATCGACCCCAAGAAGGCGGTCATCGCCCTCAAGTGGGCCGTGCGCGAGATGGAGGAGCGCTACAAGAAGATGGCCAAGATCGCCGTCCGGAACATCGACGGCTACAACGCCCGCATGAAGGAGGCCCGCGACCGGGGCGAGACCATCACGCGCACGATCCAGACCGGCTTCGACCGCCACACCGGCGAGGCGGTGTTCGAAGAGGAGGCGATGGACCTGGCGCCGCTGCCGTACATCGTGATCGTGGTCGACGAGATGGCCGACCTGATGATGGTGGCCGGCAAGGACATCGAGGGGGCGATCCAGCGTCT
>NZ_JBNNWO010000028.1:0-53080 GCF_050281105.1 Methylobacterium sp. NPDC080182
ATACCCGCCTGGGTCATGCTCAAGGTCCTAGGATTACTCCTATGACCTCAGCCTCAACGGGCCAGCTCACAAGGCGCCCTTCGCCGGATGCGTACGAACCGTCCCAATCCACGCTCACCTAATCGAACAAGGCTTCTTGGCGTTCGTGGAGACGTGTGAGGCCGGGCCACTGTTCTATGACCCCAAGCGACACGGCCAGCGATCATCGACTTCACCGGCCGAGCTACAGGGGCACAAGGTCGGCAAGTGGGTTCGCGAGACCGCCAAGCTGGATCCGGGCGTCGATCCGAATCACGGATGGCGACACACGTGGAAGACGCGCGCACTTGGGGCCGGCATCGAGGAACGGTTAAGAGACGCAATCACCGGCCATAGCGTGGCATCAGTGGGCCGGCGATACGAGACACCGACCCTCAAGATGCTGGCCGACGCTATGGGCCGCTTCCCTCGCTACCGTATCGAGCCCATGACAGCGAACAAATGAACGAACCGAAGCCGCCAGCATCATTTAACGATCAAGGGTCGGACCGAAGCCGTGGCGGATCGTACCTGAATGCCTCGAAGGATTGCCGCAGGCTAATCAGGTCGTGTGCTTCCTTGTCCTGACGCTTCCGCTTTATCCCTATCAGCCCCGTGCTTCCTCGACCACCGCGTGTCGATGATCCGGTCAATGCGGCCACCGATCCCGATTAGGAGCAGCAGTAGGATCAGACCGATTGCGACAGGGAGATAGGCGCCAAGCCCACACGCTATCCCAAGCGCGGCCGTTACCCAGATGGCAGCGGCCGTGGTCATACCGTGGACGTGCGATTTTCCCGCGCCCTTGACGATTACACCCGCGCCCAAGAAGCCGATGCCAGTGATGACGCCCTGAATGGCCCGGCTGGCGTTCGCGTCGGTATCGGCAGCCGAGAATCCCGAACCTGCCATCGTTACGAGCGCCGATCCAAGACCGACCAACCCCAAAGTGCGGACACCGACGGGCTTGGCGTGCATCTCCCGATCAAAGCCGACCACCATGCCGGCGACCACAGAAGCCCCGAGACGAAGGCACAGATCAGCCGCGGTCATCATCATCGTCAGCCAACTGCTGATCAGCCCTCAAGCTTCGAGAACGGCGCATCGCTGTCACCGCTCATCAGACGTGGGGATAGTTGGCGGAACGACCAGGGCGCGTCCGGCACAGCTCTGTCGAACCGTAGGACCACGTCGAAGCGGTCAGAGTCCCACTTGGTCGGAACGCCGGAGATGGTCTGAGAGCCCTTGAGAGCCGGGATCAGGTCCGTGACAATCGCCTTATGCTCCCAGAAGACGATCACGACCCCGGTGAGCCTTCGAATCTCATCTGCCAGTTCGTGCTCCTGCGAGACCCCATAGTCCGCTCTGAGGGGCAGTTGCAGGCGTTCGGCCAAGGGCGTCGCGGTCTCAAACGGACGGTGGCTGAACTTAGCCTTCTTGAACACGGGCTCGGGCTTGGCCGCGTAGATGACGTTCGGCCTCGGGTAGTCGGCGCTGCATAGGCCCGATCCGAACAATGCCGCCCATGCTCCGGCCCTTTGCCATCCGCGGATCACAAGAGACTTATCGTCCGCGGTCCCGTCGGCCGTGGTGCCTTCGCCGGGGAAACTACCGCCGGGCTTCTCAGCGTGACGGATAAACATGACGGTCAGTGCGGACATCGGGGTTCGGTTACTCAATGATTGGCGACTTGATGAACGACCAGCGCTTGATAGCGGTTTGGCCGATCGGTTCAAGCATTAGGTCAGCGACCCGACTATATCAAACAAGGCAGACCCTTATATTGCCGTCAAGATAACTACAAAACACTAGATGTTATAAGTGAGCTTCACCGCGTCCATGCATCTCTTACGGGTGATCGCGCTTCTGCCGGGCTTTGAGGACCACTCTTCACGAGAGTGAAATATAGCCCAAATTTTCGAGAAGATAGATAATTCGTCATCAGGCACCCAATCGGCACGACGCCTCCAATCAATAGCCCATCTTTTACATAGCTCAAGGAAAAGTTGCCTGTTAAACAAAACAACCAAAGTATTCAGTACCGCAGCCATGTCTTGTAAGTGACGATATCGAACGACAATACGAACCGCACCACGATATCGTGGTATATCAAGCTTCACAGCATTTTTTCCTGGCAATATGCCGTCGCTATGGACAATCCCATGCCTGAACTGGCAGACTTTATCATATTCTTCGAGCGGGACCTTGAACACTGCGTCGTCGAGGGAAAATCCCAGGTAATCCTTCGCTGCCTTCTTCAGTTCCTGAGCATTTGAGAATGAACTGTTATCGAAGGCGCTTTGACTGTACCGATCTTGACCGTGCCATAGCAGCCCTCCGAGATTGATATTTTTATCGGCGGCGACAGATTTGGATAACGGGCAGAGCTCCATAGATGCGGCTAGCACACTTCTGAAATAACTCTCGGCCGCTGAAACCAATCCAAGACATAAAAGGCGTCCATGGTAGTCACTGGCATCTAAAACACGCTCTGCTCCATCAGCCAAAATCGACTTCATTCTGATAAGGAATGCGTCGATCGGACAAATCAGGGTCTCCTCTACCAAATAATCCGAAAGGTTAGTGAGCCGCGCCCCTGGGGGCAGCTCATTCACAAAATCAGAAATAGCCATCTTATGCCACGTACTCTTCGGCGTAGCTCGCAATCCGGGCGGCTCGGACCGGTCCAATATACCTGATACTGCGCAACTTGCTTCGATCAGTATCGATGAGGATGTCCTTAATCGTTCTAATTCTTGAGTTCTTTTTTATGCGCGTTACAATTCGTCGACTCAACGGCAACACCGAAATGTCTTGGTTCGTAAGCTCCTCGTATAGTGATGCAGTTTTTAATGGGGCGCCGCAGTTCTGACAGAACCGTGCGTGCTCGTTCGCCCTCTCAGCTCCACATTGTTGGCAATGGGGCAAGGTCAGACGGAATAAGGTTGGATATTGCGTCGGACTTACAAGCGAGGCGGGCGAGAGCCTTGGCCAAGCTTGGTGTGTTTGCGCACCAAAAGCTGCAACAAACGAAACAATACTTTTTGCTCTTCTGCCTATTATGGCGTTTTCCGTAATCAGATCGCCAAAATGAACCATATAAATGTCAAAAGTTCCCTTGACGCCCCTACTGTTTTCACCGGCCGGCATGAGCAGCCCAGCATACTGGAAGAAGCTCAGGACTTTGTCCATTTCAGGAGGTATCGGTCGCTTCAGGCCAATGGATAAAGCTTGGTTTTCTTCATCTCTGAACTTATTGTAGTTCTTGAGATAACTCATCATTTGCTGATAGAGATCATTACCAGTGCCGACAAATTCGCGGTAGGCGGGAATTTTGTTCGCTAGCGAGTCGTATACGTTGTGAGCCGATTCGCGACTTTGCTTCGCGATGTCTAACAATCGTCGCCGATCAACATTCGAAGCGTCGGGCTGGGATTCTTGCTCATGGTAAATTGTCCTCAGCATATTGAGGAACGATCGCGGTATGCCAAAAGAGGCGTATGCTAGAAAGGGAATAGCTGACGGAGTGTTGATCAGAGTGCTCGGCAAAACGCCGCGAAATCTTTTTTCAGCTAGATCTGTCATAAACTCTATGTAACCAAGACGATCAGGTCGAATCCAAACGTCAATCTGTTCGGCATCATGTCCAACGTGAAAGGTCGGAGAGTGTGTTGTGATGCCCGGGTATATGGCAGCCTTAGGAGAGATTTCTCTGCTCTTGATCTGACGGAAAAACTCAAAAAAATCTTCCTGTTGGCGTGGAGAAAATGCATGCGCAGCGTCATCCAGCAACAGCACACAACGCGCCATGCCATTGGCTTCGAGAACTTCCACGATATTTTCCGAAAGTTCCTCTATGGAAAACGAAGAGACATCCCTCTTTGTGTCTACGACACCGCTTTCTAGAGATCGAATTGCGGAAAGTACGGACTTTTTCGAAGCAAGAGAGGCTGGGACAACAAAGTCACCGAATTCCTCGATACTTCTCCAAAGTCCTTCATATATTTTGAGATTAAGCCATTGCCGAAACCAAAAGGTTGCGTTTGGCGTATTGACGTAAAGTGGCTCTAGTTTAAGTGATAGCTTAAAGTTAACATATATCGGTATGCTTCTGATTTGACGGTCTCTAATTAGCGAATAGTACGCTTTAAGCATGAGAGTTGTTTTACCACAACCTCTTGGTCCTACTAACAACTTAGCGCCACCAGTCGTCAGTCTTCTAATGATACTTTGCTCATCAGGGTGCTCGGCCGTTAAAGCAAGAAAATCTGTTTCGGCGATGTATTCCGCCTGCTCTATGAAGTCAGCATCAATAGGATACTCACGGAAATAGGCGTCCTCTTCATCAATAGCGATTTCGGAAGGCATATTCTTCACCGATTGGATCAAGGTGCTTATCAACAGCTAGCACGAAGTTGGCACAGCTCAACCGCTTTGTTTTTTGTGGGTAAACCCGAGCGAGACAGCGGCGCGAGACGGTTCGGACCATCAAGTGGCGTCTCATATGGGTTGCTGTCGGGATTGCGAGACGCTAAGGTGGGCGGGTCTAGAACCATCCGAGACAGATACTCCGCCTATGGCTATCTACGGTTACGCTCGCGTGAGTGCATCATCTCAGAGTTTGGTGATTCAGCAAGAGGCGTTGGAAGCCTCAGGTTGTGACGTGATCCGATCCGAGAAGGTGACGGCCACGAAGCTGGAAGGCCGGAGCGAACTGGAAACAATTATACAGTTCGCGAGGGCCGGGGATTCCATAACTGTTACACGGATCGACCGGCTCGCGAGATCGGTGGCGGACCTTGCCTCTATCGTGAAGCGGTTGGAGGCAAAGGGCGTTTCCCTGAGAGTCCTTGAGCAACCGGTCGATACGTCCACGGCAGCCGGACGGTGCTTCCTACAGATGCTTGGGGTGTTCGCCGAGTTTGAGACAGCGATCCGGCGAGAGCGTCAGCTTGAGGGTATCGCGAAGGCCAAGGTCGAGGGCGTCTACAAAGGCAGGAAGCCCACCATCGACGCTGAACGGATCAGGGCACTGGCCGCACAGGGTATGGGTGCCACGGCCATCGCTAAGGAACTGAATGTCGGTAGGGCATCGATCTACCGGCTGCTGCAAAGGTCGGATCAGTCCCCGCGCTCGGAAGGTTCGGGGATCGGAAGGGCTGATTGAGGGGCGGCGTATCCGTATAGCCCTATGCGAGCACAAGGCCCTTCTGAATGTCCGAGACGATCCGCAACCGTGCCCTTGGCGCCTTCATTGGTCTTGCAGTCGGTGATGCCCTCGGGACCACGCTTGAGTTTGAGGCCAGGGATGCCAAGCCACCGGTCTATGACATGGCGGGAGGCGGCCCGTTCGATCTACTTCCGGGACAGTGGACCGACGACACGTCCATGGCACTCTGTTTGGCCGACTCCCTCATAGCCTGCGGTGGCCTGAACGAACGGGATCTCATGGAGCGGTTCTGCCGGTGGTATCAGGCCGGTGAGAACTCCTGCACGGGTGGGTGCTTCGATATCGGCGTGACGACCCGGGAGGCCCTGGAACAGTTCCGACGCACCGGTGACCCATTGGGCGGTCCGACGGATGCCAGGACCGCGGGAAATGGTTCGATCATGCGCCTCGCTCCTGTGGCGCTCCGCTACTGGAACGATGCCGAGTGTCTGAGTGAGGCGAGTCAGCGCCAGAGCTACGCGACGCACGGTGCTGACGAAGCCGTGGACGCCTGCGATGCCCTGGGGTCGGTGCTGGCCTCACTGATTGCCGGAAAACCACTCAGGGACGTTCTCTCGGCATCCTATGGGCCATTCTGTCCTGGGGTTCAGACGGTCATGAACGGTTCGTATCAAGGCAAGGCACGATCCGCGATCCGATCCTCCGGCTACGTAATCCATACCCTTGAAGCGGCCCTTTGGTGCGTCTCCGAGACCACGACGTTCAGGGATGCCGTGCTTCTGGCCGTGAACCTGGGCGACGATGCCGATACGGTAGGAGCGGTGACAGGGCAGATTGCGGGTGCAGCCTACGGTGTTTCGGCTGTCCCTGAGGAATGGTTCAACCGATTGGCCTGGAATGATCGTCTAGTCGAGAATGCACAACAGTTATACGAGGCGAGCCTTAAGGTGTGACGATCTCAAAGTCGATACCGGAATGGTCGTAGGTCGCATCCCACTCCCCACCATCCTGTAAGCGGAAGCCGAAGCACAGGGCATGGTCCAGCCCATCAGACGATTCCATCCAGTCGTAGAATGAGCTCGTGTCGGCAAAGGCCCGGTCGAACCTCATCTGAAACTCCGCATGAGCTGAGATGGTGGGGAGAGGACCATTCTCGAAGCTGACCGACGATAGTTCGATGGCCCTAGCCTGGATGGCGCCCCTAGGGTTCAGAAGGTCATTATCGTAATGCTCAGGCTCCGGTTCGATCCTGGCGTACAGTAAGGGCTCGACGGTGCTTCGAACGAACTGCCACTGATCCCGCGGCCAAGATCCACGCCTTCCCAGATCCTTCCAAAGCTGTTCGCAATGGATGAGACCAGGCGGAAGGATGGGCGTTGGGTCCTCAGTAAGGTCCTGTGAACCGTTTTTGAGCCGGGCTATGATCGTGTAGGCACGCATAGGAAAAACGATGTCAAATCCTGGTAAACTTGCCTATCGAAATCACAAAATTGACCTCCTTCTGAGCGCCGAATACAAAGCCGCCATACAGTTCTCAACGTTGAAATCTCTACCGGATCGGCATCCCAAGGCTATTGGGTGCAGAGCGACATCAGCTTGGTCATGGATGACCCGTCTATCTTCTGCATAGAGCCGTTCACCTGTAGCCGGCGCAGAATCTCGTGCAGCGAGGGGCCTAACGCACCCTGAGTGCAAGGGATGGAATGCCCTTCAAATAGTGGTGGGACGCGGAACCGAAACCGATTTGGGTACTGGTGGTCTGGCCAGATGCGAGTCGTATCATCCCGAAAGAGCTTTGACGTTACCACAAGGCCCGTAATAGACTGGAAGGTACCCACATATTTTGTGGATGAGAGTCGCCCGCCAGATGCCTTGACTCGCGGATCGGCAGTGAAGTTGTGGACCGCCACTACTATGTCGCCGGGTTTTATCTCCGAAATTGACGCCAAACCTCGCGTGATTTTTCGATCGCTCTCAGGAAATCCCCAAGTTCCAGCTTCAATCGCCCGCTTGAAATTACTACTGCCGTAGCCTGTTCTCGGCACGTAGTACAAGAATATCTGAGGCTCCTTGCTGCGGCGTGCCTGTCGATCGATGTCCGAAAGGGTTTCGGCGGCGAGTTCGCGGCCGTGCTTCTCCACCCAATCTAGAAAGTCTGTTCGGTCGATCTCGATCTGCTCAACGAGGAAGCTTGCGTCTGCCCGCAGCACCACTAGGAAGCCATTGTTGTCGATAAGGACCTTGATGTCATGCCCGTGCCGCTCGAAGTTCGTAGTTACCCACTCGATCTCGGCGGGCACCACCGTGCCATCGCCGAGAACGTTCTCTGAAATATCGGGGTATCTTCCAAAGCTCGGGTTACGTCGTGCGCTTACTAAGTTCAGACCATTCTTGAAACTGTACTTATGGCACCGGTCCTCCCAATAGCGAATCAGAATCGTCTCGTCGAACCATTTTGCCATACCCGCTCCGCAGCGCCCTATGTCGAGTTCTAGAAGCCGGTCGGAGGTGCCGTCCAGAGTCTCGGGAATAGTGAACTCGGCAACCCACAGGTTGCCGCAGCCAAGGGCAAGCGCGGGCGCCAAGGCCGATCCAAAGCGACTTCGAGGGCACTTGGATCGTCCGTGGTGCGTAAGGTGTCGTTAGATCATGCGGCCAGATCGTCCGGCCAATCATCCTTCCGAGGGTGGATCGAAAATCCCATAAGAGTTTCATATTGGATACGCGTCTCTCTGATCTAACAGGATCAGAGAGACGCGCAAGGACGAGCGCCTCGAAGATCGTCGTCATATACTTCGGCATGATCTGACACTCCTCATCGAGACAATACTCCACGCTGCCAGCCGACTCGTCCAGTTCATATGATTGGCGTCTGTATCCCTTCGCTTTTTCAACAGCATTTAGGTAATAGCGCCGGTCCGCTTCGTTCGCCGCCCTGAACAGCATCATGCGTAGGATGTACGTAGAATCGCTACTTGAGTGGTATGGCCGCTTATGGAAATATTCCGAGACGAGGCTGTAATCTGGGCTTATCACTGGTTTAATGTCCTTAATGCCTTATATTTTTGCGAAATGAGAGAGGGAGCCACTCAGGCTGGCGGTATTTTTTCTGGCGCCCTCACAATAGAATACTCGTTTGTCTACAAAACTAAGCAGCGTTATCCGTATGCAATCTGCTCCTGTATAGTTTTAGATCATTCATCAAGCGGTCGGCCTGTTTCAGTCTATCTATAGGCGAATGGGCAGTTCTCGCAGCACACCTCAACTGCTCCCACATCAGGTCTAGAGGAAGGTGCAAATCGCGTAGACCCTGATAAAGATCAAACATGGCATGATCGCCTTTGCCGGATAATGAGCCTGTCAAGAACCATTCATTCATTGCTTCTTCGATACCGGTTATCTGATGCTCCGTGAGGGCCCGAAACTCCTCCAGATAACTGTTGTTGTATGTGATGTCCTGTGGTTCCGGTTCCTCAATGGTCGGAAGGGAGGTGAGCCACTGATTCACGTCCAGCGGTGTCCTTCCGGGCCCTGAATGATGATGGAAGAAACTTTGTCCGGATGGTGAGCGGCAGGGAAGATGAAAGAGCGAGTAGGGCCCTCTCTTACTCATATCGATGCCGTGCCTCTTATGGTTGCCCCCTATGCTGAAACGGTCGCTCTCGCTGGCGCTTCCACTCCCGTTTGGCTTCGCCGGTCCCTTGTCTTTCCCTTGATACCCTGCACCCTCGATAGTCTGGATGAGCGCCCCAACGATTGCCATATATTCGGGGATGAACATCGGCCGCGTCGTTGGAATATATGCTCGATAACGGAGTTTTGTCTCTGAGTTGCTATAGGTCGAGTACGTCACTATTTGTAAATCACTGAAAATTTCGGCTAGCTCTGCGGGGTTCAGTTCGCTGTTGTCGAAGTCCAGCATGATACCGGAAGCGAAGACGACATTGAGTTTGCCTCGCTTTCCCTTGCCGACCCATAGCGGATTGTAAAACGCCGGGGACACCAGTGGAACGTCGTCTTTCTTTGAATACGACTTGTTGCTCTGTCTCTTGAGCCAACTGATATAAGAGTTCTCCTTCTTAGCTATGACCTTACCACTGCTCCTTTCAAGTGCCTCAAACCAAGTGGATCTATAATATGCGACGAAATTATCTATATATAAGGCACTATCGTCGCCATCTGACTTATGGAAGAAAGCGACATTCTCTATCATGTCCATGCCGATTCGGTTTACAAACTCGCCGATCTGTCTGGCCTTGTTCTTCTTGACAGTGCGCGACTGGTTCTTCCGATCGTTGTCGTTCTTGAACAATGCTGGCCTTCCACGGTTACCGGCCGGAGGCTGATTGAGCGCCAGCGAAATACATGATGATCCCTCAAAGATGCGTGACAACCACTCTGCATGGGTCCGAGAGGGAACCACCCATATCCGTTCACGACTCATATCACCGTCGCGCATCGAAGTTCGACTGATTGCTTGATAAATATTGTGACAAGCGAATGAGATTACCTGTTTGTCGCGTGAAAACTTATACCTCTCAGCAAGAAACCTACCGGCCACTGGCGAGTAGTTCATTGCTGGAACGATGATGGCGTGGTCAATGTGTCGATACTTGTTCAGTCCGTGCGAGCGACCCGATATCATACAACTGTTATACGACTTCGATAGCAAGCTTGTGTTCTTGATGTCGTTATTCTCCAAACTGATATGTTTTCGATCAGCCGTGATTTCTTTCGCGGCCGATATGAATCCGTCGTACCAATCCATGTTCTTATTGCGAGCCGTCTTGGAGTAGTTTCGCTCAAGTCCCCAATAGATCTTGGTTTGATCGTAACCGGTATGTTTGTTGAACCTGAGACGTGCGGCAAGAGCGATATCTTCCTCCCACTTCACGCCTTCCTGTTCCCAGAGATGATAGTGTAGACTCTCTTGAAATCGTGCAGAGAAGACAGTGGAGCCACCAAAGGCCGAGACAAGGCGGGGATGCAGGACTGATATGCAGTACAGCTTCCGCTTCATCCCCTTACGATGAATGAGCTTGTTGTAATCCGCCTCAATCGTGTAGCAATCAAAATGGATGTTTAAGATCTTCTCCGCTGTACCCTTGATAAGCTCCCTGTAGGCATCCTTGTTCCGGTTTTCTACAATCGCTGTCAGGGCCGTATCATTGGTCGACACCAGACGTGCGTAGGGAGAGCCGTCCGCTACTGACTTGAGATTGTTGGTAAATAGCTGATGACTGTCGTGAATGTTCAGTTCAGTGGGATGAAAGACATCTAGTGTTTCGTCGATGTAGCAATGCCACTCGCTCAGGTCCAAATCAGAGGACAGGTTACAAAGGGTGGCATGGCAGATTGCTAGCACTCGGCCTGCGCCTCGCGATGCATCCAGCAGAGCCCTCTCAACGTCGATTCGGATAGAGCCCTTGCTTTCAATCCGCTCTCGTTTCGAATGGTAGACTTCTAGAGGTATCGCGGGGAACAGGGTATTGAAGCGGCTCTGATATTCGTCACAGGCATCCGTTGACGGGCCGACTATCAGTGACTTGAACCCATTCAGGTATCGTCTTCCGGCTTCCTCAAGTATTACACCAGTCTTGTTACTGGATGTTGGGCCGGACACAAATCGTAATAACATACTTCACTCGGTAGATAAGCGCACAAAATGACGGCCCCGCCTTGATCGGAGCATGATGATTGAGCGACAATGTGGGAAATGGGCCCCGATTGACTTCGGAGCCGTGAACATAGCTGCTGTTGATTTGCAGATTTAGTGATCGTAATCTAATACCAGCAAGTTGTCAACTGCACATTAGGCATTATCTTGTAAGATCTAGATTTTTGTCTTGAATAACTGTTGTTTCTAAGTCAGTCAAAAATCGTGAGACGCTACAGATATGACTGTTATAGGCGCTTGCTTTGTAGAGCCTTGCTGCGGGGATCGTGAGGCAATCTTGGTCTGTCCATCCGGCGTCTGACCCGTGCACCCCAGATCGGACGATAGCCATAGGTTTCCCTTGACGATCACATAGAACTCTTACACAATACGGTCAAAAGGTTGCACTTCTCCAATCGCACTAGCTTCAAACTAATAGTAGGTGTAGGGTCGAGTCCTCTTGGCCGCACCACATTGTTTCGGTTGCCCGGACCTGCGGCAACCCGGATGTGGTGCATGACAGGGCGGTGCGCCGCCGATCACGATACACCATTATCTGAGCCGACGCGCCGGGTCGCGACGCGCGTGCCGTTCGCACGCCGGGCGCAGGCGCCTGCGCCCGGCCAGGGGTTGCGCGAGGACCGCGCGCATCATTCCGCGCCGGGACGTCGCGGGATCGGCGGAGGCCGGCCACCGTCCCGATCAGGGAGCCGACGGAGCACCGGAAGCCCGCAGCAGGGCGGCCTCCCTGTACTCGCGCGGGGTCAGGCCGTGGCGGTCCTTGAACCGGCGGGAGAAGTGCGCCTGGCTGGTGAACCCGCAGCCGTAGGCGAGCATCCCGATCGACAGGTGCAGGCAGGCTGGGTCGGACAGCCGCTTGGCCGCCGCCGCCAGTCGGCGCTCCCAGATCCAGTCGGAAATGTGCTGGCCGCGCTCGTGGAACAGCTCCTGGAGCCGGCGCAGCGAGACCCCCGTGGCGGCCGCGAGCTGGGGCGGGTCCAGTCCCGGATCGTCCAGATGGGCCTCGACATGCGCCTTCGCGCGCTGAACGACGACGCTGCCGTGGACGGGGCGAGGCACATCCTGCGCGAGCCGCTCGGCGAGGCTCGCCACGATCAGGTCGACCGCGATCGCCGACATGCGCTCGGCGGCGTCGGGCGTGAGCTGGTGCCGCACCCGGATCAGGTCGTGGATGAAGCCGGTCGCCAGCGTGGCCGAGGCGAGGTCCGCCCCGACCGACAGGCCGGTGTAGAGCCGTGTCGAGCCGAGCACGCCTTCCAGGCGCTCCCGCGGCAGCTCCAGGAACAGGGCCTGGCTGTCCCTGTGGGTCGTCAGCACGGAGGGGCGATGGTCGAGCACGACCATGTCGCCCGGCCGCTGCACGGCCTCCCGGCCGTCCTGAACGCTCGTCGACAGGCCCGCGAGCTTGAACAGCACCACGACCATCCCGGCCCTGTCGTGGCGCCGGGCCGCGCTGGGCGTCGTCTCGCATCGCAGGGCGCTCTGCGTCAGGCGCGAGAGGTACAGCGCGCCGATCTCCGCGACGTCGAGCCTGCCCCGGAACGGCCCGTCGTCGAGGCGCTCGACCTCGATCGGCACGAGCCGCTCCCCGAGAAGGTCTCGCCAGAGCTTGAAGCCGCTCCGGGGGTGGAGACCCTCCGTCGAAAACACTGTCTGCATAGGCAATATCTGAAGTCGCGGCCGCGCCGTTCGGCCGCGCAGCGATCGTTGAATACCGATCGCTGCGTATCTTTAGATACACTTTCACGCTCGGACGATCCAACAATACCGTCAATTCCGAAACAATTATATCTCGACGGACAGATCAGAGGCGATCCTCGGTCACAACGACGATAAACGCCCGCCCCGACCACATCGGGAAGACGGGATCGACACGTATCGGCAGCCGAGCCGCGTCTTCGGGCGATCCCGAGTGCACGGGGCACGGCACCGTCGGACGAGCGCCCGCTGTTCACCGGCGCGACGGCGGCGCTCAGCCTGAGCGGACCGCAACCCGGCCCTGCATTGACTTCGCAGCCGCACACACGCATATCGGCGATGCAGCGTCAGCGGCCGCCACGGCCCGCTTGAGGGGGCTGCGTGACGGATCGGGCGCCACCCGGCGTGATCCGGCCCCCCTCTTCATAACGTGCATGCACCCGGGCCGCCCCATCACGCGGGCTGCCCCCTGCCAACGGACCGGCTCATACACGGCACAGCTCGCGAGCGACGCGAGGCGCCCGGCCGGCCTGCTGCATCGGATACATCCTTGACCCAATTCACCGATTTCGGCCTCGCCCAGCCCGTGCTGCGGGCGCTCAGCGAGGCCGGCTACGTCGCGCCGACCCCGATCCAGGCCCAGGCGATCCCGCCGGCCATGGCGGGCCGCGACCTCTGCGGCATCGCCCAGACCGGCACCGGCAAGACCGCGGCCTTCGCGCTGCCGATCCTGCACCGCCTCTCGCTCTCGGACCGCCGCGCGCCGCGCCGCGGCTGTCGGGTGCTGGTGCTCTCGCCGACCCGCGAGCTCGCCAACCAGATCGCCGAGTCGTTCACCGATTACGGCCGGCACCTGTCCTACACCACGACGGTGGTGTTCGGCGGCGTCACCATCAGCCGCCAGGAGCGGGCGCTGGCGCCGGGCGTCGACGTCCTCGTCGCCACCCCCGGCCGGCTGATCGACCTCGTCGACCGCCGCTCGCTGACCCTGGAGGGCGTCGAGATCCTCGTCCTCGACGAGGCTGACCAGATGCTCGATCTCGGCTTCATCCACGCCCTCAAGCGCATCGTGAAGATGCTGCCGCAGAAGCGCCAGAGCCTGTTCTTCTCGGCCACCATGCCCAAGAACATCGCGGGCTTGGCGTCCCAGTACCTCACCGATCCGGTCCAGGTCGCGGTGACGCCGGTCGCCACCACGGCCGAGCGGGTCGAGCAGGAGGTGATCTTCGTCCATACCGGCGCCAAGCAGGCGCTGCTGGGGCACATCCTGCGCGATCCGGCGATCGAGCGCGTGCTCGTCTTCACCCGGACCAAGCACGGGGCGGACCGGGTCGTGCGCGGCCTCGACAAGGTCGGCATCGCGGCCGCCGCGATCCACGGCAACAAGAGCCAGCCCCAGCGCGAGCGGGCGCTGGCCGCCTTCAAGGACGGCTCCTGCCGGGTCCTGGTCGCCACCGACATCGCGGCCCGCGGCATCGACGTCGAGGGCGTGAGCCACGTGGTCAACTTCGACCTGCCGAACGTGCCGGAGAGCTACGTCCACCGGATCGGCCGCACGGCCCGCGCCGGCGCCGACGGCCTCGCCATCTCGTTCTGCAACGACGAGGAGAAGGCCTACCTGCGCGACATCGAGCGCGTGACCCGGCAGAAGGTCCCGGTGGCGGGCTTCCCCGAGGGCTTCACCCCGCCGTCCCGCCAGGAGGCCGCCGAGATCGCCCGCGAGGAGGAGCGCCGGCCCGAGCGTCCGCAGCAGCGCCCCGGCGGCGGCCGCCAGGGCCAGCGGCCCCGGCAGCAGCAGGGCCGTCCCCAGCAGGGCCGGCCCGAGGGCGGCCGCGGCTTCGGCGGTCCCGGCCAGGGCGCGCCCCGGCAGGGCCGACCCCAGGACGGCCGCGGCGACAACCGCGGTGACAATCGCGGCCACGCCCCGCAGGGCCGCGACGCCCGCGCGGACCGGCCCGCCCGCCCGCAGGGCGAGCGCCCGAATCAGGGTCGCCCGAGCCGCGAAGCCCGGCCCCAGCGCGCCGATGCCCGTCCGCGCAGCGGCGGTGGCGGCGGCGAGGGTCGCAGCATCGGCTGGCTGGAGCGGGCGCCCCGTTCCTGAGCGAAGATGGCCTGAGTGACGATCGAGCCGCCCGGGACGGATCCGTCCCGGGCGGTTTCGTTTCCGGTGACCGCGCCGGCCGAGCGGCGAAACCGCAACCGGATGACGGCTCAACCCTCCGTGTGAATTCGGCGCGGCGATCGGGAGCGGATCGCCGCGCGCGGAGCCGTTCAGTTCGCCCGTGAGACCTCGACGAGGTTGTCGGAGAACGAGGGCGCGTGGCCCATATCGGTGAAGGCGCCGGACGAGATGCTGTTCACCGTGCCCTCGTTGAGCTGCCGCCAGTAGCCCAGCGTCGCCACCACGATCCCGGCCTTCACGTCGTCGGTGATGCGGGCCACGCCTTTGAAGGCGCCGCGGTCGTTGGCGACCTGGACCCGGTCGCCGTCCCGGATGCCGCGCGCGTCGGCGTCGGCTTGGCTGATCATCACGAACTGCTCGCCCTGGCCCTTCTGTTTGTCCTCCATGTTGGCGTAGCAGGAGTTCAGGAAGTAGTGGCTCTTGGGCGAGACGATGTTGAGCGGGTAGCGCTTGGCGAGTTCGGGATCGTTCGTGTGCGACTCGCGCGGGCCGAGGTAGTCCGGCAGCGGGTCGAGCGCCTCGCCCGGCTGGAAGCCCTCGTACATCTGCCGGAACGGCGGGGCGACGAAGTTCGTGGCGCCCTCCACCTTGAGCATGCACTTGCCGGTCGGTGTCGGGAAGTTGCCCTCCCGGTGCGGCGCCCGGTCGTCCGGCGTGCCCACCTTCAGCCGGGCGAAGCCGTGCTCGCGCATGTACTGGAGGTCGATGCCCTCGCAGGCCGGCGACGACCAGTCGACGTAGTGCTCAAGGCACTCGCTGTCGCTCCACTTGAAGTTCTCCTCCTCGAAGCCGAGCCGGGCGGCCAGCCGGCGGAAGATCTCGTTGTTGGGGATCGCCTCGCCCGGCGCCTCGGCGCACTTGGTGTTGTAGGTCAGGTAGAGGTGCCCCCAGGAGAGGATCATGTCCTCCATCTCGGCGCCCATCGTGGCCGGCAGCAGGATGTCGGCGTAGGAGGCCGTGTCCGAGATGAAGTGCTCGGCCGAGACCATGAACAGGTCCTCGCGCATCAGCCCCTCGACGATCTTGTCGGTCTCGGGCGCCTGCGTCACGGGGTTCGAGTTCCAGCACATCATCGACATGATCGGTGGGTCGAGCTGCATCTCGCCGGTGAGCGCCCGGCCGATCTGAAGGTTCGAGACGACCCGGGTGCCCTCCGGGATCAGGTCCGGGCGGCAGATGACGTCGAACTTGTACGGATGCTCCCAGACGCCGAACTGCGTGATGCCGCCGCCGACATGGCGCCACGCGCCGGTCAGCGCCGGGATGCAGGTCACCGCCCGGATGGTCTGGCCGCCGCCGTAGTGCCGCTCCAGCGCCACGCCGATGCGGATGCCCACCGGCTGCTCGGTTGCCATCTCGCGGGCGAGCTTCCGGATGTCGTCGGCGGAGACGCCGGTGATCGCCGCGGCCCATTCGGGCGTGCGCGTGCTGGCCCGCTCCTTCAGCTCCGCGAAGCCGACCGTGTAGTTGTCGACGTAGTCCTGGTCGACGAGGCCCTGTTCGATGATCGAGTTGATCAGCGCCATGGCGAGCGCGCCGTCGGTGCCGGGCTTCGGCGCGATGTGCCAGTCGGCGGCCTTGGCGGTGCGGGACGCGTAGGCGTCGATCACGACGACCTTGGCGCCCTGCTTCTGGGCGTCCTTCACGATCGCCCAGTGGTGCAGGTTGGTGCTGACCGAGTTGCAGGCCCAGATCACGATGTACTTGGAGTGGATGTAGCTGTCCGGGTCGAGGCCCGCGGTCGGGCCGACGGTGAGGAGCCAGGCCGTGCACGAGCCCTCGCCGCAGAAGGTGCGCTCGGTGACGGTGGCGCCCATGCGGTTGAAGAACGCGTCGCCACCGTTCAGCCCGTGCACGAGGCCCTGGTTGCCGAGGTAGCTGTAGGGCGCGATGGCCTGCGGCCCGTACTGGTCGATGATCGCCTTCCAGCGGGTGACGATGGTGTCCAGCGCCTCGTCCCAGGTGATCCGCTCGAACTGCTTCGAGCCCTTCGGGCCGACCCGCTTCATCGGGTAGAGCAGCCGGTCCGGGTGGTAGTGGCGCTTCTCGTAGTCCTTCAGCTTCACGCAGAGACCGCCGCGGGTCATCGGGTGGTCCGGGTTGCCGCGCACGCTCAGGAGCTCGCCGCCCTTCACCTCGAACAGCATCGAGCACGTGTCGGGGCAATCGTGCGGGCAGCCTCCGTAGAAGACCTCCGAGTAGGCCTCGGGCTGGACGATCTCGTTCATACTCTCTTCCTCACCGGCCGCGGGCGTCCCGTTATTGTTCAGGCGTCCCGGATCCCGATCGGCGAAGCGTACAATGAGAGGAAGAAAAATTCTAACTCGAATCCCGGCGGCCGATCGCGCACGCGCGCCGCTCGGTGTCCCGTCCGCCCCGCGGCGCCCTCACCGCCCCGCCTTCCCTTGCGCGGGCGCGCCCCCATCTGAGGGATGGACGAAGCGGGGGCCTGCGAAATGCGGTTCGAACTCTACCGGGACGCCAAGGGCGAGTGGCGCTGGCGCCTGCGGGCGCGCAACGGCGAGGTGATCGCCGATTCGGGCGAAGGCTATGTCCGCCGCGAGGATTGCGAGCACGGCATCGCGCTGGTGCGTCAGAGCGCCGAGGCGCGCATCGAGGACATGACGACGAAGATCGCCTGACCCCGCGCGTCTCAACCTGCGATCAACCCTGTCCGAAACGTCGCAGCGGTTAAGCTGCAACGCTTCCGCTCGCCCACGCGTTGCAGCGGTTCGGACCGAGCGGAGCCCGTCGCCCTGCGCGGTTCGTCGACCAGGACGAATGACACAAAGGGAGTCGAGACCGTGCTGAGGAAATTCCTGCTCGCGGCCCTGCTGGCGCTGGGCTTCGCGGCCGCGGCGCCGGAGGGCGCGTCCGCCGCGCCCATCGGCCCGGGGCTGGCTCTGCCCGCCGAAGCCGCGCCGGCGGTGGCCGAGAAGGCCCAGTACTACTACCGTCGCCGGTTCTACGGCCCGCGGCCCTACTGGCGCCGCCCGTACTACGGCCGCCGGTTCTACTACGGCCCGCGGCCCTACTACCGTCGTCCCTACTGGCGCCGTCGGTTCTACTACTGATCGGCTCTCCGACCTGACCGGCCCGGCGGCTCCAGCGAGCCGCCGGGCTTTTTCACACCCCGATTCGGGGTGCGCGACCGCGAGCCTTGCTTTATCGTGCCGGTAACGGGACCGCCGACGGCAGATCGGCGCGCCCGAGAGGAAGCCCGATGAACGATATTGCGCAACGCGCCGAGCCCGCGGCGGCGACGCCGGACCTCTGGCAATCCATCCCGCTCGAATGCATCCTGAGCGCGGTCGCCGTTCTGCTGGCGGCGGGGCTCAAGCTCGCCGGCGTGATGTCCTGACGGCGTGCGGGGGGCGGATGGACGGCATGCAGCACGTCGCACTCTCACCGGCCGGAGGCGCGCCGCCCGCTGAGGTCGATCTGCCCAAGGGCGATCTCACGGTGCGCACCATCGCCATGCCGGCCGACACCAACGCCAACGGCGACATCTTCGGCGGCTGGGTGCTGTCGCAGATGGACCAGGCCGGCGGCATCGCGGGCGTCGACCGGGCGCAGGGCCGGGTGGTCACCGTGGCGCTGGAATCGATGACCTTCATCCGGCCGGTCCGGGTCGGCGACGTGCTGTGCGTCTACACCCGGGTGTCGCATGTCGGCCGGACCTCGATGAAGATCGAGGTCGAGGCCTGGGCACGGCGGTTCTGCACCCAGGTCCGCGAGCGGGTCACGCAGGCCACCTTCACCTTCGTGGCCATCGACGAGGACGGCCGGCCGCGGCAGATCCCGCCGGCCGTGCCGTCCCCGTCCGCGACGACTACTTGATCACCCCGCAGGCGACGCGGTCGCCGGCACCGCCGATCGGCTGGGTGTTGTGGTCGTCCTCGTTGGCGTGGATGATCAGCGCCGCGCCGTCCCCGTCCTTCAGGCCGCCCTCGCCGTTCAGCGGCGTCTCGCTGGAGACCTCGGCATTGGCCGAGCCGTCCTGCGCCGCGTAGAGGTTCGGCAGGTCGCCCTCGTCGGGGCCCTCCGCGTTGAGCAGCCCGTGCTTGCTCTGGTCGTGGTTCACGTGCGCCTTGGAGTTCATGAACTTCGGGTCCGAGCAGTCGCCCACGGCGTGGAAATGCATCCCGTGCCAGCCGGGCGGCAGGCCACCGGGCTGGATCGTCACGCGCAGGACCAGGGCATTTGCCCCGTCGCGGATCGCCAGCGTGCCGATCGGGTCGCCCTTCGCGTTCTTGATCGGCGCCGTGTAGGTCTCTGCCGGTTTGGCCGCCTCCTTGGGAGGCTCCTGTGCCAGGGCGCCGCCGGCGGCGGCGGTCCCGAACAGTGCGAGCAGCGGCAGGGTGCGGGTCATGCGGTGGCTCTCCTTTACGGCCCGG
Source organism: Methylobacterium sp. NPDC080182 (assembly GCF_050281105.1). Lineage (NCBI taxonomy): Bacteria > Pseudomonadati > Pseudomonadota > Alphaproteobacteria > Hyphomicrobiales > Methylobacteriaceae > Methylobacterium > Methylobacterium sp. NPDC080182. The sequence continues at coordinate 19,143 of NZ_JBNNWO010000028.1, forward strand.
TCTAGTTAGGGAGCGCGCCGGCCTTCGACAGGGCGGCGGCCCGAAACCTCCGCCGCAGACCTGCCGGAACCGCACGAAGCCCCGATGACCCGAGACCGGACCAGCCCGGACCGCGCGGCCCCCGCGGACGATCCCGCGGAGAACCCTGCGCCGCGGCGCGCCGACCTGTATCTCGTGGCGCACGGCCATTTCGAGAGCCGGGCCCGGGCCCAGGCGGCGATCCGTGCCGGGCTCGTGCGGGTCGACGGGCGCCCGCTCGCGCGCGCCTCGGACCCGATCGCCCCGGGCGCGCGGGTCGAGGCGGAAGCCGAGCATCCCTACGCGTCCCGCGGCGGCCTCAAGCTCGCCGCCGCCCTGGACGCATTCGGCGTCGATCCGGCCGGCCGCGTCGCCCTCGACGTCGGCGCCTCGACGGGTGGCTTCACCGACGTGCTGCTCGCCCGCGGGGCGCGCCACGTCCACGCCCTCGACGTGGGCCGGGGGCAGCTCCATCCGCGCCTCGCCGGGGACCCGCGCGTGACCAACCGCGAGAGCACCGACATCCGCGACCTCGGCGCGGACGCCCTCGTGCCGCCCCCCGACCTCGCGAGCGTGGACGTGAGCTTCATCGGCCTGCGCCTCGTGCTGCCGGTCCTCCCGAGCCTGCTGAGGCCGGGCTCGGCGGTCGTCGCGCTGATCAAGCCGCAATTCGAGGCCGGCCGAGCCCGGATCGGCCGCGGCGGCCTCGTGCGCGATCCGGCGGTCCACGCCGAGGTCTGCGCGGCCGTCCGCGGGACCCTGGAGGGGCTCGGCGCGTCGATCCTGGGCCTGATCGACTCGCCGGTGCCGGGCGGCGACGGCAATGCCGAGTTCCTGATCGGCGCGAGGTTGCGGTGAGCGAGACAACAGATAGCGAGACGGTCAAGATCCGGGGGCTCGGCGCCCGCGGCGACGGGATCGCCGAGGACGGCACCCCGGTGCCCTACACGCTGCCCGGGGAGCGCGCGGAGATCCGCCGCGAGGCGCGCCGCGCCGCGCTGCTCGGCGTCGCGCAGGCCTCGCCCGACCGGGTGGAGCCGTTCTGTCCCTACTACATGCGCTGCGGCGGCTGCCGCACCCAGCACCTCGCGCGGGAAGCGGAACTCGCCTGGAAGCGCGACCTCGTCGCCCAGGCCCTGTCCCAGGCGCGCCTCGACGTGACGCCCGGGCCGGCCGTCGACGCCCACGGGGCGGGCCGCCGCCGCCTTACCCTGCACGTGCGCGAGATCGGCGGCCGGGCCGAGGCCGGGCTGATGGCGGCGCGCAGCCACGCGCTGGTGCCGATCGACCATTGCCCGATCACCGTGCCGGCGCTCCACCCGGCCCCGGAGGTCGCGCGCCGCCTCGCCGCCCCGCTGGGCCACGGGCGCAAGCCCCTCGACGTCGCCGTGACGGCCACCGACCAGGGCCTGGACGTCGACCTGCGCGGTCACGGACCGGTCAGCGCCGGCGTCGGCGCCGCGCTGGTGCGGATCGCCGGCGAACTCGGCCTCGCTCGGCTCTCCCTGCACGGCGAGCGCCTGATGGAGGCCGAGCCGGTCTCGGTCACGGCGGACGGCCCCGCCGCGGCGACGCGCCTCTACCCGGCCCCCGGCGGCTTCCTGCAGGCGACCGCGGCCGGTCAGGCGACGCTCTGCGACCTGACCCTGGCGGCCCTCGGCCCCCGCATCCGGCGCGTCGCCGACCTGTTCGCGGGCTGCGGGCCGCTGACGCTGGCGATCGCCCGGACGGCCGCGGTCCACGCCGTCGAATCCGATGCCGCGGCCCTCGCGGGCCTCGAGCGGGCCGCGCGCGCCGCCGCGGGCCTGCGCAAGATCAGCAGCGAGCGCCGCGACCTGTTCCGCCGGCCCCTGCTCCCCCCCGAACTCGACGCCTTCGACGCGGTGGTGTTCGACCCGCCCCGGGCCGGCGCGGAGGCCCAGGCCCGCCAGCTTGCCGCCGCCCGCGTGCCCCTGGTGATCGGCATCGCCTGCGACGCCGGAACCTTCGCGCGGGACGCGGCGACGCTGGTCGCCGGCGGGTACCGGCTGGAGACCGTCACGCCGGTCGACCAGTTCCGCCATTCGGGCCATGTCGAGATGGTCGGGGTGTTCCGGCGCGAGACCGCGCGGCGGCGCTAGGCCACGCAACCGGCGGCCACGTTTCCCGTTCTCCCGGCGACGGGAGACCTTCCATGATCCGCGGATTCCTCGGTACCGCGACGCTCGGTGCGCTGAGCCTCGCCCTCATCACCCCGCTCGCGGCGCAGACGCGAGCGCCCGACCAGACCGGCACGGGCGGCGGCCCGGTCTCGACCATCACGGCGCCGAACACCAACAGCCTCGGCGTCACCAAGCCGCCCGGCACGTCCCTCGGCCCCGGCGAGGTGCCGACCCCGGAGCAGCGGCGGCGCGAGCGCGCTCTGACCGACAAGATCGAAGGCAGCATCTGCGACGGCTGCAACTGAGATCGGGTCGGGGTCGGCCAGGGCGGAACCCGATAACCGGCCTCCGACCCGCCGCATCGTGAACGCGCACACGACGCCCCGCGCGCGTCACCCGCCGAGGGGGATCGCGATGTCACGGAAGCGTCAGAAAACAGCGCCACATCCGCGGCACAGCTTGCATCGACCGTCGCGGTGCCGGATGCGGGCTGCGGCCCCGCGCTGTCCCGTGACCGATCCGCATCCGAGACCCGTACGTGATCTTCATCCACCAGCCCGCCGTCGGCGCCGGAGCCACGCTGCTTGAGCGCCGCGTCATCGATCTCCAGGACACGATCCCCGAGGACACGGTCTGGCTCGATCTGATCCGCCCGAGCCGCGAGGAGGAACTGAAGGTCGAGTCGTTCGCGGGCATCGAGGTGCCGACCCGCGAGGAGATGAAGGACATCGAGCCCTCGGAGCTGCTCTACGTCGAGGACGGCGCCCGTTACATGACCGGCCGGGTGCTCTCGAAGGTCAGCGACGCCGAGGAGCCGGGGCTGGCCGGCATCACCTTCATCCTGCGCGGCAACCGGCTGGTGACGGTGCGCCACGAGGAGCCGCAGGCCTTCCGCATGTACACGCAGCGCGCCGGGCGCTCGATGGGCAACGGCGGCGCCTCGACACCCTCGGGCGAATCGATCCTGGCCGGGCTGATCGAGGCGGTGATCGACCGCGCCGCCGACGTGCTGCAGCTCCAGGGCGAGCGCATCGACCGCCTGTCGGGCAAGATCTTCGAAGTGCAGGAGGACCCCTCCGCCCGCAACACCGCGCTGCAGGACACGCTGCGGGCGCTGGGCCGGCACGGCGATCTCATCTCCAAGCAGCGCGAGAGCCTCGTCTCCATGGAGCGGATCCTGCTCTCGCTGTCGGCGACTTACCGGACCAACAAGGCCCCGCGCGACCTGCGAGAGGACGTGCGCTCGACCCTGCGGGATCTTCAGTCCCTCGAGGAGCACGCCACCTTCCTGTCGACGAAGATCCAGTTCCTGCTCGACGCGACCTTGGGGCTCGTCAACCTGGAGCAGAACAACATCATCAAGCTGTTCTCGGTCATGGCGGTGGTCTTCATGCCGCCGACCCTGATCGCGTCGATCTACGGCATGAATTTTAAGTCCATACCGGAACTAGATTTCGCCTTCGGATATCCGATGGCGCTGATCATGATGGTCGTGGCGGCGGTATTTCCCTACTTCTTCTTCCGGTGGAAGAAGTGGCTCTGACAACAAACGCCGGTATAGAGCCGACAGAATCTTAAGACCTCCACGGGAGCATGGTTGGGCCTGAAGGCGCGGCGCGGCCGCGTAGACGGAACCTCCCATGCGCTTCTCCCTCAAGACGATCCTCGCCGGTGCCATCGGCCTGCTCGCCCTCGCCGCCGTGGGCCAGGGGATCGCCAGCGTCGTGAGCCTGTCGGAGATCGAGCGGAACGCCGCGGCCATCTCGCAGCAGGCCCTACCCGTGCAGAACCAGGCCGAGGCCATCGGGACGGCCGTGCGGGACGCGCGCCTGCGCCTCTACCGCCTCGCGGTGGCCTCGCCCGACGCCGCGGCCCTGGACAAGAACCAGACGGCCCTGACCGACGCCCTCGGCGAGCTGTCCGGCCTCCGGCAAGCCTATCAGGACCGCCTGACGAGCCCGCAGGCCCGGGCGATCTACGAGCGCTTCACCAACGCGTGGAACGCCTACCAGAACATCCAGCTGCAGGTGGTCGAGCTGATGATCGCGGGCGACCAGCCGGGCGCCCTCGCACTCGTGCTGGATCCCGCGACGGGGGCGCAGAACGACGCCGCGGTGGCCAGCCTGACCGAGTCGATCGCGGCGGCGCGGGGCCAGACCGAGGCCAACGTCACCCAGACCGTGCAGGCGGCGACGCGGGCCAAGCTGATCGCGCTGCTCGCCACGGTGGTCGGCCTCGCGGTCGCGGCGGCCGCGATGCTGTTCGCCCTGTTCGGGATCGCGCGCCCCATCGAGCGCATGACCGGCGCGATGGGCCGCCTCGCCGAGGGCGACGAGACCGTGCCGGTCCCGCATACGGGGCGCCGCGACGAGATCGGCGCGATGGCGGCGGCCGTGCAGGTCTTCAAGGACAACCTGATCCACACCCGTGCCCTGGAGCGGGAGACCGCCCTGGCGCGGGACGGCGCCGAGGCGCAGCGCCGGCGCGCGGTCCACGCCATGGCCGAGTCCTTCGAGGCCGCGGTCGGCGGCGTGCTGGCCCGGGTGGCGGACGCCGCCCTCGGCCTGCGGGCCGACGCCGAGGCGATGAGCGGCACGGCCACGCACACCGCGGAGCGCTCAGCCACGGTGGCGTGCGCCGCCCAGGAGGCCGCCCAGCATGTCGGCACGGTCGCGGCGGCCGCGGAGGAACTCGGCGCCTCGGTGCAGGAGATCGGCCGCCAGGTCGACGGGTCCGCCGAACTCGCCCGGAGCGCGGTGGTCCAGGCCGGCGACACGGCCGGCCTCGTGCAGGAACTGAGCACCGCCGCGGGCCGGATCGGCGACGTCGTGCGCCTCATCACCGACATCGCCGGCCAGACGAACCTGCTGGCGCTGAACGCCACGATCGAGGCGGCCCGCGCCGGCGATGCGGGGCGCGGTTTCGCGGTGGTCGCCAGCGAGGTGAAGCAGCTCGCCGCCCAGACCGCCCGGGCCACCGAGGAGATCGCCGGTCAGGTCGGCCGTATCCAGGGCGCGACTGGGCAGACCGTGGACGCGATCGACGGGATCACGGCGCGCATCCGCGAGATCGACGGGGTGGCGACCTCGATCGCGGCCGCCGTCGAGCAGCAGGGCGCGGCGACCCGGGAGATCGCCCGGAACGTGGCCGAGGCGGCGTCCGGGACCGGCGCGGTCACCGGGACGATCGACGCGGTGGCGCGGGCGGCCGACGACACGGGCACGGCCGCCACGCGGATGCTGGCCTCGGCGTCGAGTCTCTCGGAGGAGGCCGCCGAGCTGCGCCGGGAGATCGACGCCTTCCTGCACACCGTGCGCGCGGCCTGAGGCTCGGCCTCAGGCTCAGCCGGGGCTCGACAGCTTCATCAGGACGAGCCCGGAGCCGATCAGGCCGGCCGCGAAGATCCGGCTGGCGCTCGCCTGCTCCCCCAGCACGGCGATGCCGACCAGGAAGGCGCCGACCGCGCCGATTCCGGTCCAGATCGTGTAGGCGGTGCCCAGGGGCAGCGTGCGCATGGCCAGCGCTAGGAAGCCGACGCTGCCGGCCATCGACACGGCCATGATGGCGGTCGGCCAGAGGCGCGTGAAGCCCTCCGACTGCTTCATCGCGAAGGCCCAGACGACCTCCAGCACGCCCGCGGTGACGAGATAGATCCAGGCCACGGCGGCCCTCCCGAAAGGGCCGGGCCGTCCCGGACTTGTGCCCCGCGTGGCGGGGGGAGGACGTGGCCTCGCGGCGGGTCAGCTAGCGATGATCGGCCGAGCCCGCAAGCGCAGCGGCCGCGGATCCCTCAGGCCACCGCGGCGAGGTGCTTGACCTCGGCCTTGGCCACCACCTTGCCGACCGGCGGCGCCTTGCAGATCTCCGCCTCGGGCGCCAGGACCGGCGGCTGCACCCAGCGGCCGGCATCGAGGTCGGCGATCCGGCCGTTGATCTCGCGGATGACGTAGCGCGAGAACGGGTAGACGTGGAGGTAGATCACCATGTTGGTGACCACGGCCTCCAGGGCGGCCGGGTTGCGGCGGGCGGTCTCCAGGAACACGCTCCAGAAGTGCTTGGCGAGTTCCGGACGCCGCACGGTCATCCGCCAGCACACCCGCAGCAGCGAGTAGAGATCGTGGGCGATGTGGCCCCAGTTGAGCTTCTGGGCGGCGAATTTCGGCCGCTTCACCCGCCGGGCGACCACCCGGACCCGGTCGAAGAAGTTCGGCGGGTCGTAGATCTCCTGGAGGACGTCGCGGTAGTCGGCCAGCACGTCGCGCTGCGGCCGCAGGGTCACGAAGTTGATGCCCTGCGTGCACTGGTCGCCCTGGTCGGCGGTGGTCGCCGCGTAGTTCTCGTAGAGGCGGCCTTCCTTGCGCAGGCGGCGCGAGAGCTGCGTGTTCGGCAGCGCGAAGAGCAGGCCGACCATGGCGATCGGGATGCCGGTCTGGCCGATGCACAGCGACATCGCCTTGCTGATGCTGTCCTTCTCGGTGTCGAAGCCGACGATGAAGCCGGCCGTGACGAACATGCCGTGCTCGTAGAGCTTGTGAACGCTGTCGGCGATGGACCGCTTGGTGTTCTGCTTCTTCTGGGTCTGGATCAGCGTCGCCTCGTCGGGCGTCTCGATCCCGGTGAACAGGGCGAAGAAGTTCGCGTCCCGCATCATCCCGAGCAGCTCGTCGTCGTCCGCGAGGTTCAGCGAGGCCTCGGTGGAGAACTTGAACGGGTAGCCGTGCGCCTCCTGCCACTGGATCAGGTGCGGCAGGAACAGTTTGATCGCCCTCTTGTTGCCGATCAGGTTGTCGTCGACGAAGTCGACATGGCCGCGGTAGCCGAGGCCGTAGAGCCGGTCGAGCTCGGCCAGCATCTGCGGCGTGGTCTTGGTCCGCGGGGCGCGGCCGTAGAGCTCGATGATGTCGCAGAACTCGCAGGTGAACGGGCAGCCGCGCGAGAACTGGACGCCGATGTAGAGGTAGTGGCTGAAGGTCAGCAGGTCGAAGCGCGGGATCGGGCTCTTGGTGACGTCGGCCTTGAACTTCTCGGCCGTGAGCCGGCCGCGGCGCTCGCCGGCCTCCCAGGCGGCCACGAACTTGTCGAGAATGCCCTCGGCCTCGCCCAGCACCAGGAAGTCGGCCTTGTCGTAGACCTCCGGCGTCGAGGTCGGGGCCGGGCCGCCGACGCAGACCGGGGTTCCGAGCGCCACGCAGCGGTCGATGACCACGAGGCAGTCCGGCTCCTGGGGCAGCATGCCGCCGGTCATCACGAGGTCGGCGGCCTGGATCTGCGCGTCCGTCAGTTCCTCGCAGTTGCGATTGACCAGCGTCACCTGCCAGGCCGGCGGCAGCATCGCGGCCAGCGTGATGAGGCCCAGCGGCGGCGCCGGCGCGCGGGCGCCCTGCAGCTCCATGGCCTCTTTGAAGTTCCACATCGAGTTTTCGTAGAACTTCGGGAACACCATCAGCACGCGCGGGGCCGTGTTCGCTTCCGACATGCCAGTTTCCCTCGTTCACACGCACGGTCCCGGCCCGACCGGAGATCGGGGCGGGTACAGGATCGCTCCCCTGACCTGCGGGCGAATTAAGGCCGTTTTTCGCTCCCGCAGCAATCGGAGCCGCCGATCCCGACAGGACGCGCGTCCGGGCCCCGCGAATCAACCCCGCCGACAGGTCCCGGGGCGAATCCGGCCCGTTTGCCGCGGGGCTGCGCCATTCGGGCGACAGGTCCCGCCAAAACCGTCCCGGCCCGTCCCGGCCCGTCCCGGCCCGTCACGGCCTGTCACGGCCCGACGCGGAACCGCTCCGGCCGCGTCCCGTCGGCGTCGGTGAAGCCGTAGATCCGCGCGAGGTCGCCGGCATGCAGCACGGCGCCCGCCCGGGCGGCGATGTCGGGGTCGGCGGCGAGCGCCGCGAGCGCCCGGCCGGCGTAGAGCGGGCTCTCGGTGGCGTGCTGCTCCTGGCCGAGATCGCGCGCCCGCTCGGTGGCGACGAAGCCCGGCGAGAGGCCGAGAGCGGTGACGCCGTGGGGCGCGAGTTCCCGGGCGAAGGCCAGGGTCAGCCGGTTGGTCGCGGCCTTGGCGGAATCGTAGAACACGTCGCCGAGGTAATCCTCGGTCCCGAAGGAGACGAGCGCCAGCAGCCCGGCCCGCGCCGCCACCATGGCGGGGGCGACCGCCCGGGCGAGCAGAAGGGCCGGCAGCGGCCCGGCCTCGAGGAGGCCGATGTACGGCTCCGCCGAGCGGCGCCAGAACGGCGTGCCCCAGCCGGCCCCGTCCGGGTAGCGCTCGCCGTCGTAGCCCTCGTTGCCGCTCCACACGCTGCAGGCCGCGACGTCGATGCGCCCGAACCGGCGCAGAGCCCAGTGCACCAGCGCGTCGGTGGCGCGCTCGGAGCGGTGGTCGCAGAGGTAGTGGTGACCGCGGCCGCCGGCGGCGTCGACCGCGCGGGCCGTATCCTCGATCGCCTCCGCGCGCATCTCGGTGCGCGGGCCGGTCTCGCTGGAGCGGGCCGTGACGATCACCGTGGCCCCCGCCTCTCCCAGCGCCCGGGCGAGCCCCCGGCCGACGCCCCGCGACGCGCCCGCCACGAGGCAGATCTTCTGGGAGAGGTCGGGCGCGCTCACGCCGAGGCGGGCTTGGCGCGGTTGAGGAAGGCGGCGAGCCGCTCCTGGGATTCGGGCGAGCGCAGCTGCGCGTCGAAGGCTCGGGCCTCCGCCTCCAGGGCCGCCTCGACCTGCGCCTGGTCGCCCCGGATCAGCGCCCGGGAAGCCGTCAGCGCCCCGCGCGGCAGGGCGGCGAGGCGCGCCGCCTGCGCGATGGCCTGCTCGACCAGCATGTCGGCGGGCAGCACCGCGTTGACGAGGCCGAGCGCCTGCGCCTCGTCGGCCTCCAGCGGCCGGGACAGGAGCAGCAGCTCGGTCGCCCGGAGCCGGCCGACCCGCAGGGGCAGCAGGTAGCTCGACGCCGCCTCCGGCACGAGGCCGAGCTCGACGAAGGGCATGCGCAGGCGCGCCGCCGGGCTCGCGTAGACGAGGTCGCAGTGCAGGCAGAGGGTCGCGCCGATGCCGACCGCGATCCCGTCGACCGCCGCCACCATCGGGGTGCGGGTCCGGGCGAGCTGGCGGATGAAGGCCAGCGCCGGCGAGGAACTGAATCCATCACCGGCATGCCCCATGAAATCGGCGAGGTCGTTACCGGCGCTGAACATGCCGGGCTGCCCGGCGAAGACCACGGCGCCGACCGCGTCCGACGCGTCGGCCTCCGTCAGGCCCGCGCGCATCGCGTCGTACATGGCGCCCGTGAGGGCGTTCTTCTTCTCGGGGCGGTTCAGGGTGATCAGGCGGACGCCGCCCGCGAGGTCGTCGATCGTGACGGGTTCGGCCATGATCCGCTCCTCAAACCGCCAGCGCCAGGGCGGCGTCGTCCGTGAAGGCGCCGCCCTCGACCACCGCCTGCTCCAGGCCGGAGGCGGCCACCAGGAGGTTCTCGGCGTAGAACCGGGCGAGGGCGATGCGGGCCGCGTGCGCCGGGTCCGTCTCGCCGGCCTTCCGGGCGGCGCTCGCGGCGAGCGCCGCCCGGGCGAGGCAGGCGGCGCCCAGCGTCAGGCCGAACAGGCGCAGGTACGGCGTCGCGCCGGCGAGCGCCGCCTCGGGGCGGTTCGAGCTCAGCGCGGCGAGCTGGTGGCTCGTCGCCCGGTCGAGGCTGCCGATCCCGTCGCGCAGCCGCGCCGCCATGTGGCCGAAGGCGGGGTCGCCGGCCTTGAGCAGCCCCTCCGCGGCCCGGCGCATCCAGGCGATCTGCGACTGCGCGGTGCCCCCGCCGTTCAGCGGCAGCTTGCGGGCGGTGAGGTCGATGGCCTGGATGCCGTTGGTCCCCTCGTAGATGCCGAGGATGCGGGCGTCGCGCATGAGCTGCGCCGCGCCGGTCTCCTCCACGAAGCCCATGCCGCCGTGGACCTGCACGCCGAGCGAGGTCACCTCGTTGGCGAGGTCCGTCGCGAACGCCTTCGCGACCGGGGTCAGCAGCGAGGCGCGGTCCAGGGCCGCCTGCCCCTCCGGCCCCTTCGACGCGTCGAGGGCCGCGGCGGTGAGGTAGCAGATGGCGCGGGCGGCGGCCGTCGAGGCCTTCATGGTGAGCAGCATGCGCTGCACGTCCGGATGGGCGGCGATCGGGCTGGTCGCCTCGGCGGCGCCCACCGCCTTGCCCTGGCGGCGCTCCTGCGCGTAGGCGAGCGCCCGCTGGGTCGCGGCCTCGGCGATTCCGACGCCCTGCAGGCCGACATTGAGCCGCGCCGCGTTCATCATCGTGAACATGCAGGCCAGCCCCTTGTTCTCCTGGCCGATCAGCCAGCCGGTGGCGCCGCCGCCGTCGCCGAACGCCATCGAGCAGGTCGGCGAGGCGTGGATGCCGAGCTTGTGCTCGATGCCGGAGCAGCGCAGGTCGTTGCGGGTGCCGTCCGGCAGCACCTTCGGCACCAGGAACAGGGAGATGCCCCGCGTGCCGGCGGGCGCGTCGGGCAGCCGGGCCAGGACGAGGTGAACGATGTTGTCGGCGAGGTCGTGCTCGCCGTAGGTGATGTAGATCTTGTTGCCGGTGATCCGGTAGGTGCCGTCGCCCGCCGGCACGGCCCGGGTGCGCAGCAGGGCGAGGTCGGAGCCCGCCTGCGGCTCGGTCAGGTTCATGGTGGCGGGCCACGCGCCCGAGACCAGCTTCTCGAGGTAGCGCGCCTTCAGGTCGTCCGAGCCGTGGGCCGCGAGCGCCTCGATGCCGCCCTGGGTCAGGAGCGGGCAGAGGCCGAAGGCGAGGTTGGCGCCGTTCCACATCTCGGTGCAGGCGGCCTCGATCAGCTTCGGCAGGCCCTGCCCGCCGTGGTCGGCCTCGGCCGAGAGCCCGTTCCAGCCGCCCTCCGTGAAGGTGCGGTAGGCCTCGCGCCAGCCGGGCGGCGTGGTGACCTCCCCGTCCGCGAAGGGAGTGCCGTGCCGGTCGCCGACCCGGTTGAGCGGCGCGATCACGCCGGCTGCGATCCGCCCGGCCTCGGTCAGGATCGCCTCGGCATCGTCGGGATCGACCGCGTCGAGCCCGGCCACGTGCCGCAGCGTGAAGAGCATCTCGGGGACCGGGGCGCGGTAACTCATACGATCCTCCCGTGTGGCGGCCCGCCCGCGCGTTCGATCCGGGGCGGGTTTGACCGCGCCCGCGCACCGGCGCTAGGGCGGGGCGAGGATAGGCGCGCGGGGCTCGCACCGCCATGACCTCGGAGACGGCTTCCCGCATGAACGATCCCGGGTCAACGGTCCCGGCCGCGACCCGGCGGCTCCCCGCCGACGCGGCCGGCCTCGCCGAGGCCGCCGCGCTCCTGCGGGCGGGCTGCCTCGTCGCCTTCCCCACCGAGACCGTCTACGGGCTCGGGGCGGACGCCACCGACCCCGCCGCGGTGACGGGCATCTTCGCCGCCAAGGCGCGGCCGCACTTCAACCCGCTGATCTCGCACCTGCCCGACGCGGCGGCGGCCCTGGCGGAGGGGGTCTTCGACGCGCAGGCACGCCGCCTCGCGGAGACCTTCTGGCCCGGCCCCCTCACCCTGGTGGTCCCGGCGCACGCGGGCACGCGGGTCTGCGACCTCGCCCGCGCCGGCCTGCCGAGCCTCGCCCTGCGGGTTCCGGCGCACCCGCTCGCGCGCGCGCTCCTCGCCGAGGTCGGGCGGCCGGTCGCGGCGCCCTCGGCCAACCGCTCAGGGCGGGTGAGCCCGACCCGGGCCGCCCACGTCCTCGACGATCTCGCCGGCCGCATCGCCGCGGTGCTCGACGGCGGCGACACGCCGGTGGGCGTCGAGTCGACGGTGGTGGCCTGCCTCGGCGGCACGCCGCGGCTGCTGCGGCCCGGCGGCGTCACCCGGGCGGCGCTCCGGGCGGTGCTCGGCATCGATCCGGCGGCGCCCGCGGCGGCGGATGCCGACCGGCCGGCGGGCCCGGGCATGCTCGCCTCGCACTACGCGCCGCGGGCGCGGGTCCGCCTCGACGCGGTGCGGGTCGAGCCCGGCGAGGCGGTCCTGCTGTTCGGATCCCGCCTTCCGGCCGGTCACGAGACCGCGCGGGCCAGTCTCAACCTGAGTCCGGCGGGCGACCCCGCGGAGGCCGCTGCCCGGCTGTTCGGCGCCCTGCGCGACCTCGACGCCTCGGGGGCCGAGACCATCGCGGTGGCGCCCATTCCCGCGGAGGGCCTCGGCGAGGCGATCCGCGACCGCCTCGCCCGGGCGGCCGCGCCCCGCTGACGGCGGAGAATTTTTCGCCGGCAGCGGAACAGAGTTCGGCCTGATCCGTTTACTGATCACGAAGGCCTTCTCAGCCCCCAATGGCCTTTTTCCTTCCAGGCTCGGAGCAATCCGAGCCTTTTTTCTTGGCTTCTCAGTCTCGGGCCAGCTTGGCGGCAATGCCCGCCACGTGGCGGCCCTGGAACCGCGCGCCCTCCAGCTCGACGGCGCTCGGCTGGCGGGAGCCGTCGCCGTCCGCGATCGTGCTGGCGCCGTAGGGCGTGTTGCCCTTCACCGCCTCGACGCCCGCCTGCCCCTGGAAGCTGTAGGGCAGGCCGACCACCACCATGCCGTGATGGAACAGCACCGTGTGGAAGCTCGTCAGCGTCGTCTCCTGGCCGCCGTGCTGCGAGGCCGTGGAGGTGAAGACCGAGCCGACCTTGCCGACCAGCGCGCCCTTCATCCAGAGCCCGCCGGTCTGGTCGATGAACTGCTTCATCTGCGAGGCCATGTTGCCGTAGCGGGTCGGCGTGCCGAAGATGATCGCGTCGTAATCGGCGAGTTCGGCGACCGTCGCGACCGGCGCCGCCTGATCGAGCTTGAAATGGTTCTGCCGGGCGACCTCCTCCGGGACCAGCTCCGGCACGCGCTTCACGACGACCTCGGCCCCCGTCTCGCGGGCGCCCTCGGCGACGGCGTAGGCCATCTGCTCCACGTGACCGTAGGTCGAGTAGTACAGCACCAGAACCTTCGCCATCGGGTGATCTCTCCTGCGTGTCGGACGTCCGGCCGAATCGTCGGCCGGCGGAAGGCCACTCCATCGCGCATTTGCCGCCTTGCAAGAATGCCCCGACGTGCAAGATTGATCTTGCACAGACGCAAGGATCCGCGCGTGGCGCTCGACTGGGACGACTTCCGGTTCGCGAAGACCGTGGCCGATCGGGGCGGCCTGACCGCGGCGGCGACCGAGCTCGGGATCAACCACTCGACGGCGTTCCGGCGCCTCGCCGCCCTGGAGGCGCGGCTCGGCACGCGCCTGTTCGAGCGGCTGCGCACGGGCTATGTGCCGACCGCCGCCGGGCAGGCGATGATCGACGCGGCCGGACGGATCGAAGCGGACGTGACGCGCTTCGCCCGCGTGGTGGCGGGACAGGGCGAGACACCCTCCGGCGAGCTGCGGGTGACCGCGCCGGCCGGCTTCGCCGCCGACCTGCTGATGCCGATGCTGGCGAGCTTCGCCGAGCGCTATCCGGAGATTCGGATCGACCTCATCCTCGCGGAGGCGACGCTCAACCTCTCGCGCCGGGACGCCGACGTGGCGATCCGGATCAGCCGCGAGCCGAGTGAGACCCTGGTCGGCCGCCGCCTCGCCCTCACGGCTTGGGGAGTCTACGGCCGCGCCGACTGCGCCTACGGTGATCTGGCCCGCGAGGCGTGGATCAGTCCGGGGCCGCTGGTGGCGGGCGGCTCGCTCACGCGGTTCGTGGAGGCGCGGGCCCCCTCCGACCGCGTCCGCCTGCGGGTCAACGCGGTGATCGGTCTCGAAGCGGCGGTCGAGGCCGGCCTCGGCATCGGTCCGCTTCCCTGCTTCACGGCCGACCTCAATCCGGCGCTGCGACGGCTGTCAGGGCCGCACCCGGAACTCGGGGCGGACCTCTGGATCCTGACGCATCCGGACTTGCGCCACGCGGCGCGAGTCCGGGCCTTCATGGAGCACGTCGCCGAGGCGCTGCTGCCGCTGCGGGCCCGGTTCGAGGGCCGTTGACCCGCCTCAGCGAATCTCGACGACCTCGACCTCGTGGCCGTTCACCTCGACCACGTCGCCGATCGTCTTGCCCGTGATGGCGCGGGCGAGCGGTGCCACGTACGAGATCGAGCCCTTGTGCGGGTCGGCCTCGTCCTCGCCGACGATCCGGAAGGTCTGCCGGGTCTCCTTGCCGGATTCGTCCTCGCGGACCACCGTGACGGTGGAGCCGAACTGCACGGTGTCGCCGCCCCTGGGCTCCACGAGCTGCGCGGTGTTCTTCCGGGCCGCCCAGTAGCGCAGGTCGCGCCCGATGCGGGAATCCTCCGCCTTGTCGGCGGGGTCCAGCGAGGCGACCTCCTTCTCGAGACGCGCGACCTCGGCCTCGATCTGCGCAAGCCCCTCCGGCGTGACGAAGTTCGTGTGCGGCGAGATCGGCCGGTCCGGCAGATTCTCGAACGCTTCCCCACCCTCGGGCTCTTTGACGAATGCGACGCTCATGAAGACGCCAACACGCGAGGTACGGCAAAGGTTCCCGCGCGACGGCGGTTCGGCCGGCCCGGCGTTTTCGCCGTGGCGCGACACGGGCACCGCTCGCTAGACTCTCCGGCGATTCACCCGGAGCCGTCGATGTCGTCCCTGTCCGCCGCCGAGGCCGTCGCCGCCAACCGCCAGGCCTGGGATGCCTCCGCGCCGCTGCACCGGAGCGACCCGTCTTGGGACCGGCTGACGCAGAACTTCGCGCGGGATCCCGGCTTCTCCTGCTTCGACCCGCCGATGGAGGCGGCCCTGCGGGCGATCGGGCTCGCCGGGACCTCCGTCGCGCAGCTCTGCTGCAACAACGGGCGGGAGACGGTGTCGCTGATGAATCTGGGCGCCCGGTCGGCGACCGGGTTCGACCAGTCGGAGGCGTTCCTCGCCCAGGCCAGGGACCTCGCCGGAATCGCCGGGCGCGACTGCCGCTTCGTCGCGGGCGACGTGCACGCGATCGACGCGGAGCACGACGGTGCCTACGACCTCGCGGTGATCACCATCGGCGTGCTGGGCTGGATGCCCGACCTGCCGCGCTTCCTCGCCGTGGCGGCGCGCCTCCTGCACCCGGGCGGCCGGATCCTCATCCACGAGGAGCACCCCGTCGTGAACATGTTCGAGCCGCGGGCGGAGCAGCCGCTCCTGGTCCGGCACTCCTATTTCCGCACGGCGCCGTTCGTGGGCGAGGACGCCATCGTGTACGGCGACGGGCCGGCCCCGCGGGTCGGACCGCATTACTGGTTCGCCCATCCCGTCGGGATGCTGATCGAGAGCCTGATCGGTGCCGGCCTCGCGATCGAGCGGTTCGGGGAGTTTCCGGACAACATCAGCAGCACGGCCTGCGACGTGCTCGCTGCCGACCGGCTCCTGCCGATGAGCTACCTGCTCCAGGCCCGGAAAGCCGCCTGACGGGCGCCGGACCTACGCCACCGTCACGACGGTCCGGCCTCGGACCTTGCCGGCCAGGATCTCCTCGCCGAGCCGGCCGACCTCCTCCAGGCGGACCGTGCTCGTCATGGCGGCGAGCTTGGCCAGGTCGAGCTCCCGGGCGAGGCGCGCCCAGGCCTCGCGGCGTTTCTTCTGCGGGGTGGTGACGCTGTTGATGCCGAGCAGCGAGACGCCGCGGAGGATGAAGGGCGCCACCGAGGTCGGCAGGTCCATGCCCTGCGCCAGCCCGCAGGCCGCGACGGCGCCGTCCGCCCGGGTCATGGCGAGCACGTTGGCGAGGGTCGTGGAGCCGACGGCGTCGACGCCGGCGGCCCAGCGCTCCTTGCTCAGCGGCTTGCCGGGCTTCGACAGTTCGGCCCGGTCGAGGATCTCGGCGGCCCCGAGCCCCTTCAGGTAATCGGACTCGCCGTCCCGGCCCGTGGAGGCGATCACGTGCCAGCCGGCCCGGGCGAGGAGCGCCACCGCCACCGAGCCGACGCCGCCCGAGGCGCCGGTGACGATGACCGGACCGTGCTCGGGCTTCACGCCGTAGGCGTCGAGCGCCATGCAGCACAGCATCGCCGTGTAGCCGGCGGTGCCGACCGCCATGGCCTGCTCGGCCGTGAGGCCCTGGGGCAGCGGAACCAGCCAGTCGCCCCGGACCCGGGCGCGCTGCGCGTAGGCGCCGAGATGCGTCTCGCCGACGCCCCAGCCGGTGAGCACGACCGCGTCGCCCGGCCGGTACTCCGGGTGGTCCGAGGTCTCGACGATCCCGGAGAAGTCGATGCCCGGGATCATCGGGAAGCGGCGCACCACCGGCGACTTGCCGGTGAGCGCGAGGCCGTCCTTGTAGTTCAGGGTCGAGTGCGTCACCCGCACGGTGACGTCGCCGTCCATCAGGTCGGCGTCGTCGAAGTCCGTGAAGGCGAGGCTCTGGCCGGCCTCGTTCTTCTCGACCACCCAGGCCTTGAACGTCCCCATCGTCACCTCCCGCTTCGCGCGGTGAGGTGTGGCCGGGACGCCCGGAATCAAGACGGGCGCGGTCGTGACCGGCTCAGTATCCCTCGTACCGGCTGCCCGTGTAGAAGCCGAGACCGACGCCGATATCCGAGGAACTGGCCCCGGTGATGCCGAGGGCGTCGGGGATCGAGCCGACGAGCGGGCCGCCATAGGCGGCGGGCCGGTAGCCGTACCCCGCGCCGACCGGCACCCAGCCGGCCCGAGCGGGCGCCACGAGGACGCGGCGGCTGACGCTGGCGTATTCCGGCGGGATCGTCTCGGGGATCGACTGCGCCGGGCGGACCAGCACGGTCCGGGTGCGCACCGCGAAGCGCGGCGGCGTCGTCACCCAGCAGCCGATCAGCTCGCCGCCGGGGCCGCGGCTCGTCTGCCAGTAGCGGCCGCCGGGCGAGACCATCACACGCTCCGAAACCGTGTCGTAGACCGGCGGCGTGGTCCGGTAGACCGTGCGGGGCGGGCGCACCAGCACGTTCTCCTGCACGGTGTCGTAGACCGGCGGCGTGACGACGCGGCGATAGCATTCGGAGCCGTAGCAGCCGCCGGCCTGGGCGGGTGCGGCGAGGAGCACGCCGCCGAGGGCGGCGGCGAGGAGAGCGGTGCGAGCGACCGGCGCGGTCATGGAAGTCCTCTGATACGCATTACTACGAGACGCGGCGCGGACGCGGCGCTCGTCTCGACGTACCAGAGGCCAGACTCGTTGCCCGGCGCGCAAGCATTATCGGGAACGAAGGTAAAATTAACCCTTGGTTTCGACTGCTTAGGCGTCGCCTACCTAGGTAGCATTGTTCGGATCTTGGACAGTCTCTCTTATGAAGTCCGGTCCGGCCCGGTTCAGGTCTGGCCGGCCCGAAGCTGGTAGAAGATGTGCCGGCCGATCACGTCCATCTTCCGCAGGCGGCGGGCCCAGCCCGGGCGCACGTAGTCGGCGTGGTAGTGGGTCGCGGCGCCGACCTCGGCGAGGTAGGTCCGGCCCTCGATCACCGAGCGGGCGATGCGGGTGGCGCTCTCCCAGGCGCCGGCATCGGTGATGCGCAGGGACTTGCCCTCGCAGGCGAAGGAGAACTGGCAGCCCATGTAGTGGTGCCGGTTCTGGTAGACGACACCGCAGACGCTCGCCGGGTAGAGGCCGCTCTTCACGCGGTTGAGCACCACCTGGGCGACGGCGGCCTGGCCGGCCTCGGGCTCGCTCCGGGCCTCGAAATAGACCGCCTCGGAGAGGCAGCGCTGCTCCTTGTCGAGGGCGTTCGGGTCGATCAGGTCGGCGTAGCGCCGGCGCGCGTCCTCGGGCACCGGCTGGGCGCTGTCGGGCCGGTCGGTGCGGATCGCGAAATCGGGGAGCGCGAGGCTCGCTGCGGCGATCTCGACGGGGATGGCGTCGGCGGGCGCCGGCGTCGTGGAGGACAGCGCGATGGCCCGCGGCACCGGCGGGGTCGAGCCGTCGAAGCGCTCGGGGCCGCCATCCTCGGTGAGGTCGGCCGTCCCCGCGCCCGTGGAGGCGGCGGTGCCGCTGCCGGTGGTGAGGCCGAGATCCGGCACGGGGACGAAGGCGGCTTCCGGCTCGGATTCCGGGTTCCAGATCGCGGAGCCCTGCGTCAGCACGCCGGTGACGCTGCCGGTAACGTCGCCGAACACCAGGGCGCCGCCCGCCTCGCGCAGGTTCGCGGCCCGGCGCGCGAAGCTCTCGGCCGGCGGCCGGGCGGGGTCGCCCTTGCCGGCCCGCTGCACGACCGGGAAAACGTGCGCGCCGGTCTTGAAGGTCGCCTGGGGCGGCTCGTCGCCGAGGCGGCGGAGGGTCGTCCCGATCAGCAGGGTGCCGGGCGGCAGCGGCGGGACCGTGTCGGCATCGATCACCCCGAGCCGGCTCGCCCCGATGGCGTTCTCCGTGCCGGCATCGGCGGTGAACGACACCAGCAGGCCCAGACCGACCATCCAGGGCGTCAGGGCCGCCGAGAGCCAGCGCAGGCTCGATTCCCGTCCTCGTCTCGTGCCCACGACGCCAGACCCGCACTCACGCACCCGAACCGGCCCGATCCTCCCCGTTTCCAGGGTGTTTCTGCGGCCGCGCCGAATTTATCGCGCGGTATGGTTGAGCTGCCGTTAAGGCCGGACGGTCGCGCGCGTCTCGATACGGCCTCGGGGTTGCAGTCGACACTGCCCGGCCCGTCATCACGAGCGCAGCGAAGTGACCCAGGGCAGCGGGACGTCTTCCAGCGTGGCGCGACACTGGGTTGCTTCGCTGCGCTCGCAAAGACGGCGTTCGAGTTGGTGAGGGGACACGGCCGGACAAAGGCAGGCCGGAACGAGAAAGGGCGGCCCGAAGGCCGCCCTCTCCCAACTCAGTCCTGCCGACGGCCTCACTCGGCGGCGGCGGGCGGAAGCTCCTCGACCGGCATGGCGCCGCTCTCGGCCTGCTTCTGCTGCAGGATCATCGCGTCGCGGCGGCGGGCGATGGAGCGGATATCCGCCACCATCGAGCCCGTGCCGGCCGGGATCAGCGACCCGACGATGACGTTCTCCTTCAGGCCCTCCAGGGTGTCGACCTTGCCGTTGACCGCCGCCTCGGTGAGGACGCGGGTGGTCTCCTGGAACGAGGCCGCCGAGATGAACGACTTGGTCTGCAGCGACGCCTTGGTGATGCCGAGCAGGACCGGAACGCCCTGGATCGGCTTCTTGCCCTCGGCGAGCAGCTTCTCGTTGAAGTCGGTCAGCTCCGTCCGGTCGATCTGGTCACCCGAGAGGATGTCCGAGTCGCCGCCGTCGGTCACTTCGACCTTCTGCAGCATCTGACGGACGATCACCTCGATGTGCTTGTCGTTGATCGACACGCCCTGCAGCCGGTAGACCTCCTGGATCTCGTTGACGAGGTAGGCCGCGAGTTCCTCCACGCCCTTGATCGCCAGGATGTCGTGCGGGGCCGGGTTTCCGTCGACGATGTAATCGCCGAGCTCGACCACGTCCCCGTCCTGCAGGTGGATGTGCTTGCCCTTCGGGATCAGGTACTCGACCGCCTCCGAGCCGTCATGCGGCGTCAGCGTGAGCCGACGCTTGTTCTTGTAGTCGCGGCCGAACGCGATGGTGCCCGACTTCTCGGCGATGATCGCCGCGTCCTTCGGGCGCCGGGCCTCGAACAGCTCCGCCACCCGCGGCAGACCGCCGGTGATGTCGCGGGTCTTGGCCGAGTCGGTCGAGACGCGGGCGAGAATGTCGCCGGCATTCACCTTCGCGCCGGGATCGAAGCCGATGATGGCGTCGACCGGAAGGAAGTAGCGGGCGTCCGAGCCGCGGGGCAGCTTGAGCGCCTTGCCGTCCCGATCGACCACGACCATCGCGGGCTTGAGGTCGGAGGTCCGGGCCGAGCCGCGCCAGTCGACGACGACGCGCTTGGCGATGCCGGTCGACTCGTCGGTGGTCTCGGTCATGGACTGACCGTCGACCAGGTCCTCGTAGGCCACGATGCCGTCGACCTCGGTGAGGATCGGACGGGTGTAGGGATCCCACTCGGCGATGCGCTGCCCACGCTTGATCTTGTCACCCTCGTCGACTCGGAGCTTGGCGCCGTACTGCAGGCGGTGGACCGCCCGCTCGACCCCGTCCGACCCGACGACCACCACCGCCACGTTGCGGCCGGTGGCGATCAGATCGCCATCGGAGTTCTTGGCGATCGCACGGTTGCGGATCTTGATCGTGCCCTCGAAGCTCGACTCGATGAACGACGAGTCGGCGATCTGGGCCGCACCGCCGATGTGGAAGGTGCGCATCGTGAGCTGCGTGCCCGGCTCGCCGATCGACTGCGCCGCGATGACGCCGACGGCCTCGCCCATGTTGACGGGCGTGCCGCGGGCGAGATCGCGCCCGTAGCAGGTGGCGCAGACGCCGCTCTTGGTCGCGCAGACGAGCACCGAGCGGATCTTCACCTCCTGGATGCCGGCGGCGTTGATCGCCGGAAGGTGCCGCTCCTCGATGGTCTCGCCGGTCTTGACGATCACCGTGCCGTCCGCGGCCACCAGATCCTCGGCCGTGGCGCGGCCCAGGATGCGGGTGGCGAGCGTCGCCACGACCTGGCCGGCATCCACGATGGCGCGCATCTTGATGCCGTTGGTCGTGCCGCAATCGACCTCGCGGATGACGGCGTCCTGGGCCACATCGACGAGGCGGCGGGTCAGGTAGCCGGAATTCGCGGTCTTCAGGGCGGTGTCGGCCAGGCCCTTACGGGCACCGTGCGTGGAGTTGAAGTACTCCAGAACGTCCAGGCCTTCCTTGAAGTTCGAGATGATCGGGGTCTCGATGATCTCGCCCGACGGCTTGGCCATGAGGCCGCGCATCGCCGCGAGCTGCTTCATCTGGGCAGGCGAGCCGCGGGCACCCGAGTGGCTCATCATGTAGATCGAGTTGACCTGCTTGTCGGCCCCGTGCTCGTCCTTCTGGACGGCCGAGATCCGGCCCATCATCTCGGCGGCCAGCTTGTCCGAGCACTTCGCCCAGGCATCCACGACCTTGTTGTACTTCTCACCCTGGGTGATCAGGCCGTCGTTGTACTGCTGCTCGTAATCCTTCACCAGCGCGCGGGTCGTGTCGACGATCGACCACTTGTTCTCCGGCACGACCATGTCGTCCTTGCCGAACGAGATGCCGGCCTTGAACGCGTGGTTGAAGCCGAGCGCCATGATCCGGTCGCAGAAGATCACCGACTCCTTCTGACCGCAGTGGCGGTAGACGGTGTCGATCATCGCCGAGATCTCCTTCTTGGTCATCAGCTTGTTGACGACGTCGAAGGGCACCTTGGCGTGCTTCGGCAGGGCGCCGGAGAGGATCACGCGGCCGGGCGTGGTCTCGTAGGTCTTGGTCAGCGGCTCCCCGTCCGGGCCGATGCCGGTCCAGCGCCACTTGATCTTCGAGTGCAGCGACACGGCCTTGGCGGCGAGAGCGTGCTCCAGCTCGCCCATGTCGCCGTAGACGCCCTGCATCGGGTTCTTGGTGTTGCCCGGCTTGAACTCGCCCGGCGCGCCCTCGGCCACGATCGACAGGTAGTAGAGGCCGAGAACGATGTCCTGCGACGGCACGATGATCGGCTGACCGTTGGCCGGGTGAAGGATGTTGTTGGTCGACATCATCAGGACGCGCGCTTCCAGCTGCGCCTCGAGCGACAGCGGGACGTGCACGGCCATCTGGTCGCCGTCGAAGTCGGCGTTGAACGCGGCGCAGACCAGCGGGTGCAGCTGGATCGCCTTGCCCTCGATCAGCTTCGGCTCGAAGGCCTGGATGCCGAGGCGATGCAGCGTCGGCGCGCGGTTCAGCATCACCGGGTGCTCGCGGATCACCTCATCGAGGATGTCCCAGACCTCCGGCTTCTCCTTCTCGACGAGCTTCTTGGCCTGCTTGACGGTGGCCGAGAAGCCCTTGGCGTCGAGGCGCGCGTAGATGAACGGCTTGAACAGCTCCAGCGCCATCTTCTTGGGCAGGCCGCACTGGTGCAGCTTCAGCTCCGGACCGACCACGATCACCGAGCGGCCCGAGTAGTCGACGCGCTTGCCGAGCAGGTTCTGGCGGAACCGGCCCTGCTTGCCCTTCAGCATGTCGGCGAGCGACTTCAGCGGGCGCTTGTTGGCGCCCGTGATGACGCGGCCGCGGCGGCCGTTGTCGAACAGGGCGTCGACAGCCTCCTGCAGCATCCGCTTCTCGTTGCGGATGATGATGTCGGGCGCGCGCAGCTCGATCAGCCGCTTCAGGCGGTTGTTGCGGTTGATGACGCGGCGGTACAGGTCGTTCAGGTCGGAGGTCGCGAAGCGGCCGCCGTCCAGCGGGACCAGCGGGCGCAGGTCCGGCGGGATCACCGGCACGACCGTGAGGATCATCCATTCCGGCTTGTTGCCGGACATCTGGAAGGCCTCGATGATCTTGAGCCGCTTCAGGAGCTTCTTGGGCTTCAGCTCCGAGGTGGTGACGGCGATCTCCTCGCGCAGATCGTTGGCGATCTTGTCGAGGTCCAGCTCCTGCAGGATGCGCCGGATGGCCTCGGCGCCGATCATAGCGGTGAACGAGTCCTCGCCGTACTCCTCCTGCGCGCGCAGGTACTCCTCCTCCGACAGGAGCTGGCGCTCCTTCAGGGGGGTGAGGCCCGGCTCGATGACGCAGTACGACTCGAAGTACAGGATCCGCTCGAGGTCCTTGAGCGCCATGTCGAGCAGCAGGCCGATGCGCGACGGCAGCGACTTCAGGAACCAGATATGCGCGACGGGGGCGGCCAGCTCGATGTGGCCCATGCGGTCGCGCCGGACACGCGCGAGGGTGACCTCGACGCCGCACTTCTCGCAGATGACGCCCTTGTACTTCATGCGCTTGTACTTGCCGCACAAGCACTCGTAGTCCTTGATCGGCCCGAAGATGCGCGCGCAGAACAGGCCGTCGCGCTCGGGCTTGAAGGTCCGGTAGTTGATGGTCTCGGGCTTCTTGATCTCACCGTACGACCAGGAGAGGATCTTCTCCGGGGACGAGATCGAGATCTTGATCTGATCGAAGCTGACCGGCTGGGCCTGCTGGTTGAAAAGGTTCATGACCTCTTGGTTCATGATCCGCTCCTTGTTGACGCCGGCAGCCCCGCGCCGGGCCACCGCGTCCTGAAAAAGATCCGGCGCCGCGCCCCGCGCGGGCGCTGCTCACCGTCGTCGAACCCCGGAAGGCCCCTCCCCTCCCCGCTCGACCGTGGCGGCGGGAACCGCCGCCACGGGAGGTTTTCTCGCTGGCTTACTCGGCCGCGTCGGCCGGGGGCTCAAGCTGGTCGTTGGCCGCCTTCTTGGAGGACGTCAGCTCGACGTTAAGGCCGAGCGAGCGCATCTCCTTGACGAGCACGTTGAACGACTCGGGGATGCCGGCCTCGAAGGTGTCGTCGCCGCGGACGATCGCCTCGTAGACCTTGGTGCGGCCGGCCACGTCGTCCGACTTCACCGTGAGCATCTCCTGCAGCGTGTAGGCCGCGCCGTAGGCCTCCAGCGCCCAGACCTCCATCTCGCCGAAGCGCTGGCCGCCGAACTGCGCCTTGCCGCCCAGCGGCTGCTGGGTGACGAGCGAGTAGGGGCCGATCGAGCGCGCGTGGATCTTGTCGTCCACGAGATGGTGGAGCTTCAGCATGTAGATGTAGCCCATCGTCACCTTGCGGTCGAAGGGCTCGCCGGTCCGCCCGTCGTAGAGCGTCGACTGCGCCGAGCGGTCGAGACCGGCCATCTCAAGCATCTGCTCGATATCGGCCTCCTTGGCGCCGTTGAAGACCGGCGTGGCCATCGGCACGCCGCGGCGGACGTTGTTGCCGGCCTCGGCCAGCTCCTCGTCCGTCAGGCCGTCGAGCTCGCCCGGGGAGTAGATCGCCTTCATCTCCTCCCGCAGCGGCGCGATGTCCTGCGACTTCAGATAGGCATCCACCGCCTTCGACACCTTGCGACCCAGGCCCGCAGCCGCCCAGCCGAGGTGCGTCTCCAGGATCTGGCCGACGTTCATGCGCGAGGGCACGCCCAGCGGGTTGAGCACGATGTCGGCATGCGTCCCGTCCTCCAGGAACGGCATGTCCTCGATCGGCACGATCCGCGACACGACACCCTTGTTGCCGTGACGGCCGGCCATCTTGTCGCCTGGCTGGATCTTGCGCTTCACCGCCACGAAGACCTTGACCATCTTCATGACGCCGGGGGGCAGCTCGTCACCGCGCTGCAGCTTCTCGACCTTGTCGAGGAAGCGCTGCTCGAGGCGCTTCTTCGACTCGTCGTACTGCTTCTGCATCGCCTCCATCTCGGTCATGAGACGGTCGTCGATGACGGCGAACTGCCACCACTGCGAGCGCGGGTAATCGTTGATCAGCTCGCGCGTGAGCGTGGTGTCCTTGCGGAAGCCCTTCGGGCCGGCCACCGGCGCCTGACCGATCAGCACGTCCGCGAGGCGGGCGTAGGTGTTGCGGTCGAGGATCGCCTGCTCGTCGTCGCGGTCCTTGGCGAGCCGCTCGATCTCCTCGCGCTCGATCGCCTGGGCGCGCTCGTCCTTGTCGACGCCGTGGCGGTTGAACACCCGGACCTCGACGATCGTGCCGGTGACGCCCGGCGGCACCCGCAGCGAGGTGTCGCGCACGTCCGAGGCCTTCTCGCCGAAGATGGCGCGGAGCAGCTTCTCCTCCGGCGTCATCGGACTCTCGCCCTTCGGGGTGATCTTGCCGACGAGGATGTCGCCCGCGTTCACCTCGGCACCGATATAGACGATGCCGGCCTCGTCGAGGTTCTTGAGCGCCTCCTCGGAGACGTTCGGGATGTCGCGGGTGATCTCCTCCGGCCCGAGCTTGGTGTCGCGGGCCATCACCTCGAACTCCTCGATGTGGATCGAGGTGAACACGTCATCCTTCACGATCCGCTCGGAGAGCAGGATCGAGTCCTCGAAGTTGTAGCCGTTCCACGGCATGAACGCGACGAGCACGTTCCGGCCGAGCGCCAGCTCGCCGAACTCGGTCGAGGGACCGTCGGCGATGATCTCGCCCTTCTTCACGAACTCGCCGACGCGGACCAGCGGCTTCTGCGTGATGCAGGTCGACTGGTTGGAGCGCTGGAACTTCTGCAGCCGGTAGATGTCGACGCCCGGCTTGTTGGCGTCGGCCTCCTCGGTGGCGCGGATGACGATACGGGTGGCGTCCACCTGATCGACAATGCCGGCCCGGCGGGCCGCGATGGCGGCGCCGGAATCCCGGGCGACCACCGCCTCCATGCCGGTGCCCACGAACGGGGCGTCGGCGCGGACCAGCGGCACCGCCTGGCGCTGCATGTTCGAGCCCATGAGCGCGCGGTTGGCGTCGTCGTTCTCGAGGAACGGGATCAGCGCCGCGGCCACCGAGACGAGCTGCTTCGGCGACACGTCCATGAGGTCGACGCGCTCAGGACCGACGACGATCACCTCGCCGGCCCGGCGGCAGACCACGAGGTCCTCCGTGAGCTTGCGGTTCTCGTCCATCTGGGCGTTCGCCTGGGCGACGTAGTACTTCGCCTCCTCCATGGCCGAGAGGTAGGCGACCTCGTCGGTGACCACGCCGTCGCGCACGCGCCGGAACGGGGTCTCGATGAAGCCGTACTTGTTCACCCGCGCGAAGGTGGCGAGCGAGTTGATCAGGCCGATGTTCGGGCCTTCCGGCGTCTCGATCGGGCAGATGCGGCCGTAGTGCGTCGGGTGCACGTCGCGCACCTCGAACCCGGCGCGCTCGCGGGTCAGACCGCCCGGGCCCAGCGCGGAGAGGCGGCGCTTGTGCGTCACCTCGGAGAGCGGGTTGGTCTGGTCCATGAACTGCGACAGCTGCGACGAGCCGAAGAACTCGCGCACGGCCGCGGCCGCGGGCTTCGCGTTGATCAGGTCCTGCGGCATGACCGTGTCGATGTCGACCTGGCTCATGCGCTCGCGGATGGCGCGCTCCATGCGCAGGAGGCCCAGGCGGTACTGGTTCTCCATGAGCTCGCCCACCGAGCGGACGCGGCGGTTGCCGAGGTGGTCGATGTCGTCGACCTCGCCCTTGCCGTCGCGCAGCTCCACGAGCGCCTTGACCACCGCCAGCATGTCCTCCTTGCGGAGGGTGCGCACGGTGTCGGCGGCGTCGAGGTCGAGGCGCATGTTCATCTTCACGCGGCCGACCGCCGAGAGGTCGTAGCGCTCGGAGTCGAAGAACAGCGAGTGGAACATCGCCTCGGCGGTCTCGAGGGTCGGCGGCTCGCCCGGGCGCATGACCCGGTAGATGTCGAACAGCGCGCCCTCGCGGTTGGAGTTCTTGTCCACCGCCAGCGTGTTGCGGATGTAGGGGCCGATGTTGACGTGGTCGATGTCGAGCACCGGCAGCTCGGTGATCCCGACCTCCTCCAGGCTCTTCAGGAGCTTGTCGGTGACCTCCTCGCCGGCCTCCGCCCAGATCTCGCCGGTCTGCACGTTGACGAGGTCCTCGGCGACGTACTGGCCGACGAGATCCTCGTCGGTCGCCTTGAGGGACTTGGTACCCTTCTCGGTGATCTGGCGGGCGTTGCGGGCATTCAGCTTCTTGCCGGCCTCGAGCACGACCTCGCCGGAATCGGCGTCGATCAGGTCGACGGTCGCCTTCATGCCCTTCATGCGCTCGGCGTCGAACGGCACGCGCCAGTCGGCGCCGTCCCGGTCGTAGACGACCTTGTTGTAGAAGGTCGACAGGATCTCCTCGCCGTCGAGACCCAGGGCGTAGAGCAGCGACGTCGCCGGCAGCTTGCGCTTCCGGTCGATGCGGACGTGCACGATGTCCTTGGCGTCGAACTCGACGTCGAGCCAGGAGCCCCGGTACGGGATGATGCGGGCGGCGAACAGGAGCTTGCCCGAGGAGTGGGTCTTGCCCTTGTCGTGGTCGAAGAACACGCCCGGCGAGCGGTGCATCTGCGAGACGATGACGCGCTCGGTGCCGTTGACGATGAATGTGCCGTTCTCCGTCATCAGGGGCATGTCGCCCATGTAGACGTCCTGCTCCTTGATGTCCTTGACGGACTTCGCCTGGGTGTCCGGATCGACGTCGAACACGATGAGGCGCAGCGTGACCTTCAGCGGGGCCGCGAAGGTGATGCCGCGCTGGCGGCACTCGTCCACGTCGTATTTCGGGGCCTCGAAGGTGTAGCGCACGAACTCGAGCAGCGCCGTGGAGGCGAAGTCGGAGATCGGGAACACCGACTTGAACACGCTCTGCAGCCCCTCGTCGGCGCGCCCGCCCTCGGGCTCGTCGACCATCAGGAACTGGTCGTAGGACGCCTTCTGAACCTCGATGAGGTTCGGCATCTCGGCAACTTCCTTGATCTTGCCGAAGAACTTCCGAATGCGCTTGCGACCGACCAGCGTGTTGGCCATGTGACCTCGCTCCTACCCGCGTGCCTCGCGCCCGGGGAAGCGTTCCCGAAAGGGACCTCCCGCACCGGGCCGTGACGCGCGCCCCGCCGAGCCGCGCCACCGAACCGAATCTCTTGCCGGTCCCGTTCCAGGACCATCCGCCGAAGCGGCCTAAAGCCCGCGGGCGCTGACCCGCGGGCTCCGGTCACGACAGGCTCGCGCGGAGCCTTCGTGGGGTGATGGGCCGAGACCGGCCCATCGTCGACTTACTTGAGCTCGACCTTGGCGCCGGCCTTCTCGAGCTGGGCCTTGAGCTTCTCGGCCTCGTCCTTGGCGACGCCTTCCTTGATCGGCTTCGGCGCGCCCTCGACCAGGTCCTTGGCCTCCTTGAGGCCGAGGCCGGTGATCGCGCGGACCTCCTTGATGACCTCGATCTTCTTGTCGCCGGCGGAGGCGAGGACGACCGTGAACTCGGTCTGCTCCTCGGCAGCGGCGGCGGCGCCACCGGCGGCCGGGCCGGCGGCCACGGCGACGGCAGCAGCGGCCGAGACGCCCCACTTCTCCTCGAGCATCTTGGCCAGGTCAGCGGCCTCGAGCACGGTCAGCGAGGACAGGTCGTCGACGAGCTTGGCGAGATCAGCCATTTTGAATTCCTCTCAGATATCGGTTTGAACGGATGGATTTTGAAGGGCCTCAGGCGGCCTCGTCCTTGTTGGCATAGGCCCCGAACACGCGGGCGAGCTTCGCCGCCGGCGCGTTGACGACCTGAGCGATCTTGGTCGCGGGCGCCTGCACGAGGCCCACGATCTTGGCGCGCAGTTCGTCGAGGGACGGGAGCGAGGCGAGCGCCTTCACGCCGTCCGGGTTCAGGGCGGTCTTCCCCATCGCGCCGCCGAGGATCACGAGCTTGTCGTTGACCTTGGCGAAATCGACCGCGACCTTCGCGGCAGCGACCGGATCGCCGGAATAGGCGAGCAGGGTCGGGCCCTTCAGGAGCGGCTTGATGGAGGCGACGTCCGTGCCATCGAGTGCGATGCCGGCGAGGCTGTTCTTGGCGACCTTCACGGTGGCGCCGGCCTGCTTCATCTGCGCGCGCAGCTTCTGCATGTCGGCGACCGTGAGGCCCTTGTAGTGGGCCACGACGACGACGGCGCTCTGATTGAACACGCCGTTGAGCGTCGAGACGAGATCAGCTTTAGCTGTCCGGTCCACTGGGCTCTCTCCGGTTGGCGGAACCCGGTCTCGGGTCCGCCGGTTGCACATGCCGCCCGGACGTGGTCTCGGCCTTCAGGAAGACCGGGAACGTCCGAACGACGCTTCGCGGCCCTGTCCCCGCGCGTGCCCCTTCGGGCCGCCTCGGGCGAGTTGGTTCAAACCGACACCCCTCCGCGGCCGGGGCCGAGGCGAGGCGTTTCGAATTCGGTCTTCCCCGTCTGTGCAGGCTGGCGGATTAAGCCGGCGAACCGGCACCTGCAGTCTCGGACAGGACATGGCCGGACAAGGCTCCGCGGGGCTCGTCGCCCCTGGGATCCTTCCGGCCAGTGCCACCCGGTTGCCCGGGCGACATTTCGAGCGGAAACCGGCCGATCGGCCGCTCTCCTTCCGTGAGGATGAAATGCGTGAGGCGCGGTGTATAGAGCCTAGCAAGCCGCCTGCCAAGGGCCGGAGCGCGACTTTTCCGCCGCAGGCAAGGACTTGCGCGGGTACCCTGCCGCTGCTGCATCGCTCGGGGCCCGTCCCGGGATCCCCGGCTAGGCCGCCTCGCGCTCCGGCACCAGCTTGCGCCGCGCGGCCTCCCACCAGCTGCGGTCGCGGGCGGCCTTCGCCTCCGCGGCCTTCGCGGCGTAGAACGAGGCGTTGTGCTCGCCGCGCAGGGCCTCGCGGGTGAAGCGGATCAGGTGGTGGGCCACGAACCCCATGTTGAACACCGCCTCGATCTGCCCGCGCTTCAGCGCGTAGCCGGCCGCGCTCCAGAACGGCCTGCGGTAGTCGGAGAAGATCCCGACGCGGGTGATGATGTTGAAGCCCAGGATGAGGCCGCGGCGCAGGTTGGTGAACGTGAGCTTGCCGGCCGTCGGCGTGGTGATGCGGTTCGGGTAGGTCACCGCGCACTGGTGCTTGAAGCGCTCGAAGATCTTCTCCGGCTCGTAGGCGTGCGCGATCGCCCGGCGCCAGCTGCTCACCACCGAATCGTGGGGGCGCTTGAACAGGACGTTCGACTCGAGGCTGGCGTCGTGGAGGAGCCGGCCCTCGCGCTCCAGCCGGTCCCAGAGCGGGGTCTTGGGCAGGGCCTGGAGCAGGTTGATGGTCAGGACCGGGATCGCCGAGCGGTCGATGAAGTCGATCAGGTTCTGCTCGGATTTGTCGGTGTCCGAATCGAGGCCCAGGATGATGCCGGAGGTCACCTCGAGCCCGTAGGAATTGAGGGTCTCGATCGCCTCGTACATCGGCACGGCGGCGTTGTGGGTCTTGTCGATGCCCTTGAGGGCGTCCGCCTCCGGGGTCTCGATCCCGACGAACACCGTCATGAAGTTGGCCTGCCGCATCAGCTCCAGGATCTCGGGCTGCTTGGCCATGTTCAGCGTCGCCTCGCAGGCGAACTGGAGCGGGTAGTTGTTCCGCTTCTGCCATTCCACGAGGTGCGGCAGCATCTCGCGGGTCGCCTTGCGGTTGCCGATGAAGTTGTCGTCGACGAAGTAGACCACCGCCGGGTGGCCCGGCTGGCTGACGATGGCGTCGAGTTCGGCGCACATCTGCTCCGGGCTCTTCAGGCGCGGCTGGCGGCCGTAGAGCTGCGGGATGTCGCAGAACTCGCAGCGGTAGGGGCAGCCCGAGGAGAATTGCAGGGAGCCGATCAGGTAGCGCTTGAGCGGCGCCGCCTCGTAGGCGGGAGCCGGGAAGTCCGCGAGCGGGAGGCGATCCTTGGTCTCCAGCACCACCTGGGCGGGCGGCGGCGTGAGGTCCGCGTCGAGGCGGGCGACGAGCTGGTCGGTGGCGTCGCCGATCTCGCCGATATGGAGGTAGTCGAAGTCGCCGTACTTCTCAGGCGCGCCCGAGACCGAGGGGCCGCCCAGCACCGTCACCTTCCCGGCCGCGCGGGCGCGGTCGCGGATATCGTGGATCTGCGGCTCCTGGATGTGCATCCCGGAGACGAAGACCGCGTCGGCCCAGGCGAAGTCAGCCGGGCCCGCGCGGCGGATATTCTCATCGATGAACCGGCATTCCCAAGCCTCCGGCATGTAGGCCGCGATCAGCAGCAGCCCCTGCGGCGGCATGAACGCCTTCACCCCGCCCATCAGCGGGTAGGCGTGGGAGAATGTCCCGAAGGACGGCGTGTAGGCGGGAAAGACGCACAGGATGCGTCGCTTGGAGGTGACCGTCAGGGTGCATCGCATGCCGGCCTATCTAGCACAGCCGCGGCCGTTGGCGCCCCCCTCGGCGGTTAAGAATGGCGTGAGGGACGCAGGTTCGGGCCGGCCCATCGCGGCTTGTCTTCCTGTCGCGTCACCGACCGTATTCCGCGCCTGCCTCACGCCCTGGACAGGCCTGCGTCGGAGACAGGTCCGAGACAGGGACGAGCACCGATCCCGCTCCCGCTAACGCAGAGCGCCCGGCCGTTCCCGGCCGGGCGCTCCGCGGCGTCGACGATTCGTCCCGCCTCAGGCGGTCAGGACCGTGTTGGGCTCGACCTTCACGCCCGGGCCCATCGTCGAGGTGACGGCGATGCGCTGGACGTAGGTGCCCTTGGCGCCCGCGGGCTTCGCCTTGGCGACGGCGTCCGCGAAGGCCTTGATGTTCTCGACGAGCTTGTCGGCGTCGAACGAGACCTTGCCGACGCCGGCATGGACGATGCCGGCCTTCTCGACGCGGAACTCGACCGAGCCGCCCTTGGCGCCGGCGACGGCGCCCTTCACGTCCATGGTGACGGTGCCGACCTTCGGGTTCGGCATCAGGCCGCGCGGGCCAAGCACCTTACCGAGACGACCGACCAGCGGCATCATGTCGGGGGTCGCGATGCAGCGATCGAACTCGATCTTGCCGCTCTGCACGA
The DNA here is from genome assembly GCF_050281105.1 of Methylobacterium sp. NPDC080182. Lineage (NCBI taxonomy): Bacteria > Pseudomonadati > Pseudomonadota > Alphaproteobacteria > Hyphomicrobiales > Methylobacteriaceae > Methylobacterium > Methylobacterium sp. NPDC080182. The sequence goes on from NZ_JBNNWO010000028.1 coordinate 50,649, forward strand.
TCTCGAGGAGATCCTCGGCGCCGACGATGTCGGCACCCGCGGCCTTGGCGTCGTCCGCCTTGGCGCCGCGGGCGAAGACCGCCACGCGCACCGTCCGGCCGGAGCCGTTCGGCAGGTTGCAGACGCCGCGGACCATCTGGTCGGCGTGGCGGGGATCGACGCCGAGGTTCATCGAGACCTCGACGGTCTCGTCGAACTTCGCGGTCGCCCGCTCCTTGACCAGCTTGATCGCCTCGTCGAGCGCGTAGAGCTTGGTCGCCTCGATGCCCTCGCGGGCGGCGCGGATGCGCTTGCCTTCCTTAGCCATGCTGCCCTCCCTTACGCGACGACTTCGAGGCCCATGGCCCGCGCGGAGCCACGGATCATCGCGACGGCCGACTCGACCGTGTCGCAGTTGAGGTCGGGCATCTTCTTCTCGGCGATCTCACGAAGCTGCGCCTCGGTGATCTTGCCGACGGTCGGGCCCTTGCCCGGGGTCTTGGAGCCGGAGGCCGGCTTCTTGCCGAGCTTCAGGCCGACGGCCTTCTTCAGGAAGAAGGTGACCGGGGGCTGCTTCATCTCGAAGGTGAAGGAGCGGTCCTGATACGCGGTGATGATCACCGGGATCGGGGTGCCCTTCTCCATCTGCGCGGTCTTCGCGTTGAAGGCCTTGCAGAATTCCATGATGTTGAGGCCGCGCTGACCGAGCGCGGGGCCGATCGGCGGCGACGGGTTGGCGGCGCCGGCCGGGACCTGAAGCTTCACGTAGCCCGTGATCTTCTTCGCCATGGGACTGCTCCCAATGAAAATCCGCCCCCGTGCGGCCTGAAGCGCGGCGGGTCGGACGGTTGCAGGTCGCGGTGCGAGCCGTGGATCCCGGAGGCGAAGCCGGGCGGTTCTCCCGCGGATGGTGCCGCGCTCTCAGCGGAACGCGGCGGCTTCGCGGTACCCGCACCCGGTGGGGATGCGGCGACCGGAACGGACGGGCGGCCGGAGGGCCGCCGCGATCGGGGGCTCAGGCCTTCTCGACCTGGGCGTATTCGAGCTCGACCGGCGTGGCGCGGCCGAAGATCGACACGGCCACCTTGAGGCGGGAGCGGGCGTCGTCGATCTCCTCGACGGTGCCGTTGAAGCTGGCGAACGGGCCGTCGGCGACCCGGACGGTCTCGCCGATCTCGAAGGAGATCGAGGGCTTCGGCCGGTCGACGCCCTCGGCGACCTGGCCCTTGATCCGCTCGGCCTCGGCGTCCGGGATCGGCACCGGCTTCGACTTGTCGGCCCCGAGGAAGCCCGTGACCTTCGGGGTGTTCTTGATCAGGTGGTAGACCTCGTCGGTGAGGTCGCACTTCACCAGCACGTAGCCGGGGAAGAACTTGCGCTCGGCGTCGACCTTCCGGCCGCGGCGGACCTCCACGACCTTCTCGGTCGGGACCATCACCTCGTCGAACAGCTCGGTCAGCCCGCGCTGGGCCGCCTGGTCCTTGATGGACTGGGCAACCTTGTTCTCGAAGTTCGAGTAGGCGTGGACGATGTACCAGCGCTTCGACACGGTTCCGTTCAACTCCGACAAGTCCCCGGGGTCACCCCCGATCGGCGGCGAGCCGCCCTCAGACGCCCAGGATTTCTCAGACGCCCAGGATCAGGCCGACCAAGAAGCGCAGGGCCTGATCCACGACCGTGAAGAACAGGCTCGCGGCGACGACCATCACGAACACCATGATGGTCGTGATCGTGGTCTCCCGGCGGGTCGGCCACGTGACCTTGCGGGCCTCGTCGCGCACCTGGGCGAAGAACTCGCCCGGCGTGGCGCGCTTCTGCGGCGCGCGGGCGGGGGTCGCGGGCCGGGCGGGCGGCGGATTCGCGGGACCGCGGGCCGCGCCGCGCACCAGGTCCACCTTCTTGGTCGCTTCGTTCGATGCCATGGCGCCAGTGTCTGTGCGTGTTCGGCCCCGAGGCAGAGACCGCATCCGGGAATGCGAATGTCGGCGCCGAGGACCCGGATGGGCCCGCACCGACGGTCGCTTCAGATCTCGGATTGCGCCCGCTCTAGCGCAACTCCCCCGGCTTGTCGACCGGGCCGCCGCGCGGGATCGGGCTGAATGTCTGGCAGGAGTGGAGGGACTCGAACCCGCAACCTCCGGTTTTGGAGACCGGCGCTCTGACCAGTTGAGCTACACTCCTAGCGCACCGCCCAATGCCCCATCGCGGCGCGGCTTGCAAGGGGTCGCTTGCGGGAAGCGGGCGGGAAGCGGCGCCGACAGGACCCCGCCCGCCCGAAACGACGACGCCGGCCCCCGTCGAGACGGGAGCCGGCGTCGGAGAGGCGGGGCGGCGCGCGGCGCCGCCCCGGATCGATCGTCAGTCGTTGATGGCGGCGACGACGCCGGCGCCGACGGTGCGGCCGCCCTCGCGGATGGCGAAGCGCAGCTTCTCCTCCATGGCCACCGGCACGA